>CAZIBN010000019.1:0-53695 GCA_964537395.1 uncultured Elusimicrobia bacterium
GGCGGCGAGCCAGGCGTAGGTCTTCGCGAGCTCGGGCTCGGCCCAGGGGCTGGGACGGCCCAGGCGTGGAAGCGTCTGCGCCGCCAGCTGCAGGATCAGCAGGCCGGCGAGCGCGGGCCGGGCCGCGCGGCCCAGGCCCTCGCCGAGCGCCCAGAGCAGGAGCGGCAGGAGCGGGATCATGTAGCGCTCATACTGCCAGCCCCAGACGGCGAGCATGAACGTCGTGCCCGCGAGCGCCCAGGCGGCGGCGTCGTCGGGCTTGCGGCGCAGGATCAAGACGAGTCCGCGCAGGACGACGGCGGCGAGCAAAGCGCCGACGATAGAGGCGAGAGCGCTGTCTGCAAGCGAGGACGGCAGGAAGCAGCCGCCCCACAGGGAGGCGTAGTAGGCCGCGTTGGACGCGGCGATGCGCGCGAGCTTGGCAAGGGGATTCTCGCCGTAGGTGAGCGAGAACATGCTGAACTTATCGACGCTGTGGATCTTTGACCACGACCACGCGGACCAGGAGACGAAGGCGAGGGCGGGCGGCAGGAAGGCGCGCGCGAGGTCGCGGGGCTTGCGCTTCTTTAGAAACGCGACGGCGAGCGCGGGCAAGGCGGAGACCCCGGCCGTTCGCGTCATGATCAGGAACGCGGCGGCCAAGCCCGCCGGCAGGGCGCGCCCTGACTCCGCCGCTATTAGCATGGCGAGCAGGGCCAAAGTAAACGGAGCCTCGGACATCACGACGCCCGACTGCGACAGGACGAGCGGCGACGACGCGAACAGGCCGGCGGCGAGAAGTGCCGTCGTCTCGTCGGTCCTGCGCCTCAGCCAGGCCCACAGCGCCAAGGGCACGGCCGCGAGAACGAGCGCGGCCAGCGCCTGAAAGGGCCCCGTGCTCTCGGTCAGCCAGGCGAGGGGCGCGAGCAAAGCGGGCCACGCGGGGTTGATCATCGTCAGCGGGGGGCAGCCCGGCGAGGTCAGCAGGCAGAAGCGGCCCATCGCGAGGGCGCGGGCGCCGACGAGGTACAGCACGTCGTCCTGCTGACGCCCGAAGTATTGCGCCGGCGCGAAGGCCAGCACCAGCAGCGCGCACGCGGCGAGGACGAAGGCGGAACGCGGGGGGATGGGGCGCGTGAGTTTCAAAAAAATGGCGGAAGAGGAGGGATTCGAACCCTCGAGGGCTGTTACACCCTACACGATTTCCAGTCGTGCGCCTTCGACCGCTCGGCCACCCTTCCTACGCGAGGATTATAACAGTATTTGCCTGAGATTCATATTTATCATCTGATGCCCTTGACTATTCCCGGCGCCCGATTACACTGTTTCGCGGCGTTCAAAAATGGCGGCCAAATTGATATTATCTAACGGCATGAATGAGAATCCGGCAATCAGCAAGAAGATGATCGTCATCTGCGACGACAACGCCGCGCTCGCCACGCTCATGCAGCATCTGCTCCAAAAGAAGGGCTTCAGCGTGCAAACCGCGGGGGACGGAAGCGAGGGCCTGAGCCTGGTCCGCGCGACCTCCCCGGATATCCTTCTGCTCGACCTGGCGATGCCCGGCACCGACGGCCTGGCCGTGCTCGAGGCGATGCGCGGCCTCACGGGCAAGCGGCCTTACACCATCGTCATCACCGGGCAAAGGGGGGCGGAGAGCCGGGAGCGGGCGACCTCCCTCGGCTCGGATGAGGTCTGGGAAAAGCCGTTCAACACCGCCGCTTTGATCGGCCGCATCGAAGGCCTCATCGCTCAAGGGAAGATCTGACATGGAACCTGCCTCCGGCCGCGGCAAGAAGCTTCGCATGGGCGACATCCTCGTCGACCTGGGCGTCATCACGCCCGAGCAGCTCCAGGCCGCGCTGAAGCAGCCCAACCTCGAGCAGCGGCGCCTGGGGGCGGTGCTCGTGGCCCTCGGATTTGCGACCGAGGAGGACATCGACAAGGCGGTCAGCACGCGCCTGGGCATCCCCTATTTCACGAGCTTCGAAGGGATGCTCGATCCCGAGGTCGCCGTCTTGATCCCCGAGTCGATGGCGCGCAAGCTGCTGATCGTGCCGGTGCTGCGGACCGAGGATACGCTGAGCGTCGGCATGGTCAACCCCAGTGACACCGACGCCATCGACGAGGTGGCGCGGCTTTCGGGGCTGCACGTCCAGCCGATCATGACCACCCTGTCCAACCTCTTCGACGGGATCCAGCAGGTCTACGGCCACAAGGTGGCCGCAGCGCCCGCGCCCACGGCTCGCGACGTCAAGGGTAAGGGCGCGGCGGCTCAGCCCGCCATCGCGCAGAGCGGCGACACCGTCATCGACCTCGTCAACGGCCTGCTTCAAGAGGGCCTGGCGCGGCGCGCGAGCGACATCCACGTCGAAGCCGCGGGCAAGCTGGTACGCGTGCGCTTCCGCGTCGACGGCATGCTCCATGACGGCGCGACCCATCCCAAGGCGACGGAGGCGGCGATCATCGCCCGCGTCAAGATCATGGCCAAGCTCGACATCACCGAGACCCGCCTTCCTCAGGACGGCCACATCCGCTTCACCTACGGCGGGCGCGACATCGACGTGCGCGTCTCGACCTTGCCCACCATCCACGGCGAGAAGATCGTCATGCGCCTGCTCGATTCGAGCAAGTCCCTGCGCAAGCTCGTCGACCTGGGCATCGCCGGCCCCGTGCTGGAGCGTTTTTCCGCCGCGATCAAGAGCCCCAACGGACTGATCCTCGTCACCGGGCCGACGGGCAGCGGCAAGACGACCACGCTCTACGCGGCGCTCACCGAGCTCAATCGGCCGGACCGCAACATCGTGACGCTCGAGGACCCGGTCGAGTATCAGATCGACCGCATCAACCAGATGGAGGCGTTCGCCAAGATCGGCCTGACCTTCGCCACGGGCCTGCGGGCGATCCTGCGCCAGGACCCGAACATCATCCTCGTCGGCGAGATCCGCGACCTCGAGACGGCGGAGATCGCGCTGCAGGCCTCCATCACCGGCCACCTGGTCTTCAGCACCCTGCACACCAACGACGCGGTGGCGAGCGTGCATCGCCTCTTCAACATGAACGTCGAGCCCTTCATGATCGCCGCCGCCCTGCGCGGCGTCCTGGCGCAGCGGCTCCTGCGCCGGCTGTGCGACCGCTGTAAGGCCCCGCGGCCTCTGACCGAGGCCCAGGCCAAGGATCTGGGCCTGGACGCCCCCGCGGGCGACGGCTACTGCGAGCCGCGCGGCTGCGAGGCCTGCTTTCAGACCGGCTACGCGGGCCGCATCCCGATCCACGAATGGATGTCCGTCACCCGCGAGGTGCGCGAGCTGATCGTGCGCAAGGCCTCGCTCGACGAGCTTCGGGCGGCCGTGAATCTGGAGGGGCTCAAGACGATGCGGCAGGCGGCTGTCGAGAAGGCGTTCCGGGGCGAGACCTCGCTCGACGAGGTCTTGCGCGTGACGCGCGAGCAGGCGGAAGGCTGATGCCCGAATACGAGTTCAAGGCGGTCGACAACCACGGCAAGTTCATCAGCGGCGTGTCGAGCGCCACGGACGCGGTGAGCCTGGGGCGGATCCTCCAGGACCAGGGGCTGTTCCTGATGGAGACCGTCGAGCTCGGCGCCGGCGCGCCCCGCTCCAGAACGGCGGACGAGCTGTTGGCCCGTCTGCGCGCGCTTTGGCCCAAGCCCAAGATCAGTCTGAAGGACGTCTCTTTCTGCACCGCCCAGCTCTCCATCATGGTGCGTTCGGCTCTTCCGATCCTGGAGTCGCTGGAGATCCTCGCTGACCAGGCCCCGAATCCCACCTTCAGGGACCTGTTCAAGGACGTCAGCCGCGGCGTGAGCGAGGGCCTGCCGCTCTCGAAGGCCTTCGCCCGGCATCCCGAGGCGTTCGACACGGTCTACGTCAGCCTGCTGGCCGCCGGAGAAGCCAGCGGCGACCTCGACGTCATGCTCGAGCGCCTGGCGTCCCATCTGGACTTCAACGTCAAGCTCAACTCGAAGATCCAGTCGGCGCTGCTCTATCCCGTCATCGTCATCCTGGTGGCCCTCGCGGTCCTGACCTTCCTGGTGGCCTTCGTGCTGCCGACCTTCGCCGAGATCTTCGTGCAGCTCAACATCGCGCTGCCCCTGCCGACGCGCATGCTGCTCTACGGCGGCGCGGTCCTGAGGCAGTCGTGGTACCTGTTCCTGCTCGGCGGCATGGCCGCGTGGTTCACCTTCCGGGCCTGGGCCCGGAGCCCGCGCAACGCGGAGACCGTGGATACCGTCCTTCTGCGCCTGCCGCTGATCGGCGTGCTGATCCGCAACATCGTGCTGACCCGCGTCCTGCGCACCTTGGGCTCGCTCCTCGACAGCGGCGTCACCATCCTCTTCTCTTTGGAGCTCGCCAAAGCCGCCGCCGGCAACCGCATCTTCCAGAATCTCCTCGATAAGGTCGGCTCGGATGTCCGCGAGGGGAAGATCTTGTCCGCGTCGCTGTCCCAGAGCCCGCATATCCCCAAGGTCGTCATCGGCATGATCGCGACCGGCGAGAAGACCGGGACCTTGCCTGAGGTGATCAACCGCGTGGCCGGCTTCTACGAGGCCGAGACCGATACGGCCGTCAAGAACATCTTCACGGCGATGGAGCCCCTGTTCATCGTGGTCCTGGGCATCATGGTCGGCGGCATCGCGATCTCGGTGCTCCTTCCGATGTTCGACATGGCGGGCGGCATCCAATGAGCCGGGGCGGCTTCGTGCTGGTCGAGGTGACGATCGCCTACGTCCTGCTGATCTTCGCGCTCGTGTCGCTGGTGCCGGTGTTCATCGTCGCCATCCGCGCCGGCACGAACACGGAGCAGCTGCAGGCGGCGACCTACCTCTCGACCGAGCTGCTCGAGGAGATCCGCATGCGCAAGTGGGACGAGCGGACGGCGGCCAATGGCGCGCACATCGCGGCGCCGTCGGCCTTGGGCGTGGACGGGGTGGAGGACGCGGCGGATAAGCGGACCTTCGATGATATCGACGACTTCAACGGCTGGACCGAGAGCTCGGTCGTCGATCCCGTGATGCGGGCCCTGCCGGCCTTCAAATCCTACCGGCGCACCGCGGCGGTGGCCTACGTGGACGCGAACCTCGCCATCTCCGCGCCCGTGACCGACTACAAGATGATCACGGTCTGCACCCGAACGGCTAAGATATCCCCCGCATGCCTCAGCACCATGGTGACCAACCGATGAACCGACGCGGCCTGACCTTGATCGAGCTCCTCGTGGGCCTCGTGACCGCGACCATCATCGGCGCGGTCTCGGCGAGCATCCTGAAGGCCGGCATCATGACCTACACGCATTCCGTGCGGCAGAACGACGCGCTGACCCGGACCCGCAAGGCCCTGGGGGGCGAGGGCTCCGCGGCCGGCATCGTACGCGCGGGCCGCTCGGCCCACACGGTCTCGGCCCTCGATGCCGCCGTCGTCGGCGTCCTCTCCTCGACCTCCTCGGCGCTGACGAGCTACGCCGTCACGGGCGGCGACCTCTACCTTTCCAGGAACGGCGTCACCTCCCTGCACGCCGACAAGATCACCTCGATGACGGTCAATTACTACAACATGGATTCCGCGGGCCTCATCTTCGAATCGACGTCCGCGGCCTCGGCGCGGCTGGTGACGGCGCTCGTGACCTTGCAGGGCGCGACGAACAAGCAGAAGGACTACCACCTCTTCTCAGGCACCTTGCTGCGCAACCACGCATGGTAGCCCTTCCCCGCGGACGCGCCGGCTCGACCTTGGTCCTCAACGTCCTCGTGATGACCGTGTTCGCGATGACGGCGGTCATCGTCTACGCGTCGGCGAAGTCGCAGGTGCACGCGGTCGTCCACGACGCCCGCGAGGTCCAAGCCCAGGCGATCGCCGAGGCCGGCCTCGAGGACGCGATGCACGGCATCTACATGAATCCGATGTGGCGCACGGGCTTCAATCAGAAGCCCTTCGCCGGCGGCTACTACACGGTCACGCTGTCGAGCGCCGACCCGCCCTATATCCTGTCGACCGGCTACTCCGCGCCCATGCTGCTGACCGGGAGGGCGGTCAAGACCGTCGGCGCCCTCGTCGAGTACGCCGCGGGCGCATGCCCGTACGCCGTCATGGCCGACAAGGCTCTCGTGATCGAGGGCAGCGTCGACGCCTATGACATCACGACGACCCTGACGCCGTCGGCCACCCAGTTCATCTCCGGCGCCAACGTGCGCAGCAACAACGGCGTGAGCGTGACCGGTGCCGCCTGCCCGCCCGCCCACATCTTCGGCGACGTCGTCGCGCAGGGCTCCGTTCCGGCGGGCTCCTGCGTCACGGGCGGGGTGAGCCTCACCACCGTGACTTTGCCCTTGCTCTCCTTCGCCTGCCCGACGTGCGAGACGGTCAACGATAACCTGACCGGCATCACGCCCTCGAGCGCGTACAACAACGGAGGTCAGGCCTTGACCGTGAACGCGGGGCAGACCGTGACGATCTCGACCGGGACCTACTTCTTCAAGAAGATCACGATCGACGGGACCTTGAACGTGGACACCTCGAGCGGCTCCGCCTCGATCTACGTGAAGAACAACTTCTTCACGGGCGCCAACTGCCAGTTCAACAACCTCAGCAAGGTCCCCGCCCGCGTCCACTTCTACAGCACCAACCCCGGCAACGTCGTCAAGCTCAACTGCGTGACGCCATTCCACGCCTATCTTGAGGGCTCGCAGGCGCAGTTCGAGCTCGCCCAGGAATTGTACGGCCATTTCTGTGCGGACTCGGTCCGGATCAGCAGCAACACCACCGACGGCTATGGTCGCGTGCATTACGACCTCGGCGGCGGCGGCCTCATCGAGCATGTCCGCTGGACCGCGGGCCCTTCCGGCTCCTGGTCGGAGAGCTACGTTCGCCAATGAATAAGACCAAGGCCCTGCGCGCCCTGCTGTACTCCGGAGACCTTCTCGCCGTCGACCTGGGCGGCTTCGCGGTCAAGGTCCTGAGCATGAGGGCCAAGGAACGGAGCCTCACCGTGCTCGGTTCGTCGACCCGGGAGGTTTGGCGCGAGCTCGCCCGGGCGAACACGGACGAGGAAAAGGCCGAGATCTACGCGCGAGCCGTGCGTGAGCTCATGGCCGAGCGCGGCTTCAAGCCCCGCAACGCCTCGATCTCGCTGTCGGGAAACACGGTCATCCTGCGCTTCCTGCAGCTTCCCGCGGGCTTCAAGCATGACCCGGAGGCGGACCTGCCCGCCGAGGCCAGGGCCCTCGTGCCATTCGACGAGGCCGACGCGCTCGTCACGACTTTGATGCTGGAGGACGCCAAGGCGGCCTCCGGGCCGCGGCGGGAAATGATGCTGGCGGTCGCGCAGAAGAAGACCGTGCAGGGCGGCATGGACGTCGTGCGCACCGCGGGCCTTCGTCCCGCGGTCATCATCAATGACGCGCTGGCCCTGGCCAATGCGTACGAATTCTTCGAAGGCAAGAAGGGCGGGGAGCCGGTCGTCCTGGCCGGCATCGGCGCGACCTCGACGAGCGTCAGCGTGGCGGAAGGCGGCGCGCTGAAGGCGGCGCGCGTCGTCAACATCGCGGGCAACGCGTTCACGCGGGCCGTCAAACGGGAGTTCGAGATCGACCTCGACGAAGCCGAGAAGCTCAAGATCGCGCACGGGCTGTCCGCGCGGGCCGGCGTTTCGCCTGAAGAAGACGCCATCGCGGCGAGAGTCGCGCGGGCGCTCAACCCGGCGGTGAAGGATCTGGCCGGCGAGATCCAGCGGACGATCGACGTGTTTCTCGAGCGGCGCTCCGCCGGCTATCCGCCGATCCGCCGCCTCGTGCTGGCGGGGGGGAGCGCGGAGCTCAAGGGCCTGCCCGAGCGCCTCGCCGCCGACACCGGCCTGGCCGTCGAGGTCTTTCGTCCGATGGTCAACGTGGCCAACAAGGACGGCAGCCCCGGCATCTCGGCGCTCGCCCCGGGGCTTGCGGTCCCCTGCGGGCTCGCCTTGAGCAATACTCTCGTGCGAAGAACCACCAAGCCCCGGATCAACCTGGTGCCCAGGAGGGTCCGGCGCGGCGCCATCATCCGGGACGTCTCGCCGGGATTCTGGAAGCTGATCGCCGGGCCGGTGTTCGTGGTGGTCGCGATCTGCGCCTATGCCGTCTGGGCCGTGAAAGTTTCCCAGAAGGAGGCCGCGATGGAGCATAGCCTGGAATCGGCGGCCAGGACCGAGAAGGCGCTCGAGCTCAAGTTCACCAGGAAGAAACAGCCCGTCGTCGTGAAGCGCGAGGCAGACCCGTTCGCCTTCCTGGCTCATCTCACGATCTCCGGCGTTTTCGGGGACAGCCGCAACTCCCTCGTGATGCTCAACGGCAACGGGTCCGTCTACGTCGCCCGGGGCGGCAAGCTTTTCGACGCGAATGAAGAAGAAGTTCAGGGCGTGCGCACGGAAATAAGGGATAATTCGCTCGCCCTGGCCGCAGGCGGCAGACGTTATTCGATCGAAATACCGAAATAACACCAAACCAACTCCCAAAGGACGATAGATGAAACCCGCGAGAATCCTGTCCGCCGCCATGGCTGCCGTTCTGCTCCAGAGCAACGTCGCGTGGTCCCAGATGGTCTTTACGAGCACCGGCACGGCGCGCCTGACCGATATCGAGCCGCAGTTCCTGCTGGATACCCCCGTCCCGAGCAGCACTCTGCCCCTCGACGGCTCTCCGACCGCGCTGAAGACGGTGAGCCCCCAGCTCGGCATGAACGCCCTCGTCGAGTCGCTGAACGTCGCGCCGATCGACTTTAATTTTAAGGACGCCGACATCCTCGGCATCCTGCGCACCTTCGCCGTGAAGTTCAACAAGAACATCATCGCCGCTCCCGGCGTCGGCGGCCGCGTCAACATGCAACTCAAGGGCGTGCCGTTCGACGAGGCCTTCCGCATCATGCTCGAGCAGATGGGCCTGGTGGCCATCCAGCGCAGCGCGAACGTCATCGAGATCATCCGGGCCTCCAACATGCCGGTCCTCGTGCAGGTGTTCCCGCTCAGGTACCGGTTCGCGCTCGAGGTTCAGACGACCTTGAAGACCATCCTCGACAAGAAGGAGACGGAGAACACGATCATCGCGGTGGACAACGGCTCCAACTCCCTGATCGTGACGTCCACCAACGACACCTTGCATAAGATGAAGATGATGATCGGCCAGCTGGACATCCCCTCGCCGCAGATCGCGATCAAGGCGCGCCTCATCGAGGTCCAGGCCGGCAACAGCCTGACGTGGGGCATCAACTGGGCCGGGAGCACGAAATTCGGCACGGGGGGGACGGTCCGCAGCATCAAGGACATGGCCAATTTCACGACCAACGCGGCCGGGACCATCAACACGACCCAGGCGACGGTCGCCGCCCCGGCCGGCGGCATCCTGGATGTCTCCTCGGTGATGAACAAGACCACGCTGTACGCGCTGCTCAATTTCATCAAGGCCGATAATCGCAGCAAGACGATCTCCGAGCCGATGGTGCTCACGGGCAACAACAAGACCGCGAAGATCCACGTCGGCCAGAACCTGCCGGTCAAGATCTCCCAGGTGACCCAGACGGCCACCACCCAGTCCGTGCAGTTCATCTCGGAAGGCGTGGACCTCGACGTCACGCCCATCGTCTCGCCCGGAAGCAACGTCATCTCCTTCAAGATCCGCGTCGGCGTCTCGGAGCTCGTCGGCTTTCAGGCCGACAACCCGATCACGACCGAGCGCGTCGCCACGACGGAGGTCTCCGTCGAAAGCGGCATGACCGTCGTCATCGGCGGGCTGATCAAGGACAAGACCATCGACAGCGAGTCAGGCATCCCGTTCCTGAAGGACATCCCCTTGCTCGGCTGGCTGTTCAAGAATAAGAAGAAGAGCAAGGAAAAGACCGAGCTCCTGATCTTCATCACGCCCGAGCTCCAGGCCCGCTCCGTCTAAGCGTCCGCTCCGGCGTTACTTGTGGCGGATCGCCATCACGCCGGGGGGCAGCGGGGCGAAGGGGGGGCGGTTGGGGGTCTTGTCGAGGAAATAGGCGAACGAGACCGGATAATCGCCCGTCTGCCCGAGAAGGCGCATGGCGGCCTGGGCGGCCTGGCGCTGGGGCCCGTCCGCGAGACCCGGCAGCTTCATGTAAAACTCGTAGTCCGAGCGCAGGACGTCCCCGAACTTGCAGAGGGCGTCCAGCTCCTTCGCCGCGTCGTCCGCGCGCTCGGGCGCGTTCCGGGCGATCGAGACGTCGAGCTTGGCCTCGAGCGCCGCGGCGCGCGCGACCAGATCGGTCTTGCGGGCGTAGTAGGCTTCCGTCGCCGGGGCCCAATCGGAGGTGTCTTTGAAGGCGGCGGTGATCGCGTTCGAATGCTTGCGGGCGCCCTCGGAGCCGTCCTTGAGCGTGGCCTTCACGAGCCGAAGGCGGTCTTTCACGCTCGCGGCTCGGACCTCGTTGGCGGCGAAGACGGACACCTGAGCGTAGCCTGAACTCGCGCCGCCGAGCAGCGTGAAGGAGACGACGGCGCCTCGAAGCATCTTCCGCATGAAGGTATCGGTCATTGCATCAAGTGTAGCGGGCGGCGCCGTCAGCGGGAAGGGGCGAAAGGCCCTCTCAGGGGAGCCCGAAAGGCCCAGGCGGCTATAACGCGAAGGTAGCCGAGCATGGGGTGTTTATCCTACTTTGTCGGGGATGCCTGCGAAGAGGGACCGAAGCACCTTGATCTGGGCCGCGGCCGCGGCCGCGCTCGCCCTGATCGGACCGGCGTTGCTGCGCGGCGAGGGCCTGCTCGCGACGGCGGCGCTGTGGCGGGTGCCGCCGTGGAACTCGATGCTGCCGCCCCGCCTCGGCGTCGGCCTGCTGTCCGATCAGCTCCTCTATTTCGCGCCGTGGCGTGAATTCATGCGCCAGGAATTCCTGACGGGACATTTTCCGCTGTGGAATCCGTTCCTTCTCGCCGGGGTGCCGTTCGCGGCCTGTATCCAAGCCGCTCCGTTCTATCCTTTGAACTTCGGTTTGTTGTGGCTCCCCGCCGTCCCGTTCAGCTTGGTCGCGGCCTTCCTCAAAATATTCTGCGCGGGCGTCTTCACCGGCCTTCATCTGCGCCGCTTGGGCGCGTCGGAGCGCGGCGCCATCCTGAGCGCCGTCGTCTTCTCTCTGGGCGGCTTCATGGTCGTCTGGCTCGGCCATCCGCACGCCAACACCGCCTGCCTTTTGCCGGCGCTGTTCTGGGCGCTGGGCCGCTTGTCCGACCGCGGCTCGTTTCGCAACGCCGTTTTGCTCGGGCTCTTCAGCGGCCTGGCGCTTCTCGGCGGTCATCCTCCGACGATGCTGCAGGTGCTCGGCGCGGCCGCGGCCTACGCCGTCTTTCTGGCCGTGCGCGCCCCGCGCTCGGACCGGATGCGCTTCATCGGCCTGGCCCTGGCCGCCGCCGTGCTCGGCGCGTGTCTTGCCGCGCCGGCGCTGCTGCCCTACCTTGAATATCACGGCCTAAGCTCGACGGCCGGCGCCTCCCAGTCCCTGGCGCGGTGGGGCACGCGTCTGTCGCCGTGGCTGCTCCTGCATCTGCTGATGCCCCTGGCCTCCGGCTCGCCCGCGCGCGGCGCCGAGGTCCTCGCCGGGCTGTTCGGCCTCGCCCCGGAAAGCAATTTCATCGAGCGCGCGGCCTGGACCGGGCTGATCCCGCTCGCCTTCGCCGCGCTCGCCGTCGTCCGCCGCCGCCGCGAGGGGGAGGTGCTGTTTCACGCCGGCCTCGCGCTGTTCGGCTTGATGGCCGCGCTCGGCGCGCCGCCGCTCCCGTGGCTGTGGAAGCTTCTCCCCGGCTATTCGCAGGTGAACCCGACGCGGCTGCTGCTCCTCTGGAGCTTCGGCGTGGCCGTCCTCGCGGGCCTGGGCACGGAGCTGGATCTCGCCGAGCTTCCTCTCGCAGACCGCCGTTTTCTGCGGTGGGCGATCTGGCTGCCCGCCGTCACGGCGGTCGTCGTGTACTGGGTGCTGGTCTGGCGTTCCCTCGGGGAGCTGCGGCAGGCCGAGTTCGTCCTCGCGGTCTCGGTCATGGCCCTGTTCCTCGCGGAATGCGTCGCTACGCAGTGGGTGCACGGCTTGAGGCGGCGCGCCTGGGCGCCGTGGCTGGCGGGCCTGTTCTGCCTGCTCCCCGCGCTCGACGTCAATCCCTCGGCGCCGGCGTCCACGTTCTTTCCGGAGGCCCCGGCGCTCTCGGTGATGAAGGGCGCGGCGGGCGAGGGGCGCGTGTTCGCGCTCGGGCGGGCGCTCGAGCCGAATCTGGGCATGCCGTCGCGCCTGCGCGATGCCCGCGGCCGCGACTTCACGGCGCTGCGGCGCTACGAGCGCCTCGTCGCCGGCGCGGCGGGCGACTTCGATTTCTATTCGGGCGCGGCGAGCCTGCCGCCCAATCCGGCCTTGCTCGCCATCGGCGTCGTGGGCGCCACGCAGAAGACCGCTTCGGCCGTGCCTCCGGGCTGGAAGAAGCTTCATGAGGGGGGCTTGCTCGTCTTCTCGGCGCCCGCCCGCGCCAGGCGCGCGTTGTTCGTGCCCGCGGCCCGTTCGGGGGGCGAGGAGGAGGCCTTCGCGGCCGTCCGCGCGCCGGGCTTCGATCCCGCGCGCGTGGCATGGTTCGACGACGGCGACGCGCCGTCCTTCCCGCACGTGAAGGGCCGCGCGCTCATTGTGGAGGACGGCGCCAACGCGGTGGCCGTGGAGGTGGACTCCGACGGCCCGGGCTGGCTCGTCCTTCTTGATAGCTGGTTCCCCGGCTGGGAGGCGACGGTCGACGGCAAGCCCGCCCGCCTGCGCCGCGCCGACTACGCGTTCCGCGCCGTCGAGGTCCCCGGCGGGAGGTCCGTCGTGCGTTTCGCCTATCGCCCGTCGTCTCTCGGCCTCGGGCTGCTCCTCGCTCTTTTCGCCGCGCTCGCGTTGGCCGCGGCGTGGCTTATCCCCAGCGCCTAGAGCTCGAGGACCTGGCCTTCCTTCGCGGCGAAGCAGTCGATGGCGAGCTTGCGCGAGGAGATCAGGGCGAGGCTCTCGACAAGGCGGGCGTCGAGCTTGTCGTCGTCGTGCAGGGGGTCGTGGTGGAACAGCGCCATGCGCTTGACCTCGGCCTTCTGCGCCAGGTCCAGGATGTCCGCGAAGGTGCTGTGGCCCCAGCCGCGCTTCATCGCGTATTCGGCGTTGGTGTATTGCGCCTCGCAGATCAGAAGGTCGGAGCCCGCGACGAAGCGCGCGATCGCCGAGTCCTCCTTCTCGCTGAATTCGCCCTTGGGGTTCAGCGCGCCATAGGGCTCGTGGTCGCTGATGTAGGAGACGACCTTGCCGTCGTACTCGAAGCGGTAGCCGACGGTGATGCCGGGGTGGTTCAGATAGTGATGGGTGACCTTGACCGGCCCCGCCTGCAGGGGCCCGGTCATCTCGTTGAACTCGGGCTTGGCGCCGAGGTCCTTGAGCTGGAGGGGGAAGTAGGTCGAGTGCATCTGGCCCGCCATGACCTCCTGAAAGGACTTCGTGGTGCCGTGCATGCCGTAGATCTGGAACTTCGTCGTCGGCAGGAAAAGCGGCGTGAAGAAGGGGAAGCCCTGGATGTGGTCCCAATGCGAGTGGCCGATGAACAGCCTTCCCTTGATCGGGGCGCCGGCCGCGCGCTTCATCAGGTCGAAGCCGAGCTCCCTGATGCCGGTGCCCGCGTCGACGATGAAGGTCTCGTCGCCGAACGTGAGCTCGACGCACGGCGTGTTGCCACCGTAGCGGACAGTTTTAGGACCCGGAGCCGGTATCGAACCGCGCACGCCCCAGAAGCGGACCCGCGTCACACGCCTCCGGCCAATTCGTCGACGCGGCGGTTGAACTCGTTGACGTCGAAGGGCTTGACGATGTAGCCGTCGGCGCCGGTCTCTTCGACGGCGGTGCGCACGTCGTGCTGGTAGGACTTCGAGGAGCTGATCAGGATCTTCGTGCCCTTCAGCTCCGGGTCGGCGCGCAGGCGCTGGCAGACCTCGAAGCCGTGCATGACGGGCATCAGCAGGTCGAGGACGAGCAGGTCGGGGCGCACCGCGCGGATGACCTCGAGGCCCTTGGCGCCGTCGTTGGCCGAGGTGACCTCATAGCGGTCGCGCAGGAGCATGCACATCAGCTCGCGCATGTCGTCGTCGTCGTCCACGACCACCACCTTCTTCACCTAGTGAGTGTAGCGACTCAGAGGAGCGCCGTCAATACGCGTCAGAACGGCCAGCCGGTTGCCTTCCCGGACTTGACCAAGCCTAGGAGGCGTCTTTCCCGGCGGCGCGCGGCCTCCTCGGCGAGCACGTCGGCCGCCTCCTCGCAGAGCTCTTCGGTGTCGAAGCACAGGCGGTGCCCGAGGCCCTGGAACAGCCTGTCCCAGGTCGAGAACAAGGCGTCCCCGCCGCGCTCCGCGCGATTGACGACGGAGGAATTGAAGCCCGCCTCATCGGCGAGCTGGCGCTGGGAGATGCCTCTTTCCCGGCGCAGAATCCTGAGAAGGTCGCCCAATCGTTTCACTCTATATATACGATTGACCCCGCGAAAAAGTTCCCTTCGGCGTGGGACGCCATGTCGCTTTTTTGGTTTGATGCTTTAAAGCAGCGGCACCCGGAATAGATGCGTTTACAAGGGGAATTTGGGAGCGATGCTGCTTTAAAGCAGCGGACCACAAATGGAGGCCACGGGCGGTCCCTCTCGACCACATTTTGTATCCTGAGGGCATGCTTCCGAGCATACAGGACTGGCTCGCGGCTTCATGGGCGGACTACCGGCGGCGCTGGCTGGCGCTGATGGCCGTGCTCGCCGTGGGCTTTTTTGCCACGGCGGCCGGCCTGCTCCTTCCGTTCATCCCGGCCATGCTCGCCGTCGCACTCGGCGCGGGCTCGCCCTGGGTGATGCTGGGCGCCGCCTATCTGGTCTCGATCCTCGCCGTCGTGGGGCTGTCCACCTGGGCGCAGGCCGCGGCCATGCGCGCGGCGTCGAACAACGAGGGCCCGGGCGCGGCGTTGCGCGGCGGCTGGGCTCAGACGCCCGCGTTCGCGTGGGTGCTGTCCCTCGTGATGCTGGCCGCGGGCGGCGGCTTCGTCCTGCTGATCGTGCCCGGCCTGGTGCTGAGCGTGCTTTTGTTCTTCGCGCCTTTCTATCAGATGTCGGGCGAGGACCGCGGCATGAGCGCCGTCGAGCTTTCATTCGCGCGCGTGCGTCCCTTCTTTGGCGCCGTCTCGGGGCGGCTTGCGTTGCTTGCGTTGAGCGCGTGGATTCTTTCCCGGATTCCATACGTCGGCTGGCTGATCGGTCCCCTGTGGGCCGCGTTCGTCCTCGTGGCCTGCGCGCGGCTCGCGGATGATCTCAAGGCCCTGGCCCCGGCGCCCGAGCGCCCGTCGCTGGGCGCGGCGGTCGGGGCGTTGTCGTTCGTGCTCGTCGTCGCGATGTTCGCCGTATCCCTGGCGGCGACGCGCGCCGCTTTGGCCTTGTACGAATCCTACGCCTCGGGGGGGCTCGTGCTCAGGCCTCCCGACGCCGAGACGGCGCAGGCGTTGCTGGCCGTGCTGCAAGGCACCGGCACCGAGGAGGATCGTCAGCGTTCGACGACCTACGTTCTCTCGCTGTCCTCCGCGGCGTCGGCGGCGGCGCCATGATGATCAAGAGCGGAGGCAAGGTCGCCATCGTGCTGGGCGCGGCGGCGGCGCTCGGGCTGCTCGCGTGGGTCGTCGGCTCGAACTACGCCCAGGTCCGCGCGGCCGCGGCCGACATGTCGTGGGGCTGGGCGGGTGCGGCCCTCGTCTGCGCGCTCGCCAGCCACGCGATGGGCGGGCTGGCGCTGTCGGCGGTGCTGTCCTTGCTCGGGCATCCCCTTGGCGCGCCGATCGTGCTCGGCATCTCGCTGGTGTCCACGACGGCGAACTATGTCATCTCGACGGGCGGGGTGAGCGGGTTCGCGCTCAAGGCGCATCTGCTCCATAAACGGCTCGTGCCCATCGCGACGACGATCGTGGCCTCGGCGCTCACCTCGGTGATCCTGTACGCCGTGCTCGCGGCGATCCTGGCGCAGGGCCTGGTGACCCTCCTGTTCCGCCTTCAGGGAAGCCGTGTGGGCCTCATCGAGGGCTTCGTCGGTCTGGGCGTGCTGATCGTCGCCGCCGGCGGATTGATCGTGCTGTTCCTGAACGGGAGGCTGCGCAACAAGGCGGCGCGGCGCGTGTTCCACTGGACGAACCAGGCCGCGTTCCGCCTCTCGAGCAAGCAGATCCCGTCCGAGAATTTCATGGCCTTCGAACGGCAGATGGCGCAAGGCCTCGCGCGCATCCGTCACGAGCACGGGCGGCTGACGCTCGCGGTGCTGTATACCTGCGCCGACTGGGGCTTCGCGATGATCTCGCTGTGGATGTGCTTCAAGGCGGTCGGCGATCCGCTGCCGTTGGGCCCGTTGAGCGCCGTGTTCGCGGTCGGCCAGGGCGCGACCTTGATCCCGGCCCTTCCCGGGGGGCTCGGCGCGGCTGAAGGATCGACGGCGGCGGTGCTGGTGGCGCTCGGCTATGACGGCGGACGCGCGCTCGTCGCGGCGCTGATCTATCGCGCGGCCTACTACATCGTGCCCTCGTTGCTGAGCATCCTCGTGCTCTGGGGGCTCAAGGTCTCCGAGCCCACCGTGCTGCGCGAGGCCGCCGCCCTCGCGAAGGGCTTCCCCCGGAAGTAGGTCTTTAGACCCCGCGCTGCCTGGGTCCAATGCCGGCTTCATGGCGGCGCCTCGCCGCTTTCGGGTTTCCGTCGCCCTTGCTAATATGGGCTGATGAGAACGGCGATATTGCTGTCGGCTCTTCTGGGCGCGCGAGCGTACGCCGCGCCCGACCCCGCCGCTTTGGTCCGCTCCGCGCTTCCGCCCGACTTCGCTCCGGCCGCCGGCCTGGATATGCCCGTATTCATCCCGGCGCCCGTCCTGATGAGAGCCCAGTTCGAGGGCGACACCCAGACCGTCGCGCTGGCGCCCCTGCTCGACCGCCATCTGTCCACGGTCGATTCTTTCATGGGCGCGGGCGGAGAGACCTTGATCGCCGGGACCTTGGACCTTTCCGGGGACGGCTACCTCGCGGTGACGCCACCGGGCGGCGCGCCCCGCTTCATCAAGATCGAGCGCGGCATGTCCGGGACCTGGGTCGACGGCGTGCATGCGTACCGCGTGAGCCTTTCCGTCAACATCTTCCGCCCGCGCCTCGCTAATTACATCGTATTACGGAATACGACCACCGGTCAGGTGGTTTGGGAAAAACGCATCCTCGAATTGTTCCGCCTGACCTACCGGGCGGGGGAGCCGGTGAACCTCGCCGGACGGCCTTACCGCCTGTTTTATTCGCAGAAGCCGACCCTCGGCCTCTGCTTCATCTACGACGACGCCAGCTCCGGGGTCCACGACTATAAGTTCTACATGGTCCCCGTGGGGCAGATCACGGGCGCGGCCCCTGCCTCCTACCGGATGTTCGGCGGGGATGTCGTGAGATTACAAGCTTCCCCCGACTTGACCTCCCTCCATATCTCGCGTTGACCGCGGTTATGGACCGCGGGGCTAAAAAACGCTAAGATTGCCCCGAAATGATGGTGTGGGCCGCGCTGGTCGCGGGTGTTGTCGCCGCCTTCTTCGCCGGAGTGATGCTAATGCATCGCTCCCTGTATGTGAGCGCGGTCAGCCTCCTGGTCGTCCTGCTCCAGACCGCGGTGCTCTTCCTTTTATGCGGCTCGCCTTTGCTCGGCCTGCTCCAGGTCATGATCTACGCGGGCGCGGTGATGGTCCTGGTCGTGGTCACCATCATGGCCGCGGGCGCCGAGGGCGACCGCTTCGCCGACTTCTCCTTCCCCAAGCCCTTGGCCTGGCTCGGGCTGATCGCGGCCGTCGCCGAGACCGCGTTGATCCTCTCGAGCGGCTCCGCCCCGGCGGCCGTCGCCGTGGACCCGGCGCTTCAGGTCCAGCTGGGCGCCGTGCTCTTCAAGCCCTACGCCCTGGCCACTGAGGCCGTGACCTTGCTCATGTTCCTGGCCGCTCTCGCCATTGCCCCCGACGCGGAGGCGGCATGAACCTGACCGCGGTCGTCTGGGCGACGACGGGTGTCCTGTTTTTCTTCGGCCTCGCCATCGTCGTGCTGCGGCGCCAGCTGCTCGCCATGCTGCTCGGCCTCGAGCTGATGCTCGCGGCGGTCAACGTGAGCCTCGTCCATCACGCGGGAATATTCAATGACGCCGAGGCGCTCGCGGCCGTGGCCCTCGTCATCGCCGTCGCCGCCGCCGAGGCGGTCGTCGGGCTGTCCCTGATCCTGCGCATGCGGCGCAGCGGACGCGGCGCCGACGCGGCGCTGCTCACGGAGCTTCAAGGATGACCGCAGCGAATGTGCCGTTGGCCGCCTGGCTCCTGTTCGCGGCGCCCGTGGCCGCCATCTTGTTCGGATTTTTCGTGATGCGCCGCGTGAAGCCCGAATGGACCCATCTCCCGATCCTTTTATCCTGCGTGGTCGTCACCGCGTCGGCCTTCTGGCTCGCGGCCGACGTGTACACCGGCCATAGCTTCGACCTCAATCTTTTCCGCTGGGCTGCGGCCGGGACCTTCGGCGTGGATTTCGGCCTGCGCATCGACGGCCCGGGCGTCGCGGTGCTTTCGATGGTCGCTTTCGTCGGCTCCCTGATCCATCTCTACGCGGCGGGCTACATGAAGGGGGACGCGGGGTTCTCGCGGTTCTTCCTCGTGTTCCACCTGTTCTTCCTCGCGATGATCGGCCTGCTGACCGCCAACAACTTCGTCCAGCTGTACCTGTTCTGGGAGCTCGTCGGCGTGTGCTCCTACCTGCTGGTCGGCTTCTGGTTTCATAAGGAGACCGCGCGCAAGGCGGCCTTGAAGGCGTTCATCACCAACCGCATCGGGGACCTCGGCTTCCTGATCGCGCTGCTCCTGATCGTCCTCCAGTTCAAGGTCACGCACTTCCACCTGCTGTACCTGAAGATCTCGAGCGGCGCCGCCTTCGAGCTTCTGCCGCTGATCGGCGTGTGCCTGGTGTGGGCCGCGTGCGCGAAGTCCGCGCAGTTCCCGCTCTACTTCTGGCTGCCCGACGCGATGGAAGGCCCGACGCCGACCTCGGCGCTGATGCACGCCGCGACGATGGTGACCGCGGGCGTGTTCCTGCTCGTGCGCGCGTGGCCTTTGATCGCGGCCGTCGAGGGCCTGCCGCACCTCATCGCCTGGATCGGCGCGTTCACCGCCCTGTTCGCGGCGATCATCGCGGGCACGAAGAAGGACCTCAAGCGCATCCTCGCCTATTCCACGGTCAGCCACCTCGGCCTCATGATGCTCGCATTGGGATTGGGGCAGATCGGGGTCGCGATCTTCCACCTGATCGTGCACGGCTTCTTCAAAGCAGCCCTGTTCCTCTGCGCGGGCAACATCGCCCACGCCCTGCATCAGCCGACGGCGAACGTGGACGACGTGGGCGGCTTGCAGAAGAGCATGCGCATGACGTATCTGGCATTCATGCTGGCGGCGCTCTCGCTGGCGGGCGTGTTCCCTTTCGGCGGATTCTTCAGCAAGGACGCGATCCTCGACGCGGCCTGGCATCACGGCGGGGCGCTCGCTGTGATGGGGATGCTCGTTGCGGCGGGCTCCGCGTTTTACATCTTCCGGATGCTGTTCCTCGCCTTCTACGGCGCGCGCCCCGAGCAGAAAGGCGCGCCGCACGCACACGAGGCCGAGCCCATCTTGGCCATCCCGGTGCTGTTCCTTGCGTTGGGCGCGGCGCTCGCGGGCCTGCTCAAGGGGCCGATCGAGCGCTTTGTCATGGTCGGCATGCGCGGCCTGCCGAGCGGCCTGCCCGGGCTCGACGTCGTACTGAACCTGCCGGGCGAGCCTGCCCTGCCGCATCTCAATCTGGTCGTGGCGGGCCTGGGGACCTTGATGGCCGTGCTCGGCGCGGCGGCGGCGTGGCGCCTGACGATGTCTGATCCCGGCTTCGACTGGCGCTGGCGCGGCGGCTTCGCCGAGAAGGCGTTCGAGTCCGATTTCGGCTGGAAGATCCTGGTCGACAAGCTTTCCGCCGCCGTTTCCCGGGTCGCTGATTACACCGGCCGCGTGCTCGACAAGGGCGGCCTGGACGGCCTCATCGAGGGCACGAACGGCTTTGTGCGCGCGGCGGGTGCCACGGTCGCGCGCTCGGCGCAGGGCCGCGTGAACGATTATCTGTGGTGGATGGTGGCGGGAACGGCACTTCTTCTCGGGCGGGTGCTGCGATGAACATGCCTCTTACGGCGCTCTGGGTCCTTCCCTTGATAGGGGCGTTGGTCTGCGCCTTCCTCGGTTCCAAGGCCAAGTACGCGGCCTTGACGTTCTCGATGGCGTTTCTCGGCGCGGCCGGGATGCTTGCCTGGCTTCAGCACTCGAATGTCGCCTTTGCGGTCATCAGCGAGGCCGGGCCGGTGTGGGCGTA
This sequence comes from uncultured Elusimicrobia bacterium, assembly GCA_964537395.1. Lineage (GTDB taxonomy): Bacteria > Elusimicrobiota > Elusimicrobia > UBA1565 > UBA9628 > GWA2-66-18. The sequence continues at coordinate 20,423 of CAZIBN010000019.1, forward strand.
CGGGATCTCCTACCGCTTGTCCGCCGATTCCTTGTCGACCGGCCTGATCGCACTGACGGCCTTCCTGAATCTCGTCTGCGTGATCGCGTCCTGGGAGCAGGAAGTTCCGGCGGGCTACTGGGCCTGCTTCCTGGCTCTCGCGTCCGCGCTGACGGGCGTGTTCCTCGCCCGCGACCTGTTCTTCTTCTACTGCTTCTGGGAAGCGACCCTGATCCCGATGTTCTTCATCATCGGCCTGTGGGGCTCGAGCAACCGCCTGCACGCCGCGGTGAAGTTCTTCCTGTTCACCTTCGCGGGCTCGGTGTTCATGCTGCTGGCTTTGCTGGCGCTGGTGAGCGCTCATCACCGCGTCACCGGGGTCTGGACGTGGGACCTCGCCGTGCTCGACGCGTCCGCTCTCGGGAGCGCGGCGCCTCTCGTGTTCTGGGGGCTGGTCCTGGGGTTTGCCGTCAAGATCCCGATGGTCCCGCTTCACACCTGGCTGCCGGACGCGCACACGGAAGCCCCGGCCGCGGGCTCGGTCATGCTCGCGGGCGTGATGCTCAAGATGGGCGTGTACGGCCTGATGCGCGTCGCCCTGCCGCTGTTCCCGACCTTATCCTGGGACGCGCTCCCCATACTCGGCGGCCTCGCCGCGTTCAGCACGATCTATGGCGCCCTGTGCGCGATGGCGCAGACCGACCTCAAGCGCATGATCGCCTACTCCTCGATCGCCCACCTCGGCTTCTGCCTGCTCGGCGTGCTCTCGCGCACGAGCCAGGGCCTCGCGGGCGGCACGCTCCAGCTCGTCAACCACGGCCTGACGACCGGCGCTTTATTCCTGATGGTCGGCTTCATGTATGAGCGCTCGCACAAGCGCGGCCTCTCCGACTTCGGCGACCTCGCCTCCCGCGCGCCGTATCTCGCGTTCTTCTTCGGGTTCTCCACCTTGGCCTCCATCGGCCTGCCCGGCCTCAACGGCTTCGTCGGCGAGTTCATGTCCCTGTCCGGCGCGCTGGAAGCGGGCCCGCCCATCCTGGCCTTCGCCGGGGTGCTCGGCGTGACCCTCGCCGCGGCCTACGCTCTGCCCGCGTTCCAAGCGGTGTTCTGGGCGCCGGCCGGCCCCGGCTCGGTGAGCGACAAGGTCACGGACCTGAACCTGCGCGAGCGCGCCATCCTCTGGACGCTCTCCGGCCTCATGCTGTGGATCGGCCTGGCGCCCAAGCCGTGGCTGGCCTGGTTCGAGCCCGCGCTCCGGGGGCTCATCCGATGACGATGATCCCCATGGGTTCGCAGGCGGTGCTCGCGGCGGGTGTCATCGGGACGCTGTCGCTCGGCCTGATGCGGCGGCCGCCCGCGCTCGCCCTGCGTGCGCTCGCCGTCGCCGCGATCGGCTGCGCGATGCTCTTCGCGGTGTGGACGCCGGCCGACGCCTTCGTCTCGCCGATCCTCCTGTGCGACGCCAAGAGCATCGGCTGGCTGTACCTGATCGGCCTGGGCGCTCTGCCGCTCGCGCTGTGGCTCGACGGGACGGACGACGTCATGACCGCCCTGTTCCTGGGCGCCGTCCTCGGCATGTCGTTGCTCGCCGCGGCGGCGAACCTGCCGATGCTGTTCATCGCTCTGGAATTCATGTCCTTGCCCGCGTACCTTCTTGTCGCGCGGTCTAGGCCGGGTGGCCGTGCTTTGGAAGCGGCGATCAAGTATTTCTTCGCCGGCGGCACCGCCGGCGCCTTGTTCATGCTCGGCCTCGCGATGTACTACGCCGACACGCACAGCCTCGCGGCCTCGACCGCGCTGTCTCCGCTCGGCCAGGCCGGGGCCGCCTTGATGGCGGCGGGAGCGCTCTTCAAGCTCGGCGCCTTCCCGCTCAACTGGTGGCTGCCCGACGTCTACGAGGCCGCCGCTCCCGAGGTCTCGGGCTTCCTGTCCACCGCGATGAAGTCCGCGGCGGTCCTTTTCCTGATGCGTCTGTGCGAGCTGGCGCCGCAGGCGCGCTTCGCCGCGTACCTGCCCGCCATCGGCGCGCTCACGGCGCTCGTCGGCGCGGTCATGGCCCTGCGCCAGGAGCGCCTTCAGCGCCTGTTCGCCTACTCCTCGATCTCGAATGCCGGCCTGCTGATCATCGGCGTCGGCGCGTGGGCGGCCGCCGGCCGCTCCACCGACGGCGTCTCCGCCATCCTGTTCTTCCTGGGCGCGTACGCGTTCATGAGCAACGGCACGTTCGCTTTTATCAAATACGCCGGCCTTGAGACGCGGACCTCGCTCAAAGGGAGGGGGGCGTCCATGCCAGCGGCCGCCGCCGCCTTCACGATCCTGCTCTTCTCGCTCGGCGGCATCCCTCCGACGGGCGGCTTCGTCGCCAAGCTCCTCCTGCTGTGGCGCGCCGTGGACGCGAGCCTTCTGTGGCCCTCCGTGATCGGCGCGCTCTCCGCCCTGATCTCGCTCTCCTACTACCTGGGCATGGTCCGCGATATTTGGTTTGAAGCGCCGCAAGGTTCCGCGCCGAAGCCCGGCGCCGGCGCCCCGCTCGTCATCGCCTGCGCCGTCGGCATCGTCCTGCTCGGCGCCGCGCCCTGGCTCATGTCGTCGCTTTCAGGGGGGCTGACCAAATGACCAAGCTTTCTCTGTTCGCCCTGGGCGTCAACTTCCTCGTCGTGCTCGGCGTCACCGGGTTGTTCGCCAACGCCGGCCGCCTGTTCGGCCCGCGGCCCAAGCATCAGGGCGACGCGGAGCTTCCCTACGAGACCGGCCTGCCGCCGCTGGCGCCCGCCTACGAGCGCATGACCGTCTCGTACTGGCGGTACGCCGTCCTGTTCGTGGTCTTCGACGTGGACCTGGCGTTCCTGCTTCCGTGGGCCCTGTCGAAGCCCGTCCTCGATTTCAACAGCATGCTGGCCATCACGGGCTTCATCGCGCTCGTCATGCTGATGCTGGCGTACTTCTGGCGCAAGGGGGTCCTTGAATGTCGTTAGAAGTGGAAACGGTTCCCGCAGGCGTCATGACCACCCAGCTCGACGCGGCCCTGGGCTGGGCGCGCAAATATTCGATCTTCCAGTACCCGTTCGTGACCGCGTGCTGCGGCATGGAATTCATGTCGGTGGCCGCCTCGCATTACGATCTGGACCGCTTCGGCGCGGGCTTCCCGCGCTTCTCTCCGCGCCAGGCCGACGTGCTCATGGTCGTCGGCACGATCAGCCACAAGATCGCGCCCGTCCTGCGCCGCATCTACGACCAGATGGCCGAGCCCAAGTGGGTCGTCGCGTTCGGGGTGTGTACGTGCACAGGTGGTTTTTACAATAACTATTCCACGGTTCAGGGCATCGACACGATCATTCCCGTTGATTTGTACATCCCAGGATGTCCGCCGCGCCCGGAGACGGTCATCCAAGGTTTGACCATGCTCCAGGAAAAAATCGGAAAAACGCGAGGGCAATTCCGGTGAGAGGGGAGCGACGCGACGTTCCCGCCGCTTCGAATCACGAGGAGCTGTCCAAGCTCAAGGCCGAGGGCTACAACATGCTCGTCGACCTGACCTGCGTGGACTATCTGCCTCAGAAGAAGTCGCCGCGCTTCGACGTCATCTATCGTTTGATGAAGCTCGACGCGGCCACCGGCTCCGACCTGGGCCGCCTCGAGCTGCATTGCGCCGTCGATGAATCGCCTGTCCTTCGTTCCGTTAAAGACCTCTGGCCCGCCGCCGACTGGCTCGAGCGCGAGATCTGGGACATGTTCGGCGTGAAGTTCGCCGACCGCCCCGGCATCAAGCGCCTGCTCATGTACGAGGAGTTCGTCGGCCACGCGTTGCGCAAGGACTACCCGATCGCCAAGCGCCAGCCGCTGATCGGGCCTAAGTCCGGCGACAAGGCCGACAGCCCCAGCTTCAATATTTTAAAGCCGACGGTGACGGGCGAGTAAGATGAGCGAAAACCGAAGCCAGAAGACGTACATGCTGAACATGGGCCCGCAGCACCCGTCCATGCACGGCGTCGTGCGCCTCGTCCTCGAGCTCGAGGGCGAGAGGATCGTCGATGTGGACACCGAGATCGGCTACCTGCACCGCGCCTTCGAGAAGCACGCCGAGAACGAGACCTGGAACAACGTGGTGCCCTGGACCGACCGCCTGAACTACGTCTCGCCGCTCATCAACAACGTCGGCTACGCGATGGCCGTGGAAAAGCTCGCGGGCATCGACGTTCCCGAGCGCGGCCAGTACATCCGCGTCATCGCCTCCGAGATCTCGCGCGTGACCGACCACCTGACCTGCATCGCCGCCACCTCGATGGAGCTGGGCGCGCTCACGGTCTTCCTGTACCTGATCAAGGGCCGCGAGTATCTCTATCAGCTCGTCGACAACCTGACGGGCGCGCGCATCACGACCGCGTTCACGCGCGTCGGCGGAGTCAAGGGCGACCTGCCGGCGGACTTCGCCGAGAAGTTCCACGCCATCGCCAAGGAGATCCGCTCCGCCGTGGCCGAGAGCGACCGGCTGCTCACGCGCAACCGCATCTTCATGGACCGGATGGAAGGGACCGGCATCCTTTCCGCGGCGGACGCGATCGCCTACGGCGTCACCGGCCCGTTCCTGCGCTCGACCGGCGTCGCCTACGACGTGCGCCGCGCCCACCCGTACGCGGTGTACGACAAGCTCGACTTCGAGATTCCCATCGGCTCGACCGGCGACAACTACGACCGGTATCTTTGCCGCCTGGCGGAGATCGAGCAAAGCCTACAGCTCATCGAGCAGTGCCTCAAGCAGATCCCCGAAGGGAAGCATTCTCTCGAACCGAAAGAAATCAAGCACGCGTATGAAATACAGGACGCGGGCAAGCACGGCGACACCGCCTTGCTGGCCAAGTATGCCGCTAAAGTGGACCAGACGCTCGCGGGCATGAGCAAGGACGATCAGCCTAACACCCGCGTGCTCGACCGCAAGATCACGCTTCCGGCCAAAGAGACCACCTACGGCAATATCGAAGGCTTGATGAACCACTTCGAGCTCGTGATGTGGTCCTGGGGCGTGAAGATCCCGCCCTCGGAGACCTACTTCGCCGTCGAGGGCGGCAACGGCGAGCTCGGCTTCCACCTCGTCAGCGACGGCGGCGACGGCCCCTACCGTGTGCGCTGCCGCCCGCCGTGCCTGTTCCCGATGGCGGCGATGAAGAAGCTGTTGATCGGCGGCCAGATCGCCGACATCATCCCGACCTTCGGCTCGATCAACATGATCGCCGGGGAGCTGGACCGATGAAACAGTTCACGGACGAGCAGGAAAAGATATTGATCGGGTGGACGAAGAAGTACCCGTACACGAACCTGGGCCTGATCGAGGCCTTGCGCTCCGTGCAGGACTGGCATCGCCAGGTCTCGCCCGAGACGGCTTCATTCGTCGCCGACCTTTTCAAGCTGCCGTTCAATCATGTCTGGGGCGTCGCGACCTTCTTCCCGACCTTCACGCGCTGGAAGACCGGCGAGAAGCGCGTGGGCGTCTGCCACGGACTTTCGTGTTTCCTCAAGGGCTCGGGCAAGGCGGAGAAGTGCTTGGAAAAGACCCTCGGCGTGCCGAAGAAACAGGCCACGCCCGACGGCAAGCTTTCCTGGGAGACCATGGAGTGCCTCGGCGCCTGCGAGCAGGCCCCGGCGCTTCTGGTGAACGACCGCCTCGTCGGGCCGGCGACGGAAGAAGCGATCGCGAAGCTGAAGGATCTGAAATGACCAAGATCCTGACCAAACATTTCGACGAACCGAAGCTCCACGAGCTTGAGACCTATCGGCGTCTCGGCGGCTACGAAGCCCTCAAGAAGGCTCTCGGCATGGAGCGCAAGGCCCTTCAGGAAGAGGTCGTGAAGTCGAACCTCCGCGGCCTCGGCGGCGCGGGCTTCCCGGTCGGCTTCAAGTGGAGCACGGTCCCGCCCGAGGACAAGGTCCCCGGCCCGCGCTACGTCGTCGTCAACGCCGACGAGTCGGAGCCCGGCTGCTTTAAGGACCGCGTCCTGCTCACCCGGGCGCCGCACCAGCTTCTCGAGGGGCTGCTCATCGCCTCCTACGTGATCGGCTCGAAGGATTCGTTCATCTTCATCCGCGGCGAATACCAGAACCAGTACGACATCCTCGAAAAGGCGATCGCCGAGGCCGGAGCCGCCGGACTTTTCGGCGATGTCCGCATCCATCTCATGCGCGGCGCCGGCGCCTACATCTCCGGCCTCGACACCGCCTTGCTCGAGACCATGGAAGGCAAGAAGGCCTGGCCGCGCCAGCCCCCGCCCTTCCCGACCGTCGCCGGCCTGATGGCCAAGCCGACCGTCGTGAATAACGTCGAAACCCTTTCGATGCTCCCGTTCATCGTGCGCGAGGGCGGAGAGGCTTTCGCGAAGATCGGCTCTCCGAAGAACGGCGGCACCGTCCTGTTCTCCGTTTCCGGCCACGTCGAGAAGGAGGGCGTGTACGAGGTCCCCATGGGCTCGAAGCTCCGCGACGTCCTGGCCTTAGCCGGCGGCGTGAAGGGGGGCAAAAAGCTCAAGTGCATCATCCCCGGCGGAACCTCGATGCCGCCGCTTCTGGAGAAGGACCTCGATATCTGCCTCGACTTCGACGCGATCAAAGCGGCCGGGACCTTCCTCGGCGCGGGCGGCATGATCGTCCTGGATGAGACCGTCGATGCGGTGGAAGTCGCGCATAACATCGAGCGCTTCCTGACCCACGAGTCCTGCGGGCAGTGCACGCCCTGCCGCGAGGGCTCGAACTGGTCCGAACGTATTCTTGAGCGCATCCTCGAGGGCAAGGGCGAGGCGGGGGACGTCGAGAACCTCGCGCGCGTGGGCGAGAACATCACCGGCAAGGTCATCTGCGCTCTCGGCGACACGGTCGGCATGGTCACGCGCGCCTACATCACCAAGTTCCCGGACGATTTTAAAAAGCGAGTTCCCAATGGGTAAAACGGTCAAGTACAAGCTGAACGGGGTCGAGCGCGAGGCCGAGGAGGGCAAGCTCGTCATCGAGGCCGCCAAGGACGTCGGCATCGAGATCCCGCACTATTGCTACCACCCGGCCCTGGGCAACCCCGGCAACTGCCGCATGTGCATCGTCGAGGTCGCGGGCGCGCCCAAGCCCCAGGTCTCCTGCCGCACCAATGTGCGCGAGGGCCTGGACGTCAAGACCGACTCCGACCTGGTCAAGCGCGCGCAGGCTTCCGCGCTGGAACTTCACCTTGTTAACCATCCGCTCGACTGCCCCGTCTGCGACCAGAGCGGAGAGTGCGGTCTGCAGGACTATTATATGAAGGTAGGACAGTACCAGAGCGCGGTGCGGGAGGATAAGCAGCACAAGGACAAGCGCATCACCGCCGGCCCCCACGTCATGCTCGACCAGGAGCGCTGCATCCTGTGCACTCGCTGCACGCGGTTCGTCGACAACGTGACGAAAACCCACGAGCTCGGCATCTTCGGCATGGGGCACAGCGAGAAGGTCGAGGTCACGCCCGGCATGACGCTCGACAACGCCTACTCGGGCAACGTGGTGGACATCTGCCCCGTCGGCGCGCTGACCGACCGCGATTTCCGGTATAAGGTCCGGGTCTGGTATCTCGACAAGACCGACTCCATCTGCCCGGGCTGCTCGCGGGGGTGCAATATCTCCGTGCATACGAACACCGCTCGCCCTTGGCATAATGAGGGCAAGCGTGTGGCGCGGCTCAAGCCGCGCGTGAACATGGACGTCAACGGCCACTGGATGTGCGACGACGGGCGCTACGGCTTTGGGAATCTCGACACGGACCGCCTCGGGAAGGTCTTGCGGCTGGCGCCGCAGAAGGAAGAGCTATCCTGGTTTGACATGGCCGCCGAGCTCGCGCCTATATTGAGGAACGCCGGCGACGGCCTGGCGGTCGTGGCGTCGGGCATGCTGTCCAACGAAGACTGGAATGCGTATAAAACCCTGTTCGTGGACGAGCTGAAGGCAACGAAGCATTACTTCACCGCGGCGCCCGATCAGGTCGGCGCGGAAGATGCGCTGCTGCGCAGGACGGACAAGGTGCCCAACCTCAAGGGGGCCGAGGCCCTCGGCCTTAAGAGCGGCTCTTTTGATGAGCTGGCCAAAGATCTGGAGTCAGGAAGAATCAAAACGTTGTATGTGATCGAACGCGACCTGACGAAGATCTTTGGAGAACGCGCCTTGGCCCTTCAGTCAAAGGCAGGAACGACGATCTTGCAGGGGCCGAATAAATACGCCTTGGGGGATTCGTTTACCTATCGCCTTCCTGCGACCGCATACGTGGAAGAAGATGGTCACTTCACCAACTTCGAGGGCAAGATCGGAGCGTACAAGAAGGCCCTCGCTCCGATCGGGGACTCCCGGCCGGACTGGGACATCTTCGCGCTTCTCCAGAAGGCTCTGAGCGGCGCGAAGAAAGAGAGGGCCGCTGCGTGAGTTTTCCGATCCCTCTGACCGACGCCCTCTTCGCCACGGCAAAAGTGCTTTTCGCCGTCCTGGGCGTCGGCCTCGGCATCGCGGCGTTCCTCGGCTGGGTCGAGCGCAAGCAAAGCGCCGTGATGCAGGACCGCATCGGCGCCAACCGCGCGTCCATCTTCGGCATCACGATCCTGGGCCTATTCCATCCGATCGCCGACGCGATCAAACTCCTCACCAAGGAGGACTTCGTGCCGAAGGGCGCGCACAAGCCTCTGCATGGCCTCGCACCCATCATCTCGCTCGGCTGCGGCATGTTCTGCCTCGCGGCCCTGCCCTATGGCGGCGTGATCGAGTTCGCCGGCCGCGCCTGGGACCTTCAGCCGATCGCCCTGCCGATGGGCGTGCCGCTCGTGCTGGCGGCGCTCGCCTTCGGCGTGCACGGCATCGTGATGGCCGGCTACGCCTCGGGCTCCAACTACGGCCTGCTCGGCGCCCTGCGGGGTGCCGCGCAGATGATCGCCTACGAGGTCTGCCTCGCGTCGGCTTTGGCCGGCCTTCTGTTTATCTACGGCACGCTCGATTTTTCGCAAGCCGTGCTGTGGCAGGTCTCGCACGGGGTGTGGGGGATCGTCGTCCAGCCGCTCGCCTTCATCCTTTTTCTCACCGCCGGCACCGCCGTCACCAAGCGCATACCCTTCGACCTTCCCGAGGGCGAGAGCGAGATCGTCGGCTATCACGTCGAATACTCGGGCATGAAGTTCGGCATGTTCCTGATGACCGACTTCTTCGAGTCCATCGTGATCTGCGGCGTGATCACTGCGCTGTTCCTCGGCGGCTGGTCCATCCCGTTCCTCGACCTTCCGTCCATGGGCCTTCTCGGCGGCGTGCTGATGGTGGCGAGCTTCGTCACGAAGATCCTGCTCATGCTCTTCCTGCTCATGCAGGTGCGCTGGACCTTGCCGCGCTTCCGCTTCGATCAGGTGCTCGACCTCGGCTGGAAGAACCTCCTGCCGCTGGCTCTGATCAACTTCCTCGTGACCGCATGGGTGGTGTATTTATGGCGATAACCGTTCGCACCGTCGTCCGCCCCGCGCGCACCTTCCTGACCGAGCTCTACCTCGTCGAGATCGTCAAAGGCCTCGGCCTGACCTTCCGCCACCTGTTCGTCAACCTGTTCCGGCATACGATGAGGGCCGTGGGCATCAAGGGATTCCTGCCCGGCTCCGTGACGATCCAATACCCCGAGGACCCCGCGGTGCTCGGCAAGCGCGCGCGCACCCGCCATCGCCTGCTCAAGCGCGACGACGGCGCTCCGCGTTGCACGGCGTGTCTCCTGTGCGAGACGATCTGCCCCGCCAAGTGCATCCACATCACGGCCGAGAACGCGCCCGACGTCACGGTCGAGAAACGCGCGAAGACCTTCGAGATCGACCTCGGCATGTGCGTGTTCTGCGGCTACTGCGTCGAGGCCTGCCCCGTGGACGCCATCCACATGGACGCCAACGAGGTCGAGATCTCGTCCTACACCCGCAAGGACATGATCTGGGACATGCCCGAGCTCCTGGGCGACAAGCCCAAGCTGCCGTCCAAGCCGGTCTGGCCTTAAGGGCCCTGGCTTTCCCGCGTTCGGGGATGTACGCTGTAGGGGTGAAGCGTCCCACCTCCCGCGGCCAGGCGACCGTCGAGTACATGCTCCTCCTGTGCACGGTCACCACCGTGGTCCTCCTGACCGGGACCTTCCTCTCCAAGTTCGGCACGTCGCTCGTCGACGACATCGGCACCAAGCTCCTCGAGGCCGCGATCACCCTCGCGATGCCTTAACCTTTCGTTCGCCGTTTGTTGGGATGCGCCCGCCCCGCCGCGCGGCTACACTGGGGTCATGAGCTTATCCGAAAAGGCGCTGGGCGGTGTGTGGGGACTCAACCTGCTGGCCATCTGTGCCGCGAACCTCAGCGAGGTCCGGCATTGCCTCGCCGTGCTTGTCCTGTACTCGGCGACCTACTTCCTGTTCGCGCCGCTGCACGCGCTGATCCTGCTGTGCGTCTGGATGGCCTACGGCCTGGAGCGCGGGGACTCGCCGCTCTCCGGCGGCACCGCCGCGCGGGCGGCCGTGCGGTTGGTCTGCGCCGAAACCTTGATGTTCTGGGCGTTGTACTGGGGCATGGTGCTCGAGTTCGTGCCTCTTCACATGCGCGTGTGATCAGCGTCCGCTCGACTGTTTCCGGAAGCAGTTGACGCGTGCCGTAAACGGCACGCGGACTCGCACCGGGGATAGCCTTTGTGCCGTATTCGACCCGCGGCCGCCGCTTGCAGGGGGTCTGGCCAGGAAGCGTTTGTTCCGCTATACTGACGCGCTCATGCCTCCAGGCTTCAAGCCCATCGTCATCGCCGACATCATGGACATGCTCCTCGTGGGCACGCTCGTGTACGGCATCATGCTGTGGTTCAAGCGCACGAAGGCCGCCTTCGTGGCCCTGGGCATCCTCCTGATGGTCGTCGTGTACACCGTGGCCTCCGTCGCGGGCATGTACATGACCGTCCTCATCTTCCAGGGTTTCTTCGCCGTGTTCATCGTCGCGGTGATCGTCATCTTCCAGGAGGAGATCCGCTCGATGTTCGAGCGCATCGCGGTCTGGAGTCTGACCGGAGGGGTGCTCAAGGCCGCTCCGACCCACCGCCAGGTCGAGATCCTGGTCAGTTCGCTCGGCGACCTCGCGCGCGAGCATATCGGCGCGCTCGTCGTGCTGCGCGGCCTCGACCCACTCGACCGTCACATCGAGGGCGGCTGGGACCTCAATGGCGACCTCTCCGAAGCGCTCCTGAAGAGCATCTTCGATTCGCACTCCCTTGGCCACGATGGAGCGTTCATCGTCGAGGAAGGACGCGTGACGCGGTTCGGCGCCCAGCTGCCCCTATCCAAGGACTTCTCCAAAATAACGAACCTCGGCACGAGGCACTCCGCCGCGCTCGGTTTGTCCGAGCGCTGCGACGCGATGTGCCTGGTCGTCAGCGAGGAGACCGGCACGATCTCGTTCGCTCTGCGCGGCGACCTGGTGATCATCAAGGACCTCGAGGAGCTTCAGGACGGAATCGAGATATTCCTGACGAAGCACCTTCCGAAGACCCCGCAGAATCAGCTCTATCACTTCCTGACGGAAAACATGCGCGAGAAGGCGATCGCGACCGTCGTCTCGGTCCTGCTCTGGGTGTTCTTCGTCGGCCGGGGAGGGGCGCGATGAAGCCCGGCTTCCACGCGCGGCGCCTCGTCAAGCTTCTGACCGAGAGGGGTCGCTCGCTCTCGCCGCTGACGATCCTGACGCACGACCATCCCGACCCCGACGCGCTCGCCAGCGCCTGGGCGCTCGCCCACCTCGCCCAGACCGTGGGGAAGATCAGCACTCGCATCGTGTACGGCGGCATGATCGGCCGCGCCGAGAACCGCATGATGGCCGAGCGCCTGCTCGTGCCCGCGCGCCCGCTGCGCAAAGGCGAGCTCGCGGGCGTCAAGCACCTGGCCCTCGTGGACACGCAGCCTCCCTTCAAGAACAACCGCTGCCCTCCGCGCCGCATCCCCGACCTGATCCTGGACCATCACCCGCGCCACGCCGACACGCACGCCGACCTGGCGCTGATCGACGAGGGCGTGGGGGCGACGACGACCATCCTCGTCGAGGCCCTCATGGCCGCCGGCATCCGCATCCCGGGACGCCTCGCCACCGCGATCGTCTACGGCATCGGCTCGGAGACTCAGAACCTGGGACGCGAGGCGACCTCTCGCGACATGGAGGCCTATCAGGCCTTGTGGCCGAAGGCGAACATGAAGACATTGTGGCGCATCTCCTATCCGCAGCGCCCGGAGGCGTTCTTCATGACCTTGGCCCACGCGGTGCGCGAGGCCTTCGTGGCGGGCAAGGTCATCGGCGCGAACCTGGGCGAGGTCAACACCCCCGACCGCGTCGCGCAGATGGCCGATTTCCTGCTGACCTTGGAGAAGATGCAGTGGTCCATCGTGACGGCGCGCTATCAAGGGCGCCTGCACGTGTCCTTAAGGGCCAACGATCCGGGCGCCGGCGCGGGCCGCCTGCTCAAGCGCCTGCTCGGCGGGGGCAACCGCGGCGGCGGGCACGGCATGATCGCCGGCGGCTCGCTCGAGATCGGCGTGGACGCGCCGCAATCGGACTGGCGCGATGCGGAAGAGAAGATCGTGACCGATTTCCTGGCGCATCAGGGCCTGAACGCCTCCGAGCGCCGCCGCCCCTTTCGCGGGGCGTAGAGCCTCTTAGGCCCGCGCGCTACTTCCAGCCGATGACGGAGTAGCCCTTTTCGGCGAGGCAGCGCTGCGTGTACGCGCGCTGGATCTGATCGGGCGAGCCCGCCTCGTAGGCGCCGTGAACGAGGCCCGCGGCCGCGCCGACCGCCGCGCCCTCGCTGATGGCGCGCCCGAAATTCCCCGTGAACGCGCCGAACACGGTTCCCATCACCGCGCCGAAGACCGCGCCGCCGCCCATCTTACGGCCGATCTTTTTGGCGGGGTTGGCCTTCAGATAGACCTTGGCGTCCGCGAGGCAGCGATCCATGTCGGCCCGGGCCGCCGGCTCGCCGACCGTCTTAAGGTGCTCGTCGGGATACAGCACCGGGCGCGGGTGCGCGCAGGCGGCGGCGAGAACCAGTACGAGAAGAGGAAAAAGCCTCATGGCCATAGTTTAGCCCGTCCGCGCCCCTCTGTCCAGGCTCAGAGGCAGGGGCGGCCGTCGAGGTAGCCGCCGAGGCAGCGGGCGACGCCGGGGTTGTGCTGGGCGTCGCTGGCCAAGGGCTCGATGAAGCACTGGATCGAGCCTTTGTAGCCCGTGTCGTAGTTCTTCTTGTTGTGCGGCGTGTAGAATCCTGAGCAGGCGGTCCCGGCGGAGATGCGTCGCTGAAGCTTCATCGGAAGGCCGTCGCCGCCGGCGCCATAAAAATCATCCAGCATGACGATGCGCGCCGCGGCCAGGCCGGAATCGAGCGTCCGCCCCAGACCCACATAGCCGCCGCTGTGCGCCGCCAGGATCGTTTTGGAGAAGGTCCGCTTCGACTCCTGGGCCAGGGCCGTGAGGTCGGCGTCCGTCACGCCGAGGCCGCTGCGATAGGTGACCAGCACGACGACCTGCTTCTCTTGCGCGATCTTGCCGAGCTCATAGAACGTGAAAGCCTGCCGCGCTGACGTGAGGAACTGCCCGGCGGGGACGTTGGGCCCGAGGCTCGGATGATGGCCGCGCAGGTAAACGAGCAGAGGCGCGTCCGCCGGCGCGCCTTCGGGAATAAAAAAGCAGCCGATGCCGGCCAGGGGGAGGCAGTCGGCGTCCTTCGCCTGTGCGTGCGCGGCCAGCGGCAGGACGACAAACGCGGCTAGGAGCGCTGCGGATCGGATCATGCCGCAGTATAGCCCCGGATGCCCCGATTATCAACAGGACCAAAGACCCGGCGCAAATGCGTCCTAAGACCCTAGGAGCCGGGCGGGAGTATCGGTACACTTCCTTTAATGCTGAAGCGCCTGATCGCATCCGTGCTGATCGTTTCGCTGGCCCTGCTGACCCCGGGCGGGCGCTTCTATGAGGCATGCGCGCAGACGATCGCCGCGCCGGCCGCGCGCGCGGGCGTCTCCGGCGCCGCCGGTTCCATCGGAGCCATCCGGCTTGATTTCGCCGCTCCGTCCCTGTCAGCGGCGTTGCCTCAGACGGCGCTCAACGCGACGCTGTCCGCGCCTTCGGCCCCGGCTCCGCTCCTGACGGGCGCCGCCGCGGTTTTGCCTTCGGTGAGCCCCGCGGCCGTTCCAGCCGCCCTCGTCCCGACGGTTCTCGCAGCGCACCCCGTCGCGGCGAAGGTGCTTCCGCCTTCAGCGCAACCCGCGGTCGCTCCGGCCTCCGCTTCCGAGCCCAAGGCGTTCACGACGAAAACCACCGGCGAAGACGCCGCGATCCTGTTCGACCAGGGCCTCGCTCGCCCGCGCGCGCTCGACTCGGTTCACGCGCCCGCCGCCTCTGATTCCGAATCTCCCAAAAGCGCCCTCGAGCCTGCCAGGTCCCCGAACGCAAACGACGCGCCCGGAGCGATGCCGCCCGCGCCGGCGGCCAAGACCAAGCTTCCGCGCTCGCTGTGGGGCCTGTTTTGGGGCCATCACATCACGACCGTGTTCGGCGTCAACTTTCACGTGCTGAGCCTTCCGTTCCTCGTGAAGGACTCGCTCGGCATGGGCACCGCCGCGATGGGCCTGGTGCGCAACATCCACATGGGCTCGATGGCCGTGGTCAATCTATTGCCGATCGGCTACCTCATCGACAAGACCGACTACCGCGTCGTGTTCATCGCGACCTCTTTGGCGCGCGCCTTGCTGATGGCGGCCATCCCCCTGCTGTTCATGTCCGGCGGCCTGCACTTCACCGTGCTCGCGTTGATCATCGCGGTCAACCCGATCTTCCAGAGCGTGATGATCGTCGCCGACGGCGCGGCGCGCAAGTCCTTCCTCGGCAAGGACGCGAAGCTCAACAAGGACGCCGCGGCGACCCTCGGCAAGTGGGACTCGCTGGCGGGCATGCTGATGCCGCTCATCGCGGGCTGGGCCGTGGGCTGGATGGTCACGAGCCTGGGCCTCGGCGGCTACGCGATGGCGTACGGCGTCTATGGCGCGCTGCTGCTCGCCTCCATCCCCTTCTACTGGTTCATGGTGCGGGATTCCCGATTCCCCGGAAACGACAAGATGGGGCCGCTCGCCTTCGGCGCCCAGATCGTCACCTTCATGGCCGCGCTGGGCGCGAGCATCCTTCATCCGTTGACCATGCTCTTTGATTTTTCCTTCCGTTCCTTCTTCTCCTACGTACGTCCTGAATTCCCGGCGGCTCACGGCGCCCGCGTCCTGTGGGCCGCACGCCAGATCCTCGTCGCCGTCGCCGGGGCGATCCTCTTGCCGTTCGCGCTGCTCAAGGCTCTTCTGAAGCTGCCCGGCGCGATCAAGGCTGCCCGCGCCAGGACCGGCCCGCGCCGTTCTCTTCCCGAGATCCTCGACGGCTATAAGCAGATGGAAGGCGTCGCCTACATCCTGCGCAATAGGACCTTGCGCATCCTCACGATGGTGATGGCGCTCGAGGTTCTGCTCATCGACGCCTTGCCTTTCGTGCTGATCCCAAGCCTCATCACCGACGCGCTCGGCACGGCCCCGACGGTCTTGTCGGTCCCGCTGTGGGCCGCGGCCGTCCCGGCCGGGCTCGCTCTGCTCGCCGCGGCCGTTCGCGCGGTCACGAAGCATAAGTCTTGGTGGCCGGCGGCCGCGCTCTCCGCCGTCGCCGCGGTGATCGCGGCCGTCTCCTTCTTTCCGTCGATCCTGCTCGTTCAGGTCGCCACCGCGGGCGGCATCATGGGCCTGCTCTTCTCGCTCGAATACGTCGGCCGCTTCATCCCCTCGGCACGATTGGAGGGGGAGAAGGGCGATAAGATCATCGCGAAGGTCGGCCATGGCCGCTTCTACCGGCACGCGGCCTTCGCCTCTCTCCTGTTCTGGGCGCTGCTGGCACCCGTCTACCTGACGACCGGCATGTTCTGGGTCAACCTCGCGATCATCGCGGGCGTTCTGTTCACCGTGCAGTACTTCCACGCTCCGGTCGGCATCGTGATGGAGCCGGTCAAGCGCGCGGAGATGGACGACGACAAACTCGCGCGCATCGAGAGCGCCGTGTTCATGATCGACGTCGCCTTCGAGTCCGTCGGCGCGCTGTTCCTGGGCCTGCTGCTCGACTATGCGGGCTTAGCGCCCGCGCTCATCGCGACCGCCGTCTTCCTGACGTTCACCGCGATCCTGCAGTACAACGTGCCGAAGTGGATCTTCAAGGACGGCAACCATCCGGACAAGAAGTCGGTCCCGCCTTCCGATAAGCAGGCCTCCCTGGCCCTCTCCGCGCTCGCCTTCGCGTAAAACTCCGTCGAGAAATCTCCCGACTTGCGACCCCTTAAAAATCTAACATTATTTATCAGCAAACCTATTGACAATAGTTAGCTAACCTGTTAAAACAGGCGTACGAAAGACGGACGAGGCGCGGAGGGATCATGAATGCGAAGTCGGCGGTGGCGAAGGATCTGATGCCCTGGTTGTTCCTGGCTCGCGGCTCGGCGTGGAGGCCCTTCGCGAAGGTTCGGTGCGAGGGGGGGAAGTGCGTGTGGACGGAGCGGCCCCGGGGGCGAAACTCGAAGCGCGCCCAGGCCTGCGCCGCCTAAAGGCGCCGCTCCCGGCTGGATCGCCTTAGGCGAATCCTCCGGGAGCACGTAGTAATAAGCGAGCGGCCGGTCCCCCGAGGGGGACCGGCCGCTTCATTTTTCGCGGCGCATGCTGGCCGGGCCGGGGATATCATCTCCGCCGGGGACGGGCGGGATTGACCCGCCCTCCGGGGTCTGTCCGCGACGAATCAGAACGCCCTTGTCGCGGCAGACCCAGGCCACCGGCGGAGACGATATCCCCGGCCCGAGAATATGAGGCGCGCGAACATGGCGCGGACCGGTAGCGTGTGAGTGCTGAGGCCCGGCGGCGGAGTCATGCCCGATGGGGCCTGGGTCTGCCGCGACAAGGGTTCTTTATACGTCGCGGACAGACCCCGGAGGCGGGGTCAATCCCCGCCGACCCCGGAGGGCATGACTCCGCCGCCGGGCCGTCATCAGAAACGCGAGCGGCCGGTCCCCGCGAGGAGACCGGCCGCTTCATTTATCGACGACGGGGATCAGGCGGCGACGGCTTGGCCTTTGCGGCTCTTGATCTCGGCGGTGATCAGCGGCAGGAGTTCGGCGTACTCGCCCTGCACCGCGATCGAGGCCAGCTGCATCAGCGGGCAGTCCTTGTCCGTGTTGATGGCGACGATGGTGCTGGAGGAGGACATGCCGGCGAGATGCTGGATCTGCCCGGAGATGCCGACGGCGATGTAGAGCTTGGGGCGCACCGTGCGGCCGGTCAGGCCGACCTGATGGCGATAGGGGATCCACCCCGAGTCCACGGCGCGGCGGCTGGCGCCGACGGCGGCGCCGAGCGCGTGCGCGAGGTCGTACAGGGGCTTGAAGCCTTCGGCGGAGCCGAGGCCGGCGCCTCCGGCGACGACCTTCTCGGCCGCGCCGAGATCGATCTCACGCGAGGCTTCGCCCTGGAACGAGACGAACTCGCTCTTGGGCGCGCCCGGATCGAAGGAAACTGCCTCGATGGGGGCAACGGCTCCTTTCGGCTCGGCACGGGGGAAGGTCATGGGCGCCACCGTCAGCACGGCAATGCTTGTCTTGAACTCGACCTCGGCGATGAGGTTGCCGCCGTAGTAGCCGCGGCGGATCTTGCCGTCCGGCAGGATCTCGGTCACGTCGGTGGCGAGGCCCGCCTTGAGCAGGATGGCCAGGCGAGCGGCGAGCGAGCGGCCGGCGATGGTGGAGGGAAGGATCACCCGCGAAGCGCCGGCTTTCTCAACGGCGGCCGCGGCGGCCTTGGCGTAGGATTCCTCGGTGAAATTCGTCAGGGAGGCGTGCTCGACGACGAGCACCTTCGACGCGCCGCGCGCGGCGATGTCGGCGGCGAGCGATGCGGCGTTGCCGCCGACGACGGCGGCGATCAGGGGCTGCTTCAGAGCGTCCGCGAGGGCCTGACCCGCGCCGAGAAGCTCGTACGAGGATTGAGACAAAGCTCCCCGGGAGGGGAGCATGACGGCGAGGATTCCATTAGCCATATTAGATGAGCTTCCTGTCGACGAGGATGTCGACGAGCTTCGCGGCTTTCTCTGCGGCGGTCGCACCCTCGACCTTAAGGCCGGCGGGGCGGGCGGGGGGCAAGGAGGCCTTCACGACGGAGGAGCCGGCGCCGGCGGCGCCGACCTGTCCGGCTTGAAGGCCGAGATCGGCCGCCGTCCATTTCGGGAACACGGCCTTCTTGGAGGCCATCTTGCCTTTAAGAGAGGGCAGGCGAGGCTCGCCGATCTCCTTGATCGTGGAGAGGCAGGCGGGAAGCTGGAGCTTCACGGTGTCCACGCCATCCTCCATCATGCGCAGGACGGTCACGGACTTCTCGTCGACCGCCTCGAGCTTCTTGACGGCCGAGACGCTCGCCCAGTCGAGCCAGGCCGCGGTCTGGGTGCCGACGACGCCGGCGCCCGCGTCGGAGGTGTTCTTTCCGAAGATCACGAGGGAGACGGGCTTCTCGGCGTGCAGCTTCTTGAGCGCGGACGACAGCGCCAGGCTGGTGGCGTAGGAGTCCCCGCCCTCGAACTCGGCTCCGGTGACGAGGACGCCGGCGTCCGCGCCGCGGGCGATGGCCTCGCGCAGGACCTCGGCGGCGGCGTCGGAGCCGACGGTGAGCGCGGTCACCGTGGCGCCTGGAGCGCTCTCCTTGAGGCGGACGGCCGCCTCGACGGCGAACTCGTCGAACGGATTGATGGCGGTCGGGACGCCGGCGATCTTCGGCTGGCCGGAGGCGTCGACGCCGACATTCACGGTGGAGGGGATGCTTTTCACGCAGACGATTATATTGAGTGCCATAGTTTTGCAAGCATAGCAAAAACTTATAGAATCGACCATGTCGATACGCATGAGCGCGCTTCTTGCCTGGGTCCTGTTCGCGGCCGTGCCCGTGAAGGCCCAGATCGACGACGCCAAGCGTCTGCTCCTCGAGGGCGGCTACGAGGACGGCGTCGGCAATCCCGGGCCCGGTTCTCCCTACGCTTTCCTCTATCTCAACCGCCCCGACATCGTGGGCAAGGGCAGCGCCTTGCGCCTGGCGCTGGCGCCGGTGTACGCCGACGCGGAGCTCGGCTTGCGGAACGTCCTGCCCCGGACCGGTCTGGGCTTCGGCCTCAGCGGCGGCGGCTACGCGTTCGGCCACGCGGAGGTCCGGCGCGGGGACGAGAAGTCCGGCGAGGACTTCATCGGCCACGGCGGAGGCCCCTCGGTCTCGTTGTATCCGCGCCTCGGCGACATCGGCCCGGCGCCGCTCAACGGCGTGTTCCGCGTCTCCGCGGCGTACACCGCCTATCAGCGCACGGGCCGCACTGACCCGCGCTACGAGCCTCCGCCCAACGAATGGTCCGGCGCCGTGCGCGCGGGGCTGCGCCTGGGCGGCGCCGAGCCGGGGATGGATCGCGGCCGGGCCGCGGAGGCCTCGGTGTGGGCGGAGACTCGCCTGCGCGACCGGCCCGCGTCGTACGGCTACAACGGCGATCGCTATGTCCGGCGCAACGTGAACCTGTACTGGGCCCGCGTTTTTCTGTCGCTGCCCGCGCCGGGCGGCATCCATGCCGGCGGCGGGATGAACGCGGGCGGCGGCGGCGGCCAGGGCCGCCTCTCCGCCTACACCCTTGGCGGCATGCTGACCCAGACCTCGGAATTCCCGCTGATCCTGCCGGGCTACTTCGGGCAGGAGATCTCGGCGAGCCGCTTCGTGCACGCGTGGGCGCGCGCGGGCGTTCCGATCCTCGGCTCGAAGCGCTGCTTCGTGAATCTCACGGCCGCCGCGGCGAGCGTGAGGCCGATGTACGGCACGGACCCGGGGGGCATCCATCACGTCGGCCTCGCGGCCGGCCTCAGCTTCGAGCCGGCGGCCGGCCCCCTGCGCGTGGATCTGACCTACGGCTACGCGCCCACGGCCCTTCGCGGGACGCATCGGGGCGCGCAGTCGCTCGCGTTCAACTTCGAGTACGATTTCCTGGCGGGGGCGCCCGGCGCCCGTTCGAAGATCCGTCAGCAAGGCCTGCGCTGGCTGTTCGGACGCTGACGCGCGCCCCACGAATTGGCATAATCGATCCATGGCCAACCATCACGAGCTGAAGCTTCCCACGCGTTTTGGCAAGAAGGTCCCGGGCACCTCCCCGGGGCTGCTCCCGGACCAGCTCGAGAAGCTGGCGGCGGCCAAGCCGGCCGGGCCGGTCAAGGTGACCGTCATCGACTATGCCGCCGATCAGGTCGAGATGCACGGCGTGCTCGACTTCGACGCGTTCCTCGAATCCCATCGGCCGGCGTGGTCGACGGTTCGGTGGATCAACATCGACGGGCTGACGAACCTCACGGCCATCGAGGCCCTGGCCAAAAAATACGAGCTTCATCCGTTGGCCGTCGAGGATCTTCTCAACACGACCACCCGGCCCAAGGCCGATTCGTATGGAGGCGACCCCGACGTGGCCGCGCGGCTCTTCATCATCACCCGCATGATCGAGCTGAAGGAGGGCCGCCTCGACAGCGAACAGATCTCCGTGTTCCTCGGCCACAAGACCGTCCTCACCTTCCAGGAGACGCCCGGCGACATCTGGGACCCGATCCGCACGCGCATCAACGCCAAGGGCTCCCGTGTGCGGATCGGCGACGCGTCCTTCCTCGTGTACACCTTGCTCGATGCGATCGTCGATCACATCTTCCCGGTGCTCGAGCACTACGGCGACCGCCTCGAGGACCTCGAGGCGCGCGTGCTCGTCGGCAACGAGCCGAAGATCCTGCACGACATCCATCGCCTGAAGCGCGAGCTTCTTCTCTTGAGGCGCGCGCTGTGGCCGATGCGCGACATGGTCCATCAGCTCCAGGGCGAGCGCCATGAGTGCCTGAGCGAGACCACTCGTACCTACATGACCGACCTGTACGACCATGTCGTTCAGGCGATGGACATCCTCGAGACCTATCGCGAGGTCGTCGCGGGCCTCGCCGAGACCCATCTCTCGACGGTGAACAACCGCCTCAATGAGATCATGAAGGTCCTGACGGTGATCTCGGTCGTCTTCATGCCGCTGAACTTCATGGCCGGAATTTTCGGGATGAACTTCGAGGCCTTTCCCTGGAAGTGGACCTACTCGTTCCCAACCTTCGCGATCGCCTGCCTCGTGAGCTGCTTCCTGATGGTCGGCTGGTTCCGCCGCCGCAACTGGATATAAAAAAGCCGGCCCCGAAGGGCCGGCTCATTTTATTCAGATGGTGGTAGGGACAGGATTCGAACCTGTGTAGGCTATTGCCGCCGGTTTTACAGACCGGTGCTTTTGACCGCTCAGCCACCCTACCGTCCTTCACCGACGAGGCATTATGCCAGTTTCAAGGGTCAGCCGCAAGCTGATTGGTCGGCGCTTGATATATGACTGATTTAGTCGAGTTTGCTACACTGTGCTCATGCGCAAGCTGGTCGAAGGCATCGTTAAATTCCGCCGGGAGATGCGCCCCGAGTACCGCGAGCAATTCGCGCACCTGGCGCTCGACCAGAACCCCGACACCCTTTTCATCGCCTGCTCCGACAGCCGGGTCGTGCCCAATACCTTCGCCTCGACGGATCCCGGCGACCTGTTCGTCGTGCGTAATCCGGGGAACATCATCCCAGCCGAGGCCGCGTCTCAAGCGCCCGCCGCGGCGGGCGCGGCCGCGGCCGTGGAGTTCGCCGTGCGCCGCCTGGGCGTCAAGGACGCCATCGTCTGCGGGCACTCCGACTGCGGCGCGATGAAGGCGATGGCGACCGGCTCGGAGGGCAGCACGGGGCCGCTGGCGGCCTGGCTACGGGCGGCCGGAGACTCGTTGAGCGAGCTTGAGCGGCGTCCGGAGCTTGCGCCGGAGCGCGCCCGCCATGACCGGCTGGCCCAGGCTCACGCGCTCGTTCAGCTGGAGCATCTGAAAACCCACGCCGCGGTGCGCGAGGCCGTGGCCGCGGGGCGCCTGCGCCTGCACGCCTGGTGGTTCGACCTCGCGGGCGCCGATGTGCACGCCTGGGAGCCGGAGCTGGGCCGCTTCACCCTCATCGACGAGGCCGAGGCGGAACGGATCCTGTCACGCCTATGACCGCGCTCTCCGTCATCGTCCCGGTTTACAACGCGGGCGCTTTTCTTAAGACCGCCGTCGACAGCCTTCTGGCCGAACGCCTGCCGGGCCTCGAGGTCATCGTCGTCGACGATGGCTCCACGGACGACGGGATCGCGGCGATCTCTTCTCTGCCTGTGCGAGTGGTGCGGCAGAAGAACAAGGGCGAGGCGGCGGCCCGCAACGCGGGCGTCAAGGCGGCGACGGCGCCGTTCGTGACCTTTCTCGACGCCGATGACGTGCTGGCCCCGGGCGCGCTGTCGTCCCGTCTCGATCATCTGTCGTCGCATCCCGGAGAAAGCGCCGTCGGGGGCCTCCCGTCGCGGCTCATCGACGAGCGCGGCCTCGTCGCGGCCGAGGTGTTCGAGCGGATGGCGGCCAGGCACGCTTTCCCTTTCAGGTTGAACGACGCGTTTTATCGGCAAGGGAGCTTTTTCCCGGTCTCGTGCGCGCTCTATCTGTATCGTCGCGAGGTGTTCGACCGCGTCGGGCTTTATGACGAGAGCCTGGCCGTCGCGCCCGACTGCGACTTTCATTTTCGCGTGCTGAAGGCCATGGAGATCCCGATCCTGAAGGCCGCCATCTTCGACCGCCGCATCCATGGAAGCAACCTGTCGCTGGCGGGCGCGGGCACGAAGGCGTTGTCGTTCCGCCCGGAGATCCTCGACGCCGTGCGCGCCATCAACCGCCGGCATGGATTCGACCCGAAGGAGATCGCGCCGTGGGAGCGGGAGTACTTATGAAAAAGGGCGCGGTCCTGATCTCCGGAGGGGGAAGCGGCATCGGCGCGGCCTGCGCCGCGGAGTTCCACCGTGCCGGACGGCCTGTCGTCCTCGTCGGCCGCACGGCCAGCCGTCTGAAGAAGACGGCGAGCGCCTTGGGCGGCGGCGGCCATGTGCTGCTGCTCGCGGGCGACGTCGGCGACGAGAGATTCGCGCGCAGGGTCTTCGCGACGGCGCGCAAGCGCTTCGGCTCGGTCGACATCCTGGTCAACAACGCCGCGCTGCTCGTCAAAAAGAGCTTTCTAGAGACGACCGCCGCCGAGTGGGATGCGGTCATGCGCACGAACCTGCGCGGGCCGTTCCTGCTCAGCCGTGAATTCCTCCGCACGGCCAGGCCCGGGCGCGCGATCGTCAACATCGGCTCTCTGGGCGGCGTGCAGGGAACCGCGAAGTTCCCCGGGCTTTCGGCCTACACCGTCAGCAAGTATGGCATCACGGGCCTGACGGCGGCGCTGGCCGTCGAGGCCCGCCCGCTCGGCGTCGCGGTGTTCTGCGTGGCTCCCGGCGCCGTGGACACCGCGATGCTGCGCAAGGCCGCCCCCGGCCTTAAGGCCGGCGCCGTGCCCGCCGACATCGCCCGCGTCGTGGTAGAATTGGCCGAAGCCGCGTCGCCGGACCTGCTGTCGGGCGCGACCATCCCGCTGGACACGAACCGATGAGCCAAAAAGCCTATGTGACGCGCCGCATGACCTTCTCCGCGGGCCATCGCCTGCATAACGACGCGTTGAGCGCCGAGGAGAACCGGGCCATCTACGGGAAGTGCAACAACCCCAACGGACATGGCCACAACTTCGTCGTCGAGGTCACCGTCGCCGGCGAGATCGACCCGCGCACGGGCATGGTGTTCAACCTGCGCGACCTCAAGGCGGTCATGGCCGAGGTCATCGAGCAGGGCCTCGATCACAAGAACCTGAATCTCGATGTTCCCGCGTTCAAGGGCGTCATCCCCACCGCCGAGAACATCGCCGCCGTGCTCTGGGCTTCGCTGTCGGAGCGCCTGCCGAAGGACGCGCTTCACGAGGTGAGGCTCATCGAGACCGAGAACAACTTCGTTTCTTATCGCGGAGGATAACGCCTAAGCGTAACGAACGAGGCGCGGACTGATCCGCGTCTCGTTCGTTTTTCCGGCGGTGCGCCCAGGAAGCGGAGCCGGTCTTCGCGCCTTACGCGTCCGGTCACGCTACACCTGGAGGGGGTTGCGGGCTTCCCCGGCCTCCTCCAAAGCCTCGGTGCAACGGGACGGCCATGTCGTCTCAGCTTGTGCGCTTTTCGGACCAGAAGCGCGGGGGCAGAGCGCCGAGGAGCATGAGCGCCAGCTGCAGGGTGCAGAAGGCGGACAGCCACCAGAAGGCCGCGTCCATGAAGCCGTAGGAGTGCAGGCCGATGCCGAGCATGTTCACGCCGAACCAGGACAGGCTGACGATGATGTTGCCGAAGATGGCCATGAGCATGATGCCGCGCTCACGGGCGTAGCCGCCCCAGCGGGCGTGCAGGATGAAGGCGTTCCAGAGCACGATCAGCAAGGCGCCGTTCTCCTTGGGGTCCCAGCCCCAGAACCGGCCCCAGGATTGGTCGGCCCAGATGCCGCCGAGCACCGTGCCGATGAAGCTGAAGAGCAGGCTGAAGGCGATCACGCCGTAGGCCAGGGACGACAGCGCCTTGGAGGCCTCGGGGTCGGGCTTGAGCGCCAGATGACGGCGCACGACCCAGGCGATGGCGAGCATGCCGGCGAGATAGGTCGAGCTGTAGCCGATGGTGATGGTGACGACGTGCGTCGCCAGCCAGAAATTGGAATCCAAAACGGCGCGCATCATCTCCATCGTGTCGCCCGTGGCTCTCAGGTGATGGGCGATGAGCAAGGTCGAGAATCCGATGGCGCCCACGCCCGCGACGGCGAAGCCTTTGCGGTGGATGCGCTCGGCGACGAGGCCGAGCAAAGCGGCCGCCCAACCCACGAACACCGCCGACGAGTAGAGGTTGGTCACCGGCGGGCGGCCCTGCAGGACGCTGTGCGCCAGCAGGCCCAAGGTGTGCACGACGAAGGCGGCCCAGGCCAGCGATCGCGCGGCGGCGGCGACATCTTCGCGCCGGGTCGCCCACGCGGCGAAGATCACCAGGAGCGAGGTCAGGTACAGCGCCATGCCCGAGATGAACGGAGAGCAGGTGTTGAACAGCGTCTCGGCGCGGGCCGAGCGCGCGGCGGCGGGCCGGTAGCGAGCGGTCCAGGCCGCGTGCTCGGCGAGCGCGGCGTTGAAGGCGGGAGCGTCGCCGGCGCGGTAGGCGCGCGCCATGATGGCGAACGCGGCCAGGCTCGGATGCGGGACCTGGGCGATCGCCGGGTTGGCCAGGGCCTCTCCGGTATTGGTCCAGGCGTCGACGGGCTCTCCCTCCTTCGGAGGGAGGACCTTGAAGGCGGCCGTCTGCGCCAGGAAGTTGTAGCGCTGGAGCATATCGGAGAGCGCCTTCATGGCGCGGCGATCCTTCTCGGTGGTATTCTTCGCGTGGAAAGCGCTCATGGCGACGGGCAGCAATTCGGTGAACGCCGCCAGCTCCATGACCGGATCGCCCTGGCCGGAGACCATGAAGGTGTTCTTGACGCGCTCGTACAGCATCAGCCGGTTGCTGAGGTTGAGCAGGGCGCTCTGGAAGCGCGAGCGCCGGCCGCTCTCGATCTGGTCGGCGGCGGCGGCCTGGTTCTGTATCTCTTCGCGCTTGCCCTCGATCTGCCAGTAGGCGAAGTAGCGGGTCTTGCCCTGGGCGAGGCCGAGAAGGCCCAGCACCTCGGGGTCGTCCACGACGAAGGCGGGGTAGGTGTCGGCGGCCTCGGGCTTGAGGGCGACGTCGAGGAGCCACCGCGTCGCGGAGAGGGCTTTGCCGTCCACCGGCACGGTTTGCTTGCTGCGGATGGTGAGCAAGGTGGTGCGCGCGAAGCTGTCCATCGGCTTGACGCGGCCGCCCTCGAGGATGGGAAGACGAGAGAACGCCGCCAGGTCGAAATCGGATCTCGGCGCCGGCTTTATAGCCGGCCAGGCCGCCAGCGCCAGCGCGCCCAGGAACAGCGCCGTCTGGAGGCGATCAAGCTTCATACAGGCCTCGCGCCGAGGGATTTTTTAAGCATCACGCCGAAGTGCCACAGCAGGCCGAGGGCCACCAGCAGGCACGACACATAGGGAAGGGTCCACGCGGGATTCCTGACGACCTGAAGCACCGAGAGCGTGTCGTCCTTGCCGAAGCTCGCCTGATAGAAGGTCAGGCCGCCGTGGCGCAGGGGGGAGTTCATGTAGATGAGGACCTCCCGGTCGTCGCCGGCGCCGGCGTCCTTCAGCTGCACGAGGCTCGAGAAGTTCTTGGGGATGTTCGTGCCGGGATAGCGGTCGTGCTTGAAATCCTTGAGCGTCAGCGAGAACGGATGCCGGTACTGACGCAAGCGGAGAGCGAGCTTCCAGCTGCGTCCCTCGGAGATGAAGCCCTGCGGCGCGCCGAGGCCGTTGGACAGAAGGAACACTCCGAGGCTTGTTCCATTTTTGAGCACGGGCTCAACGACCGCGACGGCCGTGTTCTGCTCGCCGTCGGCGGTCACGGGGGGCCTCGGCGTGAAGGCCATGCCGCTGCCCACGCCCGCGGTGACGATGGAGGGGGCTCCGTTGCCGCGCATGGACAGCGACGCGTTCTCATGATATTCGCGCACGCGCAGCGTGAAGGGAAGCGAGGGGTCGGAGATCTCGCTTCGGGTCTTCATGAGGGAATCAGGAACGGCGACTTCTTCGTCGAACTCCTTGCCGGTGTCCTCGACGATGGCGACTTCCATGCGCCGGTAGTCCTCGCTGAAGCTCTTGGTCTGGCCTTCCTCGATGGCCATGTTGCTTTCGACCTGCATGAGGGCGGTGGCGAACTCGCCGATGAACAGAAGGGCCAGGCCGATGTGCACGATCCAGAGCCCGGCCTTGCGCCAGGACCGCTCCAGGCGGATGAACTGCGCGAACAGCAGGTTCAGCAGGAGAATACCGCCGACCAGCCCTCCGCCGGGGAAGACGGGCAGGCGCAGGTCTGAGCCTTCGGGGGACCACCAGACGATGAAGGAGCGGATGTAGCGCTCGACGGCAAGATGGATGCCGAGGTTGACCTGGGCCAAGGTGCAGGCGACGACGAGGATCATCAGCAGCGCCAGGCACAGCAAGGTGAGCCTCAGCGAGCTGAGCTCGGCGATCATGCGGCCTAGGGCGTCCTTTCGGCGCATCACGGGGTCAGGCTTTTGATGGCCGTCAGGAAGCCGGCGCGCGCGGACTCGGCCGCGGCGGCTTCGCCCGTGAGCTTGAAGAACCAGGTCGTGTCGCCCGTCCTGACGACGGCGGCGATCAGGCGCGTTTTGACCGCGCCCTCGCTGGTGAAATCATACACCGACACGGGGCCGGCCTTCGTGGAAAGCTTCGTGCGCGCGGCCGCCATGCCCGCCTCGTCGGTGGGAGGCAGTCCGATCTGGCCGCGCCAGCGGTTGGCGTTGGCCAGGTCCCCTCCCGAATCGCCGGGCAAAGAGACGACGGTGCCCTCCGCCTTGATGCCGCCGGGGGGCGTCCAGGTCGCCAGGCGCATGCCGGTGCCGGGCGTCTCCTTCCAGCCGGAGGGCAAGGTCCAGCGCAGGCCCGGAGCCTGCATCCCGTCAACGGGCGCGTGGGCCGCCGCGGCGGAGGCCGGAGCCTCCTCGGATTTAGGGACGCGAGCGCGGGTGATGGATTCGTCGCCGCAGGCGGCCATCAGAAGAACGGCGGCGATCGGAAGAGTGGAGAAGAAATTATTTCTCATGCGGTGATTGTACCATTTTCTCTCAAATGGCACTTTTGACCGGGACCAGCCTAGAAAGTTTTGGGATCGATCCCGGCTTGGCGCAAGATCTCACGCAGGCGGCGGATCAGTTCGCGCCGCGATCTCTTTTCCTGCCCGCGACCGCATCCAGCAACCGCGCTTCTCCCGGGTCTTTGAAGGCATTAGCCGCCTCGAGCGCGCGTCGCGCGGATGCGAAGTCCGAGAAATCGATGCTCGCGGAAAAGCGCTCGGCGCGGTCGATCATCCTCAGATAAGCCGTCGGATCTCCGCGCCGGCTATGGGCCCTGAGCGCCCCGAGATAATCGTCTCGAAACACCGTAGGGATGATGATCCGCCGTAAGCCGGCCGCGACGAGCTCCGCATTCATCATGACCCGAGCGATGCGGCCGTTGCCGTCATTGAAGGGATGGACTTCCGAGATCAGAAACATCATGAACGCCGCTCGAGCCGAGGGCGAGTCGAGCACCTTGTAAAACTCAAAGCCCTTCGCCAGAGTTCCGCGCACGAGTTCAGGAGCGACGAAGACTGTTTCTCCGGCCCGGTTGCTCTCCGCCTTGATCTCTCCCGGCAGGGTTTCAGGCCTCGCGTTGAGGATCGCTTCATGTCGAGTCGACAGCAGCACCCAGAGTCTCTCGGCGTCCTGAGGAAGCTTGCGCAGTTCGGACAGGTTGGAAACAACGCGGTAGGTTCCCAAGACATCGTGCGCGTCTTTCGGCCGTGCGCTTGGGATCTTCCCTTCGAAGATGATCTCGCGCGCCTCATCGACCTCGAACCGGGTGCCTTCGATATAGTTCGAGAAATAGGCCTCGAAGAACGCGAGCGTGCGCAGCGCCTGCGAACGGACGAGCGGCTCGGCTGTTTCGCGCAATGGCGTCTTCCTCAAAGCGGAGAAAAGAGCCTCGAAGAGCCGAAGGCGATCCGGGTCGAAGGCTGCGCCCGCGGCTCGAGCTTTGGCGAGGGACGACCTGAGCCCCGAGGCGGGCTTTGTTTTGAGCATGGCGCCGATGATCCCGTCGAGCGCTTTGAATTCCTTGAGCAGGCCTAGCTCCTTCGCCACGCGCCGTGCGTCATCGCGCAGCGCATTAAGGGCTTTCTCGCCTCGAAGGCGCAAGAGCCCTTCTAGGCGTTCTTCAAGCTCCTTGCGAGGGATGGTCTTGGACGCCGCCGGCCCGCTCCGGGTGCGCTGGACATTTTCCAGGAAAGCCCGAGGCTGCGATGCGATGAAAAGAGCTCCCATGAAGGGCTTGTCCGAAGCTTCGGCCGGGGGGCCTTTGAGAAGCCTGACGGTAAGCCCGGGCAATCGAACCGTCCTTGAATAGGGAGTCGTTAGAAATACTTCCCATTCGGCCGTTGGTTTCCCTTCCAGCGCCGTCCGGTGGCTGAGGATCGCCTTTGGAAAAAGTCCACCCAGGATCTCGTAGAGGTTGTCCTGGACCACCTTCGCGGGCGGGTCGGTTAAATTCGTGGTGTAGAGGCGGGGGGCGATCTTTCTGGCCTTTCCCGCCCGCAGCAGACGACGCAGGCGCTTTGCCTCTTTGTTGGCTGAGGTCCCAAAGATGATCTCTGAAAGGGGTGTCATTTTTTTCTTTGCTATAAGCTGCCAAACCACAAAACGGCCTATAATTTAATACTAATATAGCAGAGAAGGCTCATTTTTTCAATGCTATTCTGAGGCGAACAGGATTCGCCTCGGGCGCGGTCAGACCCAGTGGCTCTTGAGAAACTGGAAGAGCGACGTCGCGTAGAAGAACATGCCCAGCGCCAGCACGGGCAGGCCGACAAAGAAGAACACCGACATGGTCACCGGCGTGGTTTTAATCAGACACGGGATGGCGGTGGCGAGCATGAAGGCCACGCAGGCGACTGCGTACTTGGCGTGGCGGTTCATGGCGTGTCTCCCTGGGGGTGCACCGGGCCGTGGCAGTCGATGCATGAGGCCTCGTTGTTTCGCAGCATCTCGATCATGGGGACGTGCACCGGCTGCTCGAGGTACTTGAAGGTGTTGCCGTGGCACTGCAGGCAGCTGCCGTTGGGGAAGGGCTTGTAGAGCTTGGGCCGCTTCTTGGCGCCGAGGGCGTTGGCGTAGAGGTGGCGCAGGCCGCGGATCTTCGCGGACATCGGTCCGAGGAAGTCGTAGTCCGTGTGGCAGGTGTAGCAGGAGTTGTGGTTGATCCAATGGCGCTGGAAGTGTTTGGCCGAGAGCAGGTCGCTCTTCGAGCTTTCCACGCCGCGCACGAAGGGCTCCATGACATGGCAGGAGGAGCAGAACTGGACGGACTTGCTGCGCTCGAAGGCGACCGCGCCGGTCAGGCCGGCGAGCAGGACGGGCAAGGCGATGACGCCGAGGAAGAGCAGGGCCTGGAGCCATAGCTCGTTGGGGATGCGCGAGGCTTTCTTGTCGTCTTTGGGGGTCATGCCGTTTTCCGTTTTAGGTTGGCGGCTATTGTAGCACACAAGGCGGGAGATGGCAGGACTGTTGACCCGGGAGAACGATAAGGCCAAAAAAAAGAGCCGGGGCTTTTGGCCCCGGCTCTCTTTTAGACTGCGACGATCTTAGAACTTCGCGGACACTCCGACCTGCGTGATGCTGGAGCGGCCGGTGTTGGCGGCGTCGATCTTGTCCACCCAGTCGTCGACGCGGTAGCCGGCGCGCGCCGTCCAGTTCTTGTACTTGTCCGGGGTAAACTCGACGGCCACGCCGCCGCGCGCGATGCGCACGTCTCCCGGCGTGATGTCGCCGAGCGCGAAGCCCGGGTCCGTGCGAGGCAGCATGTTCAGCGGCGTGGCCACCGTCGAACGCGTGTAGCTGCCGTTGGCCTTGACGACGAAGCCCTTGGGCAGGTTTACTCGGGCGTGGAGTCCGGTCGTAACGCTGTTCTGGCGGTTGTACATGCCGTCGACATGCTCGTATCCGCTGGTCGTGGCGTCGAGGCCGAAGTTGTTGCTCGCTCCAAACCAGCCGGTCGTCGTGCGGCGAGAAGTCTCGTAGGAGGCGTCGGCCCCGATGAAGACCTTGTTCTCCGCCTCCCAGTCGATCCCGGTTCGGTAGGCGTTGCGGGTGAGGTGGTTGTTGGTGAACGCGATGTTGTTGCGCTCGTTGAGGTAGTTCGCCAGCGCGTACAGCTCGATGTGCCCCGGAAGCGGCACGTTCAAGCCGATGTTCGCCTCGTCCGATTTCGTCGGCATGTTGACGAAGGCCGCGCGGTTGGCATGCATCCGCTTGTAGTCGGCGTCGGCCTCGATACCGAAAGGCAGCTCGACTTTCACACCCACGCTGCCGGTGTGCTTGACGTCGTCTCGGGCGACGCTGTTGGCGTGCTCGTCGGAGTAGACCCTGGTCCCGTCGGCGTAGACGGCGCCGGCGAACACTTCCGACGGAGCGTCGCGGCGGTGCGTCACCTCGACCTTATAGCCGGCCTTGACGAGGGCTTCCTTGCACGGCCGGTAGCTCAGGGAGAAGTCTCCCCGGGCCGTGAGCTTGTCGAACTCGCTCTTGTTGGCGGCCGGGCTGTTGGAAACGACGTTCCTGAAGTTGATGTTCTCGTCGATCTCCACCAGGCGGCCGTACAATCGGGCGGTAAAAGAGAGCTTGTCGGTCGCCTTGTAGGCCGCGTTGAACGCGGCCACCGCCGCGTTGAACTTGTACTGGTTGAACAGGTTTTCCCTCTGTCGTCCGGTCAGCGCTCCGGTGAGGGCGAGATCCTTGCTCGCGTCATAGCGGAACCGCATCTCCGCGGCGGTCAGCTGCGTCTGCGGAAGATACGGCCGGTACGCCTGGTTCGCGGTCGCCGGGTTCAGCTTGACGATTTCCGAATCGTCCCGGAACTGGCGCCGGATGACGTCCACGGCCATCGCGCCGTCGGCGGTCACGTCATGACCCACGCTGAGGGTGACCTCGTCGGTGGTGTTGTTGACGTTAGCCTCGGCGAAGTGGAGGATGCCGCCGCTGTACAGGCCGTTCGGCGAGGTTCCCTTCTTGAGGACGTTCCAGTATTGGAGCGATATCCATTGCGCCGTGTTCTTCGAGTTGAAGAACGCGAGGTTCGCCTCCGTCTCGGTGCGCTTGACCAACATGTCCGTGCCATACGCGATATGCTGGGTGGTCAGTGCCGGCGGGATCTTGACGGGCGCGCCATTAATGATGATCACGAAGTCCGTGAAGTTCTGTCGGTGGGTCATTCGGTCGTACTTCACGCTCATCTTGAGCCAGTCGCCTGCGTCAAGATAGAACGAGCCGTTCTCCTCGGTGCTGCCGATGTCCTTGAAGTCGAGGTCGATGAGCCCCTTCGCGCCCTGGTTGCTCACGCTCACGTCGCCATGGGCGGCGTAGTAGAGCTTACCGTTATACTCCATCACCTGGCCCTTGCTGCCCCGGGTGTCCAGGTCCACGAAGCGGACGCCGCCGCCATACGTGGCCGTGGCGGTTTCTTCCGCCCGACCAGGCATGGCGCACAACCCGACCAAAATCCCCGCCAGCATGAGGGTTTTCATTGGAATCCTCTTGGATATGATTTGAATGTTCATGTGATTAATCCTTCAGCCGGGCCTTGCGGTCCGAGCCATGGATTTCCTTGTGGCAGTCCACGCAGTTGCCGCGCTGTTCCTCGCGGCTGAGGGCGACGCCGGTGAAGCCGCTCGCCGTCGTCGTGTGCGGGAACTTGTGGCAGGACAAGCACAGGTAGGGCTGAGCCTGCTTGAGCAGCTTATCGTTGGCCGAGCCGTGCGGCAGGTGGCAGTTCGTGCAGCCGTCGGCCACGGGCGGATGCTCGTTGGCGAAAGGCCCGACCTTCTCGGCGTGGCACTTCGCGCACAGCTCCTCGCTGGAGTCCGCTTTCAGGTTGCCTTCGATGCCGCCGTGGGGATTGTGGCACGACACGCAGGCCATCTTTCCTTCCGGGATCGGATGGTGGGAGGCGAGGCGCATGTCCGCCTTCTGCTTCTTGTGGCACTTGAGGCAGGTCTCGGTCTGGATCTTCTCCTCGAAGACCGCGTTGGCCTTCAGCGACGTGCGGCCGTCGCCTTCGTGCACGCTGTGGCACTGCAGGCAGCTCAGGCCGTTCTGGGCGTGGTGGCTGGTCTTCCACAGCATGACGTTCTTGTTGGTGTGGCACTTCAAGCAGAGGTCGGCGATGCCGGCTGCGTCGAGCTTCTTGGGGTTGGTGATCTTGGTGATGTCCCCGCCGCCGTCGGCGTGAGCGGCGCCGGCTCCGTGGCAGGACTCGCAGGCGTTGGCGAGCTTGGCGCTCGACAGCGACTTGCGTCCGTGGAAGGTCTTCGGGAAGGCCTCGACCTTCTCGGCGTGGCAGGTGGCGCACGTCGCCATGCCCGCCAGCTTGCCTTCTTCGGCCTGAGCCGGAAGCTTAATGAACGAACACAGCATCGCGATCATCGTCGCGAATGCGGCCCGGCGGATCCTGCCCCATCGAGTATCCATTGGATCTCCTCGCTTCTTTATATGACGAGCGTCGTAATGACGCCTATATGC
>CAZIBN010000020.1:0-52748 GCA_964537395.1 uncultured Elusimicrobia bacterium
GGCATGATGTCCGAGAGGGGCGTGTGGGGTCAGACCACATGCTGGCATTGGTAGTCTGACCCGCGAGCGAGGCTCAATGCCGAGCGTCCCCGACGGACATCATGCCGCCGGGCCCCGCCTATATCGACGTTGCCGTCAGGGCGCCTGGCACCAGAGCCCGTCCTCGAGCTTCCAGGTTTGGGTGGCGTCGCGGCCCTTGTCGGCGGAGCTCGCCTTCCAGCGCGCGGTGACCTTGGCGACGCCGGCGTCGATCTTCGACGACAGGATCTTGGCGGACGTCTCGAGGTGGCCGGCCGACGCGTCCTTCTTCTTGGCCGACACGTAGAAGCCGCGGCGGCCGCGGTAGGGCGCGGCGTCGCGCGTGTCCTTGCACAGGCAGGTGTCGTAGTGGTCGCCGAAGGCGCCTTGGGATAGAAGCTGGGCGCAGAAATCGAATTGCTCGTGGACCTGGACGAGGGCGAGCTGGTCTCCCTCGGCGGATTTGGCGGGCTCATCCTCGATGCCCGGCGTCGGCGCGGATTTCCCGGGCTCGGCAAGAATGGGGGAATCGAGGCCTGCGATCTGGGTCGGTGGGAGCTCCTCGCTGGGAGGGAGCGGCGCGCGCGCGGGGGGCGTGGCCGCTCGGTCGCTCGCGCTGACCGGGCGCTGGAGGCCCGGCAGCGAGAATTGGGTGGGCTTTGCGGCCGCCCGTTGGCCGATCATCGGAGCGGACTTCTCGCCGGCCTTCGCGGCGGATTGCGCGGCGGGCTCGGCACCGGCTTCCGCCGAGGGCTGGGTCGCCTCGGTGAGCAGGGCCTCAAGCAGCGGGTCCCTGTCCTCCTGCGTGGCCTTGGAGGCCGTCTTGCCCTTGGGCTTAGGCGCGGGCTTGGGTTCCGGCGCACGGCTTTCGATGAAGGTATCTCCGCCGCCCTCGGCAGGCGCGGCCTCGGGCTTGGGCGCCCGGCTGGGCCGCGGCTTGCGCGCGCGCTTCGGCTTGGCTTCCGCGGTCGAGGGCGGGGTCGTGAGCGGCCCGGCGATCTTTGAGATCTTCTTCGGCTTGGGCGTGCGCGGAGCCGGCATCGCCGGTGAGGACGTCGCCGGGGGCGTCGAAAAGAGAGGCTGTGCCGGCGCGGGGGTCGGAGCCGGCTCGGGCATAGGTGTCTGCTCCGTCGGCGTCAGCTCGGCGACGGCCGCGACGGGCGCGCGCTTGCCGAGCATCATATAGGCCAGCCCGGAGGCGGCGAGAGCGGTGCCCACGACGGCGGCCAGCACGGCCGGGCGCTTCCAGACGGGAACGGCCTTGGCGGCCGGCGCGGGCTCGGGCGCCAGCGCCGGAGACGAGTAGGAGGAGACCGGCGTGGGCTCTTCGATCGAGCCGAGCTGACCCATCTTCCCGGGCTGCAGCGGCCGGCGCCCGGATTCTGACATCGGCGTCGGAGACGGCTCCGTCGGGTATGAGAGCAGCGGATCGAGATGTGCGAAGGGATCGAAGGCAGGCTCCTGCGCTATCTTCGGCGCATCGATGGGCTTTGGCGGCTCCGGCGCGGGGGGCAAAGTCGCGAAAGGAGGCGGCGTGGGCGGCGGGGCCACGAAAGGAGCCGGCGCGGGCGGCAGGACCGGAGCAGGCGCCGGCATGGCCGGCGGGGGTGCGGAAGGAGCCGGTGAGATATCCTCTGCATGGCCGTCCATGCGCGCGCCGCAGGAATTGCAGTAACGGGCGTCTTCGAGATTGGCGTGCGCGCAGCGCGGGCAGGGCACGGTCTTGGCCGCGGGCGGGGGCGGCGTTATCGCCTTCGGCAAACCGAGCGGCGCCATGGGAGACAGCGCCGGCATGGGAGGAAGCGCGGGCATCGGCGCCAGCGCCGAGATCGGCGATTCGGGAGGCTTGATCGGCGCGGGTGCGGAGGAGGCGGCCTCCAGGAGCGCTTTTTTGAACGGAGGGTAAGTCAGCGCGGGCTTCCAGTCGGCGGTGTCATCGGAGCCCACGGGGCAAACGAGGGTATCCCCATCGAAGCCTGGAAGCTTCAACAGTTCCTCTATCCCCGCGGGTCCGTGCGTGGATTTGCCGTCATGCGCAAAGAATCGCATCCAGGTAAATATAATTTATTCGTGTTACGGCGTCATTTCCTATTATAGGAGCATTCCCGTGAGCCACCACCGCGTCGCTTTGGTCACCTGCGCCTCTATAAGAGAGCTCACCGACGATGATCGTCCTCTTTTGGCCGAGCTGTGGAACCTCGGGATCAAGGCGGAGCCCGCGGTCTGGGACGACCCCTCCGTGGACTGGAAAAGCTTCGATGCGGTCGTGATCCGCTCCACCTGGGATTACCACCTGAGCCCGGTTGCGTTCTTCGCCTGGCTATCGCGGCTCGAGGATCTCGGCACGAATCTGTGGAATCCGGCGAAGGCCGTCCGCGCCAACGTCGACAAATCCTACCTGAAGGGCCTTGCGGCGGCGGGCGTCTCGGTCGTGCCCACGATATGGGTTCCCCGCGGGGAGCAGGGCGGCCGAGCGGACCTCGATCAGGTATTGGCCGCCCGGGGGTGGACCGACGCGGTGGTCAAGCCGGTCATCTCAGCGGGCGCCTTCCGCACGCGCCGGGTCAAGCTCGGCGACTCCGCCGGGCAGGACGCGCTCGATGACGCGCTGGCGCATTGCGACGCGATGGTTCAGCCGTTCCTTCCGGAGATCACGGCCGAGGGCGAGTGGTCGTTCGTCTTTTTGGGCGGAGCGTTCTCGCATGCGGTGCTCAAGACGCCGCGCGCCGGAGACTTCCGCGTGCAGGAAGACCATGGCGGCCGCACGGAGCGCCGCGAGCCTCCGCCCGGGCTGGTCGTGCAGGCGCGTGACGCGACGATCGCGGGACCTCAGCCCTGGCTTTACGCGCGCGTCGACGGCGTGCGCCGGGGCGCGGAGCTCATCGTCGTTGAGGTCGAGCTCATCGAGCCCTCTCTGTACCTGTCGCACGCGCCCAGCGCCGCGAGGAAGCTCGCGGAGGCGATCAAGGCGCGGATCCCCGTTCCTCCACCTTCTCCCAAGAGGTGACGACCCAGCGCCGTCCGCGCTTGGTCAAAGTGTCCCTTTCCGTGCCGCCGAAATTTCCCTTTCCGTCCCGGGTCTCGACGCGATAGGTGAGCAGGACGACCGCGTTCTCGTAGCCGAGGCGCTCGTACTCCACCCGCACGACCTTGAAGCTCGCCGGGCCGTGCTTGGCGAAGAAGTCCTTGCCCCAGGCCGCGATCTGCTCGCGGGTCATCGGCTTGGCGATCGCGGCGTCGAAGAGCAAGGTCAGGGCTTCGTGGTTCCCGGCGGCGAAGGCCTGGGCCACCTCGTCGTAGTAGGCGCGGACGCTGGCGCGCAGGCGCAGCTCGTCGTCAGACACCGTCCGTCCGAAGCTCACATATCCGCAGGCTGACAGGAGCATGGCCGCGATGGCGGGGAACAGGCGCATTTGCGTAGCGTAGCCCATCCGATGGTACCGGTCAAGGCATAGGCCACTTGGCGGAGCGGGGAGGACCGATTGACCCAGGCTTCCCTTCGTTCTCAGTGTTACTCTTCCTGTATGAACCGAATCCCCCGCCGCCTTCTTGCTGCGCTGCTGACGGTCGTATTCGTGTCCGCTCAGGCCCCGGCGCAGCAGGTCTCGGTTCCGCGCGTGACGCTCACGCCCACGCTCGGCGGAGCCATGGCCGCCCCGGGGCTCATGCCCGGCTCGATCGGAAGCCCCGCGACGATGTCTCTGTCGCCGATGCTGTCTTTGACGCCCACTTTGTCCGTCATACCCGCGCCCGCGATCATGACCCCGGCGGTCGCGGCCGCCGCGGTGCCCTTGGCGCTCTCGCCCGTCGTCGGCGCGCCTACGGTCGATTCGCCGAAGGCGGAGCAGCCTTCCCAGCGCGTCGCCCCTGCGTTAGAAGCCATCGAGCTGTCCGCCGCATCTCATAACGGCCGCGACGGGCGCGGTGGAGAACGCCGAAGCGGATCGATGTTCGACGGCGCACGCGAGCGCGCCGCGGCTCCGGCGGCGACGTTCATCGTCAACGATGAGGGCGTGAAGATCAACGACCGCGCCGCGGTCTACTACACCGAGGTCCGCCGCATGGTCGAGCTCTACAAGGGCAAGATCGACCTCGAGGAAAGCCTCGACGTGATGGACGACGCGTACTCCGACGTGGTCGCGAAGGTCTCGGCGGTCGAGGCGGTCGCGAAGGGCCGCGGGCTTTCGCAGGTCAACACCCATCTCGAGGAGACCCTCACCTTCGTCGACGGCGTGCTGGACGACGGCTCCAAAAAGGTGGCCGTCCACACGCATCGCGTTTTCTTCCACAAGGCGGCCAACCCGCAGTCCGAGATCGTCGAGGGCATCCGGCGCGTCAGCGGCGTCATCAAGGACACGGAGATGATGTTCGCGCGCGGCGGCAAGGCCGAGCAGCAGATGGGCAAGATCGACGAGGTCGAGCTCGTGTTCGACGCCCGCGGCTACCAGGAGATCAAGGATCACATCAAGACGGTCGGCGCCGAGGTCACGGCCCGCAGCAAGGGGCGCATCACCTTCAAGTTCCTCGATGAGCTCGCCCCGCTCCCCAAGGATCAGGCCGGGATCCGCGCCAGGCTCAATGAGCTCGCCCAGAAGTACAACGGCGAGAGCGGCGACGGCCTCTCCAAGATCTACGAAGGCGTGATCTACTCGCGCTACGTCGGCCTCCTCCTCGAGCTCAAGACGGTCGAGCACTACTACAAGCTCGGCTATAAGATCCTGCAGAGCGGCCGCGAGCTGTTCGACGAGAAGGGGATCTACGTCTCCGAGCTCGACGTGGTCGTCGAGAGCCCCGAGGGCAAGATCTCCGTCGTCGAGGCGAAATCCTCCCGCGTCGGCCTGCCCCCCGAGGAGGTCCTCCAGGACAAGGTCGTCTACAAGCTCAACACCTACAAGAAGTTCAAGGCCCAGCTCGACGCGATGATCGGCAAGAAGTTCGACGCCGTCGTGTTCTCGATGGACGTGGCGGTCGACCCCAGCATCGACCGCTCGCAGGTCATGCCCAAGGACCTGCGCAAGCTCGAGCTCATGGACTTCCTGAAGTCGAAGGAGGCCGCGCTGTCCAAGGAGTACGGCTTCCCGGTGAGCTTCCTGTTCATGCAGAGCGGCCCCCCGGGCGGCAACGTCCGGAACTTCGCGCCGCGCGGCGGGCGCAAGCACGGTCGGCGTTAAGGCTCAGCGCGAAGGACGCTGACGGCGACGTTCGCCGCGCTGCTCCCGGCGCTCGCCGCGCTGCTGATGGTTCTCCTGCCGCCGCTCCATCCGCTCCCGCCGTTCGCGCAGAAAATTCTCGCGCTTCTCGGGCGCCATCTTCTCGAGCTTGCGGAAGCGCTCTCGCAGCTGGGTGCGCTGCTCGGGCGTGAGCTTCTGGAAGCGCTTCCAGCGTTGGCGCAGGGCCTGCTTCTCCTCGGGCGGCAGGGCCGCGAAGCGCTCGTGGCGCTCCTTGATCTCGGCGCGGCGCTCCTCGGGCATGGCCTTCCAGCGCTGATAGTTCTCGACCACGCGCTCGCGCTCGGCGGGCGTCATCGCCTCCCAGCGCGCGCGCGACGCGTCGTCGGCGCGGGCCGCGGCGGCGCTCAGGGTCAGCAGTAAGGCGAATAGGATTTTCTTCATGGGGCCTCTGTGCCGCCCTCGATGAGGGGCAGGTCGTCGAGCAGATCGATGTTCTGCAGCATCTCCGCGGGGGGGTGCGCCAGAGCCTCGCGTCGCGCGGCCAGATTGCCGGCGAGAACGGCGGCCAATATCAGGATATCGAGATGATTCATGCGCGGTCCAGGTCCACGGCGTCTTGAAGCTCGTCGAGATGCTCGAGCAAGGGCGTCATTTCCAGGAAATCGAGATCGTCGGAGGGCATGGACGCCATCGGCGGGAGCTCCGGCGCCGGAGCCGGCTTCTTATGGAGCACGAGGAAGAGGCCTGCGGCGAGCGCGCCGGCGGCGAGCAGACCCGTGAGCCGCCGCGATTCGCGCGCGCCGCCGCGCAGGAGCGACATCACCTTGCCGCGCTGATGGGCCCAGCCCGGCTCGCCGCGCCGGGCGCGGGGAAGGGCCTTATTCAGATCATCCCAGAATGGGTCGCTCACGGTGTCTCCTTTAATAGCGGCTCAAGGCGCGCCCGCGCCTGGTGCAAGGTCGCCTTGACCGTGCCTTCCGCCGCTCCGACGGCGGAGGCGATCTCGTTGATCTCGAGGCCCTCCAGGCGCAGCAAGACCATTTCCTTCTGCCGCGCGGGCAGGCTTTCAACGGCCGCGCGCAGGCGCTCGGCGCGGTCGTCGCGCTCGCGCACGCCGGCCGGGTCGGCCTCGGGCGACAGGTCGGCGACGGCCTCGCCCAAGGTGGGCGCGTCCGGCTCTCCTCCCACCGTGTGGTCGAGGCTCAGCCAGCGCCGCAGGGAGCGCCAGCGTCCGGCCGAGCGCGCCTTGTTGAGCGCGATCCTTAATATCCAGGCCCGCCCCGGGCCGTCGCCGCGGAAGGTCTTCGCGGAGCGCCACACGGCCAGGAAGGTCTCCTGGGCCGCGTCGTCGGCGGAGGCGTCGTCGCCGAGGAGGCGCCGCGCGACCGCGTGAACCGAGGGCATATGGGCTTTCATGAGTTCTTCGAGCGCCGCCTCGTCTCCCTGCGCGACGGCTTGGATGAGGCTGCGGTCTCGGTCCTCCATCCCTATAGACGCTTGGGGGGGCATGGGGGTTTAGCCGTGACCGAAGTCACTAAACCTCGGGGTGAGCGCTCGCGTCATGGGGGGTAAGGTAGCAAAGGAGATCAAGAAAATGAAAAGCCTTCTGATGTTCGTCGTGATGCTCAGCCTCGCTCCGGCCGTGTCGGCCGAGGGCGCCGCGGAGCAGGCCGCTCCCCCGGCCCAGGCCGAGGGTCAGAACGACGGGACCAACCTCCGGAATATGCACACGCGCTTCCAGAAGATGAGCCCGGAAGACAAGAAGAAGTTCCTCGCCGAGCACCCCAACTTCCGAGAGCGCGTCGGAAACGCTCTGGAGCATAAGGGGGAGAAGCTCGAGCGCCGGGGCGAGCGCCTGGAGAACAAGGGCGAACGGCTGGAGGATCAGGGTGAGCGCATGCAGGAGCGCGCCGAAAAGCTCGACGCCAAGGCGGCGGAGCTCAAGGCCGAGGGCAGGGACAAGGCCGCGGCGCGGGTCGAGAAGCGCTCGGACAAGCTCGAGAATGCGGGCGAGCGGCGCGAGCATCGCGGTGAGCGGATGGAGCGCCGCGGTGAGCGCATGGAGCGCCGCGGCGAGCGGATGGAGCGCCGCGGCGAGCGCATCGAGCACCGGGGCGAGCGTCGCCAAGGTCCGGCCGGCGGGAAACGCTAAGGTTATAGCGGGGCCGCGCGCTCCCTAAAGAGGGTGCGCGCGGCCCTGCGATTTCCGCTGACCGTGAATTAGTATTCTCTGGGAATGCCCTTCATTAACATCAAGATGACCCCCGGCCCCACGGCCGAGCAGAAGTCCCGCTTCATCGCCGAAGTCACCAAGCTCGCGGCGGATGTCCTCGGTAAGAATCCCGCCACGACCCATGTCGTCATCGAGGAAGTCTCCGCCGAGAACTGGGGCATCGCCGGCGAGACCGTCGCCGCCCGCAAGAAGCGCGGCGCTTAGCCCGTCGTTAATCCGCGAGCAACGCTGAAAATAGAGAGGGAAAGGCCCGCAGC
Organism: uncultured Elusimicrobia bacterium; assembly: GCA_964537395.1. Taxonomy (GTDB): domain Bacteria; phylum Elusimicrobiota; class Elusimicrobia; order UBA1565; family UBA9628; genus GWA2-66-18. The sequence continues at coordinate 7,680 of CAZIBN010000020.1, forward strand.
GCCATGATCGCCAAGCGGGCCAAGGCGGGCCGGCGGCTCATCGTCAGCGCGAAGCTCGCCAGGCGCCGCTTGGGCCGGAGCATCCGGCGACGGCGGCGCGCATATTCGCCGGGCCGGCCGCGGCCCGAGAGCGCCGCGTCGGTCTCCTCCGCGGCGAGCCGGCCGCTTCGCAAGGCGAGGCCGATGCCGTCGCCGACGAGAGGGTCCACCGCTCCCGCCGCGTCGCCCGCGGCGAGCCAGGGGCCGTCCTCGCAGCGCTCCGCCGAGGGGGCGAGTGGCCCGAGGCCGATGACCGGCACGTCGAAGACCGCGCGTTCAAGCCGCGGTGCCAGCGAAGGATGGGAGCGCGCCAGCCGCCAGAACGCGGCATCGCGGTCCCGCGCCACGTCCGCGAGGGTGCTCTGCTCGAGAAGAAGCGCCGCCGTAGCCCGGCCCGCGCCGGCCAGCGGCGTCAGGTACAGCTCGCCGCCGCCGAGCAGGAACACCTCGACGAAATCGCCGAGGCCCTCGATGCCGCTCAGCCGGGCCGAGAGGCCGTAGCGCTCGCGCTCGGGCCAGCGGCGGGGCACGCCGAGCGCCTTGAGCGCGGGCGAGGACATCCCGTCGGCCGCGATCATCCGCCGGGCGCGGATCTCTCCGTCCGCGAGCCGAACGCGCACGCCCTCGCCCGTGCACTCGACGCCGAGCGCGGGGGTGATTTCGAAGATGCTCACTCCGGGCGCCGCCGACGCGCGGCGCAGAAGCAGATGGTCGAGCTCCTCTCGCGGCACCGCCAGGCCCTCGCCCTTGGGGAAGGCCGCGCGGGCCTCGCGTCCGTCGCGGGTCGTGTAGCTGATGCCGCGGAACGCGCGACCGAGGGCCGCGGCTTCATCGTAGACGCCGAGCTCGCGCAGGACCGAGACGCCCGCCGGCAGGATGCCCTCGCCGCAGGCCTTGCGCCGAGGAAAAGCCGCGCGGTCGATCAGCGCGACGCTGCGCCCCGCGCGCGACAGATAGAGGGCCGCGGCGCTGCCCGCCGGACCCGCGCCGACGACGGCGCAGTCGTAGATCACGTGCTGCGAATCAGAAGGGCCTCGCAGGCGAAGCCGGGCCCGAGGGCGGCGAGCAGGCCCCACGGGGAGGCGCTCTTCGGCTGGGCCAAGGCGTCCTTGAGGATGAACAGCACCGACGCCGAGGACAGGTTGCCGTGGCGTCTCAGAAATGAGCGCGACAATGTCGCCGCCCCGTCCGGCAGGCCCATCGCGCGCTCGCAGGCGTCGAGTATGCGCGCGCTGCCCGGGTGCAGGATGAGCGGCGAGAGCTCGTCGACGCAGACGCCGTGGCGGGCGAGCAGCGGGCTCAGCGCGTCCTCGAGGTTGCGCTCGACGATGGCGGGCGCGTCGGTCGACAGCACGAGGCGCATGCCGTCCGCGCCGAAGTCCCAGCCCATCACGTGAAGGGAATCGGGGATCAGGACGCTTTCGTTGTCCACGAAAGCGAGCTTCGCGCGCGCGGCCGCGGGCGACTTCTCGCCGCACAGGATCGCGCAGGCCGCGCCGTCGCCGAAGAGCGCGGCGGCGACGAGCTGGGTCATCGTCCCGTCCTTGGGCAGGAAGGTCAGGCTGCAGAGCTCGACCGACAGCACGGCGACCGTCTCCTCCGGATGCCCTCTCAGGTATTCATAGGCCCGGGACAGCGCCACCGCCCCGCCCGCGCACCCGACGCCGAACAGCGGCGTGCGCTTAAGCGTGCGGCGAAACGGCAGCGACTGCGCCAGATGCGCGTCGAGACTCGGGGTTAAGAGCCCGGTCGTGGTCACGCTGAACAGGTGGGTGAGCTCCGATATGTCGACCCCAGCCTCGTCGAGCGCGCTCTCGAGCGCGCGACGCGCCAGCCGCTCGGCGTGCGGGAAATAATCGGCGTTGCGTTTCTCGAACGGGACTCCGGCGAAATAATATTCGGGCGCTTCCACCAGCCCGCGCGTCTCCACCCCCGACCGGTCGAAGAGGTCCTCCCGCCCGGCGGCCGCGGTGCCCGCGAACGCCTTCTCGCAATGATCGCGGATCGTCTTCTGGTTATAACGGACGTCCGGCACGGCGGTCCCGACCGCGAGTACCCGGGCCATCAGCGCTTTTCGCCGGAAAGGCTCAGCCGGAAGAACGGCCCGCGGCGCACCCGCAGGTACTTAAGCCCTGCTCGCTCGGCCGCGAGCTCGAGTTCCTCGGGGAGGAACGCCCGGCGCACCGACAACGGACCGTCGTAGCGGGACACGCGCCCGGCCATATAGGTCAGCGCGCTGACCCCGGCGTACGCCGCCGTGCACCGGCGCAGGTCGCTGAAGAGCATGCCCTTGACCGCGAGGCCGTCGCACAGCCTCAACGAAGGCACGAGCTCCGCCGGCGGGAGGTGATGGAGGAACAGAGAGCCCAGCACGTAGTCGAACCGTCCGCCCAGCGCGGCGAACGTTCCCAGATCCGCATGCATCAGGCCGAGGTTTTCCTCGCCCTCGGTCCGCGCTCGTGCGAGCTCCAGGACCTTCGCGTCGGTGTCGATGCCGACGATCTTGATGTTGAACCGGCGCCGGCGTCCCCAGCTCAGGATGCGGATCGGGAGATCGGCCGCGCCGGTGCCGACGTCGAGCATCGTGATGATCTGCTTCTTGTCCCAGGCCCGGCTCCAGATATCGAGCCGCTGACGTATCACGGCCCAGCCGCCGAGGAAGGTGTTCGTGGCGGACAGAAAGTCGAGCGCGTCTTCGAGCTCCGCCGGGCTCGTCGTCCCCGAATCCATCAGCTCGGGCTCGTCGGCGCGGTCCGTCAGGGGCGGGAGGAAGTTCACATCGACATCATATCATGGCGACCTTGCGGCCACTTTGCGGGAAGGCAACGGTTTTATCTCGGTTGTGGCACGGGGCGCTGAAAAACCGGCCTGGACGCGAATTGAAAATAGGGACTATTCCCGAGCCCGTGAAGGCGGACGCCGGCAGAAATGGGTTAATTTCCCCTGCCTTTTTTGCTGGCCGGCGGGATTTTGTCGATGCGCCAAGCGTCGAGATAGTTCTCCGGCACGGTGCTGCCGTCGACATGGAGACGTATCGGTTTATCCTGGCAAGAAATCCGGATCAGCTTGTCGCCGTGATTGTCGACATAGACGATATTGGGCTCGGAGAAGGGCATCTTATTCGTATAGGTGTAGACACTGACATCTATATATAGGTCGCTTGGTCGGCTTTTCGCGTCGTAAACCTTTACATGGCCGGCGGGGCCAAGCTGAGCTTCCATTTGCGCCCTGGACATCCCGATACGCAGGTTCTCGCAGGGCTGAGTGCCGACGCCGCAGCCCGCAAGAATTATTAGGGCGGCAAGAAACGCGAAATCGGCTCTCATCATGCCAGTTCCCCAGTGTAGCCCTGCGGCCGGGTTAAGTCAACGAGCGGCGATGGGAACGGCTTCCCACGCCTTTTTCGCGGCCGGCGGGAGCTTGTCCCTGTTCCCGGATTCCGGGGGACCCGCATCGGTGCGAGTTGGATCTAAGCCGTCGCGCGGAGCTCGCTGACCTTGGAGCGGTAGAATAGAAGAACCTTTCGCACATAGTCGCGCGTCTGCGTGTACAGACGACGATGGGCCAGGAAGCGCGGCCCGGCGTTGTACGCCGCGACGATGCGCTGGACGAGCCAGTTCGGCGCGTTCTTGTACGAGACGCCCTTCAGGTGGTACTTCTTCCACGCGCGCTCGAACAGATAGACCATGTAGGCCGTGCCCGCCCGGATGTTGGCCTCCGGTTCATACAGGGCCTTGCCCGAGATTCCCATGTACTCCGAGGTCGCGGGCATCACCTGCATGAGGCCGAGCGCCCCGGCGGGCGACTTCGCGCGCGCCGTGAACTCCGACTCGGCCGCGATCACGGATTTGACCAGCCGCGGATCTAAGCCAAGTCGATCCGAATAGGATCGAATCAGCTCGTCGTAGCCGGTCGTCTGGGGCCTGCCCATCAGCCGGTAAAAAGTCCGCTCGAAGGGCAACGGCGGCACCGGCGGGATCTCTAGCACGAAGGGCACGGGCGAGGGCGTCTTCTTCGGCAGAGGCTTCGGCCGCGAGTCGATGCGATCGGGCTTCCCGGAGATTTCCGGCACATTCAGGAACGCGTGATGACCGCCCGCGTCGAAGAAGCGTCCGTATTCGGCGCCGACCAGGCCGAAGGTCTGGACGCTGTTCAAGGCGAGCAAGGTCTCGGGCGGCGGATTGGTGAGGGCGCTGGTCGGAACGGCGAAGACGAGCGCGGCGGCGAGATACGCTGAGGGTTGCATGTAGACAACTCCAAACCGGCCGCGTGAGCGGCCGGAGGCATTCCTCGGTGGACGGGGATACTAGTACATGAACGGCCCAGAAGCCCAAAGGTCTTTGGGACCAGATTCAAAATAGGCCAAGTGGGGTAACTTTGGTTTTACTTCGGCTTTGACGCGCGGGCGAGCGCCCACGTCAGCAGCAGCAGGACCGCGATCATGGGCCCGACCGCGAGCGCCAGATGCGTCAGGCTGACGATCCCGGCGCCGGCGAGGAGCTTGCCGAAGACCCACAGCCCCAGGGCGATGGTCACCGACGACGCGCTCTCCAGCACCGCGGTCGCGTCGTCCACCTTGCCCTTCGGCGCGCGCGATTGGAAAAAGCTCTCGAGCTTGAGCTTGGCGATCACCTGAGGGATCCCGAAGAAGAACAGCGCCAGCGCCGGCAAGGTCAAGGTGCCCCAGAGGGCGCCCGTCGGGATCGCCATCACCGCGAACAGCGACAGGCCGAGCGCGCAGGCCACGGTCCATCTCAGCATCGAGGTCCGCATAGCTGCGGCGTCACGCTCCCGTCGCTGCTGCCGCATGACCCATAGGCTCGCGACGAATCCGCCCAGGCTGTACAGCCCGATCATCATCCCGCCGTACGCCGCCGCCAAGGCCTCGTGCCCGGGCCCCGCCAGGTGCAGGGCGTACGCCGGCGCCATCAGCCAGTACACGAGCGAGATCGGCACGTACACGAGCGAGTAGGCGAGCACGCTGAACAGCAAGGTCGGCGTTCTCAGGATCTCGAGCGTGCCGTCCTTTAAATGTTGGAAGTACGTCAGCAGGGAGCCTTCGCCGGGCCCGGGCAGACCGTGCCCGTCGAGCCCGGATATTTTCCCCGGGAACTTGAGCGTGAGCGCCACCATCGTCACTGAGATCGCCAACGCGACGGGAAAGGCGACCAGGGCGGGGATGAAGCCGAGCGCCGCGACCATAGCGCCGGTCGCGATCGGCACGATGGTCGCCACTATCTCGATCGCCATCTGTCGGGTGGCCTTGAATTGCTCAAGCTTCCTTTGGTCCTGGTCGAGCATGACGGCCGGTATGCTCTTCTCCGCCGTCAGCGAGACGCCGAGCAGAAGCGCGTCCACGGCGAACAGGGCTACGAGCCCGCCCATGCTCAGCCAATTCGCCGCGAGCAGGCCCGCGATCAGTCCTCCCGTCGCGATGCGCAGGCCCGTGCTCCACACATACGCGCCCTTGAGGCCGAGCTTCTTGGCCACGATGGGTGCGGCGATCGTGCCCACGAGCTCCGCGAGCGAGGCGGTCATGCCGACTTCCGCCGCCACGGTCACGCTGCCGAACACCTTCGCGATCAGCGGCGGCAGGCCGGCGTTGAACGCCTCGATGCCGACCTGGGAGACGATCAGCGCGAGCAGGAAGAACGCGAGCGGGCGCGAGAATCCGAACAGGCCTTTGCGCTGGGGCTGCTGCGGGGCCTGGGGCGGCGCGCTTGCGGTCTCCTGCGGCTTGAGTTCCGTGTACGCCAGCGGCGCTCTCGGCGCTCCTGCTTCCGCGGCCACGGCCTCGGACGTCTTCTCATCGAAGGCGGCCTTCAACTCGTCGAAGCTCGCCTGGACCGCGAGCGCCTTCGCCGGCGTCGGCGCGGAGGGAAGGGGTGCTGCGGCCGCGGGTATAAGCGAGATCAGCGCCTGCGCGGCGCGGGCCGGCTGGAGCGCCTGGACCTGCGCCGCCATGACGGCCGAGGGAACCGGCGCGAGCGCGGGGCTCGACAGCGGCGAGATCAGGCCGGGCGCGCTCAGGCCCGTCAGGCCGGCTGACGGCGCCGTCAGTTGGGGGGCCGAGAGAGGGGCGAGGCCGAGTCCTCCGATGGGTGCCACGACGCTTCGTCCCGATACGACCTGCGCCTGTGCGGCAGGGGAGAACGCTAGGACGAACGAGAGGACGGCGGAGACGCAGGCTCTCACGGTCTCATCATAGGGTATGTCGGGGAGAACCGAGTGAGCCGAAGGTCCCGCTTTCCCCATGCCATTGGTCCTAAGCGCTTTGTTCCCTTCGTCGGGCCGTGGCGTGACCCCGGTCATCCCTACATGATTCTGATACGTCATCATGACGCGCATGAGATGGCCTTTGCCGGCGGACTTGGTCATACTCACGGGGCAGAGAGGTGTTGCCATGGAGCTTCCGATCCTCGTGTTGGCCTACGTCGCGGCGGCGGTCGTCGCCGTGCTCACGACCGCCGGCTTCTCCCGCGCAATCGACCGCGTGCTGGCGCGTCTGATCCCGGCGGATATCGCGTCCGCGTGGACCTTGTTCATCAAGTTCGCGTTGTTCGTCGCGACCTTCACCGGCGGCATGCCCGCCAGCGACCTGGGCAAGTTCGTCGGCTTCACGACCCCGGCCGTGGTGCTGCCCGTGCCCGGCGACGGGACGATGTTCGTGATGAAGTCGGTCGGCGCCGCGCTGATGAGCGCGTCGTGGTTCCTGGTCGTCTTCTTCGGGGTGACCCTGACGGCGGGCGCCGCCGCGCGCCTCTACACCGCGTTGCGCGAGAAGCGGGAGAAAGACGCGCACGAGGCGGAGGCGCTCAAGCTGGCGCACCCGGCGCCTAATGACGCTCTGAAGAAGGAGCCCGCCGCCGAGGAGAAGCCCCGGTCCGAGGAGCCACCCAAGCGCCCTGAAGCCGAGGGGCGTCGGCCCGTGCAAAAGGAAGAGCCGGCGCAGCGGGTCCACAAGTAAGAGCCGGCCCGGAAGACAGCGGTCCTGAGATTTTCGCTCGCGCCGCGCCCGTCGTAGGGGGATTTAAGAGCCGACGAGACCGGTCTGCACGCGCCACAGGTCGGCGTAAGGGCCGGGCCGCCCGCTGAGCTCCGCGTGGGTTCCTTCCTCGATGATGCGTCCGTCCTCGAGGACGAAGATGCGGTGCGCCTTCACGATGGTCGATAGTCGATGGGCCACCATCACGGTCGTCCTTCCGACCACGATGCGGTCGAGGCTCTTCTGGATCGCGGCCTCGGTCTCGTTGTCCACGGCCGAGGTCGCCTCGTCCAGGATCAGCACGGGCGGATCCTTGAGCACCGCTCTCGCGATGGCCAGGCGCTGCCGCTGTCCTCCCGACAGCTTCTGGCCGCGCTCGCCCACGACCGTCTCGTAGCCCTGGGGCAGGGCCGTCAGGAACTCGTGCGCCTCGGCGATCTTCGCGGCGGCCTCGACCGCTGCTTGGCTCTTCTCGGGGTCGCCGTAGGAGATGTTCTCCTTCGCGGTCCCGTGAAACAAGAACGTGTCCTGGCTCACGAAGCCGATCGCGCGCCGCAGCTCCCGGGGGTCGAAGCCGCGTATGTCCTGGCCGTCGAGCAGGATCCTTCCTTCCGTCGGGTCGTAGAAGCGCAGCAAAAGCTTGGTCATCGTCGTCTTCCCCGATCCGGTGGCGCCGACGAACGCGGCCGTCGTGCCGGCGGGGATGGTGAGGTTCACGCCCTTGAGCGTGGGTGCTCGGCCCGGATAGGAGAAGCTGACATTCTCGAAACGGATCTCGCCTTTGACGGACGCGCGCGGCAGGGGCTTGCCTTCATGGCCGAGCGTGATCGGCGTCTCGAGCAGGTCGAGCACCCTGGCCGTGGACGCCATCGCGCGCTGGTACAGGTCCACCGTCTCCGCGAGCCCGGTGAGCGGCCACAGAAGCCGCTGGGTCAGGAACACGAGCACCGAGAACGAGCCGACGGTGATCGCTCCGGCCAGCGCCATCTTCCCACCGACCACCAAGGTCGCGAGGAAGCCGGCCAGGATGGCCATGCGGATGATGGGGATGAACGCGGCGCTGACCTTGATCGCCTTCGTGTTGGCGGCGGTGTAGGCCAGGCTCTCGACCTCGATCGCCTTGAGCTCGCGCTCCTCGGCGGTGAAGCTCTTGATCGTGGCGATGCCGGATAGATTATTCGACAAGCGCGCGGCGATATTGGCGGCCTGGTCCCGGACGCCGGCGTAGAGGGGCTCCACGCGGAACTGATAGAAGAACGCGCCGGCGAGGATGAAGGGAATGGGCAGCATCGCCAGAACCGCGACCTTCGGCGCGAGGTAGAAGAACACCGCGCCGACCAGGATCACGGTCGAGAAGACCTGGATGAGCATGTTGGCGCCGCCGTTGAGAAAGCGCTCGAGCTGATTGATGTCGTCGTTGAGGGTCGCTACGAGGCCGCCCGTGCTGCGGTCCTCGAAAAAAGCCATGTCGAGCTTCTGCACATGGCCGTACGCATCCAGGCGTAGCTCGTGCTGGACGGTCTGGGCGAGGCCGCGCCAGCGGACCTCGTACAGGTACTCGAAGGTGGACTCGAGCACCCAGATGACGAGCGTGGCGGCGGCGAGTATTAGGAGCTGGTCGACGCGGTCGGGGAAACCGAGCTTGGCGACGAACGACTCGGAGCCGCTGCCGACGACGTCAACGGCCATGCCGATGAGGATCTCGGGGGCGATGTCGAAGACTTTATTGAGGAAGGAGAAAACGGATGCAAGGACGACGGTGCGGCGGTGGGAGGAGGCGTAGGAGAGGAGGCGGCGGAGGGGGGAGGGGCGGCTCACTGTGTCATTCTATGAAACAGAGGCCCCGGCAGGGATGACTGCCGGGGCCTCGTTCTTGAACGTCTTAAGGCTTAGTAGCGGTAGTTGTCGGGCTTGAACGGGCCTTCCACGGGAATCCCGAGGTAGTCGGCCTGCTTCGGCGTCAGCTTGGTCAGCTTCGCGCCGAGCTTGCCGAGGTGGAGCATCGCGACCTTCTCGTCGAGATGCTTCGGGAGCAGGTACACCTGCTTCTTGTACTTGCCCGTGGCCTTGTTCTCCCACAGCTCGAGCTGAGCCATGACCTGGTTGGTGAAGGAGCAGCTCATCACGAAGGACGGGTGTCCCGTCGCGCAGCCGAGGTTGACGAGCCGGCCTTCCGCGAGCACGGTCACGACCTTCCCCGAGGGCCACACGAACTGGTCCACCTGGGGCTTGATCTCGACCTTCTTGAGGTTCTTGTCGGAGGTCATCGAAGCGATGTCGATCTCGAGGTCGAAGTGGCCGATGTTGCAGACGATGGCCTGGTTCTTCATCGCGTCGAGGTGCTTGCGCAGGATGACGTCCTTGCAGCCCGTCGCGGTGACGAAGATGTCGCCGAGCGCGGCGGCGTCATCCATCGTGACGACCTCGTAGCCTTCCATGCACGCCTGAAGGGCGTTGATCGGGTCGACCTCGGTGATGAGCACGCGCGCGCCCTGCCCGCGCATGGACTGCGCGCAGCCCTTGCCCACGTCTCCGTAGCCGGCGACGACCGCGATCTTGCCCGCGATCATGACGTCGGTCGCGCGCTTGATGCCGTCGAGGAGGGACTCACGGCAGCCGTACAGGTTGTCGAACTTCGACTTCGTGCAGCTGTCGTTGATGTTGATGGCGGGAGTGAGCAAGGTCCCGGCCGCCATGCGCTGGATGAGGCGGTGCACGCCGGTCGTGGTCTCTTCCGAGAGGCCGACGATGTCGTTGGCGAGCTTGGGGTATTTGTCGAACACCATGTTCGTCAGGTCTCCGCCGTCGTCGAGGATCATGTTGAGGGGCTCGCCCGAGGGGAAGTTCAGCGTCTGCTCGATGCACCAGTCGAAGTCCTTCTCGGAAAGACCCTTCCACGCAAACACGGCGCACTTGCCGGCCTTGGCGATGGCGGCGGCGGCGTGATCCTGGGTCGAGAAGATGTTGCAGGAGGACCAGCGGACCTCGGCGCCGAGCTCGAGAAGGGTCTCGATCAGGACGGCGGTCTGGATGGTCATGTGCAGGCAGCCGGCGATGCGGGCGCCTTTAAGAGGAAGCTTGCCCTTGTACTCGGCGCGAAGCGCCATCAGGCCCGGCATCTCGTTCTCGGCAATGGTGATCTCTTTGCGGCCCCAATCGGCGAGCGTGATGTCTTTGACCTTGTAGTCGTTTTTCATGGCGGTAGCGGTGGACATTTGATCTCCTGGGTGCGAAATGTAAGGGTAATTATAGCAAATCCTCGACGGAAGGCTACTTCTCCAGCATCATTTTGTCGACGGCCTTCTTGGCGGTCGAGAGGTCGACGCCGTAGAGGCGGCGGTACAGCTGGATGGCCTCGATGAACTGGTTGTTTTGGACCATTTGAATGATCGCGGCGCGGCCTTGGGTGGAAGCGGATTTTTGGGCCGCCTGTTGTATCGCGCCGAGGAGGCCGGCGAAGCTCGGAGCGGGCTGCGAGTCTTCTTCGTCCTCGGCGTCGTTTTCGGCCGTGTCGCCGGGCATAGGCGCCTGGCTCTGCCCCCGAAGCGGGTTGACCACGATGATCTCGGTCGAGCGCTTATAGAGGATGATGAAAGAAACGACGATAAGGCCGATGAAGGTGAACACCGGCGCTATTATAGCGGAAAGAGCCTTTAGTCGGCGGGGTGGAGGATGGCGTCGATCTGGCCGGCGGCGACGGGCATGTTCAAGCGCAGCCAGAACAAGACCTCCTCGGGCTGAGGAGCGGGGCGGCCGGGCTTTTCGGCGGACATGAGCTGGTGGGCCATCGTTATCTGGGCGGGGGAGATCACCTGCGCGATCACGGAGGCCACGATCTTGCGGCGCGAACCGTCGAGGGAAACAAGGGTCATCATGGAGCTATTGTAGCGGGTCGGCGGCGGAGGCTCCTATGCGCATGGTCATGAGCGGGTGTTACCCGCGCTCAATAGGCCCTAGTGCCCAAGGACGGGTTGGGTCTTGGCGCGAACGATGCAACTTTTTGGGGTGCTCGATCGTATAGATGGTGGGCCCTTGGACTCTTGCGGGCCGACGGGGGTGCGTGTACAATGTCAGACGAACGATTGGCGAGGCTCGAAGCCTCGATTAGACGCATCATCAAAGAGGTTCTCCTTCACGGCGAAAGACTTGATCACCTGGAAGAGGGAGCCAAGAAGCTCGATAGGCTCGGCGAGCTCGATCGCCGAGTGACGGCTTTCGCCGGAGATGTCGAGGCCGCTCGCCGCGACCGTTCATTGGCCGATGTCGATTTTAAAGAGAGGCGAGAGGTGCTTCAAGATCATGAAGCCCGTCTCCTCAAAATAGAGAGGCATAAGAAAGATGACCCGCGCTGAATTGAAGAAGAAATTGGGAATGTATCGGCCGTCGCTGATCCGGCCCGAAATGCTGAACGTGAGCCTTGCTGAACGGAAACTCATGAGAATGGTGGAGCGCGCTTGGCTGCGTTACGAGAGTGAGAAGCTCGCGATTTACAAAAACCGATCCTTGACCGATGAGCAAAGGGGCGGCCTTTGCCGCGAGGCGATGTTCCGCCGCTGGGGGGTGGAGGAAAAGCTCCGTCCGCTTCGGCAGCGATGCGATCGGATTCACGAGCGCCGAATGATCAAGCTGATGGCCCCGTTGAAGAAGCGCCCCGTCGTTTCCCGCCGCAGCCGCGTGGCCGCCTGATGCCCCAATTCGAATTCCTGAAGCACGCCTACTTCGGCAACTCCGTCGCCGAATACATGCTCGCGGCCGCGACCTTCCTCGGCGTGCTGTGGGGCTTCCTGCTGGCGCGACGGATCATCATCAACCGGCTGCAGGCGCTGGCCAGGCTGACGTCGACCCATCTCGACGATCTGATCGTGCAGATGCTGCAGAAGGTGAAGGCGCCCGAGTGCTACGTGGTGGCGTTCTATGTGGCCCTCAAGCCGCTCACGGTCCACGGCCGGTTCGATCGCGGCTTGTACATCGTCGTCGTGTCCTTGGTTGCCTACCGGTTCGTGACCATGCTCCAGGTGGCGGTCGCGTACGGCGTCGAGAAGATGATCCTGGTCGAGGGCGCCGACGTGGCGCACCGCGATACCGCGGCGACGGTGACCTTCGCCGCGCAGGGCCTCATCTGGGTGGGCGCGTTCCTGTTCGTGCTGAGCAACCTCGGGTTCAACGTGACCTCGATGGTCGCCGGCCTCGGCATCACGGGGATCGCCGTCGCCCTGGCCGCCCAGGCCGTGCTCGGCGACCTGTTCTCGGCGGTCGCGATCTATCTGGACAAGCCGTTCGTCGTGGGCGACTTCATCAAGATCGGCGACATCGGCGGCACGGTCGAGCACATCGGCGTGAAGACGACGCGCGTGCGCTCGATCAACGGCGAGCTGCTCGTGTTCCCGAACGCGACCTTGACCAGCTCGCGCATCCAGAACTTCAATCAGCTGACCGAGCGCCGGTCGCTGATCGCCTTCTGCCTGCCCGGCGACACCTCGCCGTCGATCTTAAAGAAGGTTCCCGGCCACGGGCGCGCGGCGGTGGGCAAGGCGAAGGACGCGCGGCTCGAGCGCTCTCACCTGACCGGCGTGCGCGACGGGGCGCTGGAGTTCGAGCTGGTGTTCTATGTGCGCGGGACGGACTACAACGACTTCATGGACGCGCAGGAGGCGGTCCTGCTCGACCTGCTCGAGAACCTTCGCCTCGAGGGCGTTTCGATCACCGGTCCCGCACGGCGCGTCACGTCCGCTCCCGCGATTAATTGAGCCGCTTACCCTCGATCTACGCCGACCCGGCGCTGTACGATCTGGTCCACGCCGAGGGCACCGACGACGAGGTCTGGCTGCTGGCGCATCTGGCCGAGATCCATGGCTGCGGCGTCAAAACTGCTTTAGAGCCCGCCTGCGGCACGGGGCGCTACCTCGCGGGCCTGCTGCGGAGGAGCTGGACCGTCGAGGGCTATGACCTGGCGCCCGGCATGCTCGCGTTCACGCGCAAGCGCCTCGCGGGCTGGGGCAAGCGCGTCAGGCTCGCGCGCGGAGAGATGTCGACCTATCGGCCGCGGCGGCGCTTCGGCATGATCGTCAACGTGCTCTCGACCTTCCGGCACCTGATGACGGACCGCGAAGCGCTGGCGCATCTGACCTTGATGGCCGGCGCTCTCGAGCCGGGCGGGATCTTCATCCTTGGCCTCGACCTGTCCATCTACGGCCAGGATCAGCCCGACGAAGAGGTGTACGAGTGCCGCCAGGGCGGCCGCCGGGCCAAGCACATCCTCATGAGCATACCCGCCGAGCCGGAGACGAGGCGGGAGCTCATCATCAACTTTGTGACGACGGAAAAGAGTAAGAAGGTAACGGTTCTCGAGTCGTCGTACGACCTGCGCTCCTACAGCGCGGCGGAGCTCGCGGAGCTGATCGGGAGATCGCCGCTGAAGATCGCGGCGGTATACGGCTACGACGGCAGGGACGCCGTCCTCGACGGGCCCGAGCGCGCGCTGTGGCTGGTCCTCAAGGCTCGCGCTGACGACGATCACTAGTTCCGGAACTAGTGATTATTATCAATAGCGAGCCCGGCACGACTGGAAATATCTTAATCGATCCGCAGTGGTACCGGTGCGAGTCGGCTTCTAGGCAGTGAAGTCGAGCAAGATCGGAGCGGGAGACCCGCCGAGCGGTCCGACGCGGCGTTCACCCTTCCAGAGCTCGAGGCCGGCTGACGTGACCTTGATCCGGTCGGCGCTCTTCAGCCGGGACAGAAGGCGGGGCTCGAGCAAGGAGAAGGGCGGCTCGACGGTGGAATAGGCAAGGTCCTTGCCCGGACGGCGCTGAAGCACGGCGAATCGGCTCCAGTCCCAGAACAAGACGGGGCGGGCGAGGCAGGCGCGCAGCGCGTCGGCAAGTTCGGGCGCGACTTTTTTCGCGGTCTTCCAGATCGCGGCGGCCTTCTTCAGGCTGGGGGCGCAGCGGTAGGAGCACGGATGCCACGGGATCAGATTGAGCAGGTCCAGGTCGAGGTCGGGATTTTTCGCGAACAGCTTCTGGCGCCGCGCGCCCGCCTGGACCGAGGGGATGCGCGAGTAGAAGTAGAAAACGTTGTTCAGGGCGAAGGGCAGCCCCGCGCGGCCGCGCGTGTGGCCGAGGATGGAGTGCACGAGATCGCTGCCCTTCCTGTCGACGACGTGCGTGTAGTACCAGCGCGTGCAGCACACCGGGTAGCCGAGGCTTTGTCCCGGGTTGAAGTACTCGCCGTCCCATAGGCGGGCCGTTTTCGTCAGGGCGGCGGAGTCTCTCCCGATCAGCACGCCTAGCCGCTCCAGGCCTCGTGCCTTGGCCTCTCGCGGGAAGACGAATTTTTGGAGCCCGAGTCGGCGGCACAGCTCGTCGAAGGACGCGAGGTCGGCCTCGTTCGCCCAGCAGTGGATGACGGGCTTGACCCCGGCCAGGAGTGCCAGGATCTCGATGGGGAGGTTGCCCAGGCGCGGGACGCGCAGCGGTCCGTCGGGGAGTCGGAATTCGACAAAGGACTTGGCGGCCGTGCCGCCGCCGGTCTTGAGCTCGGCCAGTCGGCGGAGCGCCTCCGCGTGCCCGGGCTCGTGCTTGAGCGCAGCGCGTAAGGTCTTCGCGGCGTCGAGAAGGCGGCCCTGCTGATGAAGGAGAGCGGCCAGATCGAGGTAGGCCGGCAGATAGGACGGATGGGCGCGGATCAGAGACTTATAGGCCGCAGCCGCCTGGGGTATTTCGCCGAGCGAGAGATGGGCGTGGGCCGAGAAGTACCGCGCGTCCGCCCGGTCGACTCCGAGTCGAAAGGCGGCGCGGAAATCCTCGAGGGCCTCGCGCAGGCGCCCGGCGTTGAAGCTCGCGGTGCCGCGGGCCACAAGGGCGGAGCCCGCGCGACGGTTCTTGATCGTCACCGGGCTTCGTTGGCGCGGCGCCTGAGGAGCGCCAGCACCCGTTTGGAGAATGCACGGTAGGAGGAAGCGCCCTCGGGGGTGCGCAGGCGTGCGATGTCGCGCTCGATGACGGGGATCAGGGCGGCGGCGGTCTTCGAGCGCCTGGCGCGCTTGTGCTGCTCGGCGAGGTCGTCCTCGAGCTGATCGAGGACGTCCTCAAGGGAGGAATCGCCGAGGAAGATGGAGCCTGGGACGGCGGCCTGGATCAATTGGATGAACTGGGCCGGGCCCGAGGACAGCAGGTCGAGCGCCTGGCGGGCGAAGGTGCCTTTCGGGGGCTTCACTCCGAGCTCGGCGAGCATGTCGAGGTCCTGAAGGTGGGCCTCGATCTCCATCTCGAGCGCGTTCGAGGGCATTCCCTGGCCGTGCTGGACGACGTGGGTGAGTTCGTGGACGATCGTGCCGGCGAGCTCGGCCTCGCGGCCTTTATTGAACAACGCGGAGTGAAGGCGCATGTTCCCGGCGAGGTAATCGTACTCGCCGAAGTTGCGGCCGAGGTCGAGGACGAGGATGGGGAGGGAACGGCCTTCGGAGAATAACGTCTTCTCCGCGGCGTCGAGGGCGCGGCGGCCGGCGCGCGTCGAGCGAGCGAGGGCGACGGCGCGGTCGAGGGCGGCGGCGATCTTGGAGTTGTCGGTCTCGAGCCAGGGGGCGAGGCGATCGGGTGCGCCGATCGATTCGACCGCGACGCCGGCCAGCGGGACGACAACGGATAAGGGCTCTTCGAGGTCGAGCGACGGTACGGCGAGGCCGTCCCAGAAGCTGTTGAGGGAGCGGGCAGAATGCAGAGGCTCCGGCGAATCGGGGAGGGACGGCGTCGCCGCCGCGACGGCGGCGGCGGGCGTAGGTATGAGGGCAGGCGGTAAGGGAGACGGCAGCGGCGATAACGACATCAACGGGAAAATGTTTAACGGCAACGAAGGTGTATTCGCTGGAAGACCGGAATTCACGACGGAGGGAACGCCGATGGCGGGGGCCACCGTTGCGGGCACGGCGATGACGCCCGCCCATGAGGGCAGGGCGAGGAGTAGTAATAACGACGTGGAGCTTATCGCCTTCGGCGATGGCATATGGGCACAGTGTAACTGCTCATGGAGAGATCGGACCGGTCCAATTGGGGAAGGTCCAGCACGGCAATAGGCCTAGGGTTGGGGGGTGACGCGGAACCAGTCGGCGAGGGGCAACTCATCGGCTTGGGGCGCGGCGGACAGGGGCAGGAGAACCTTGGTTGCGCCCGCACCGCGACGGGCGGCGCTTTCGAGGATGCCGGCTTTATAAAGAACGTGGCCTTGGCCGGCGATGATCAGAACGGTGCGGCCTTCGGCCGTAAGAGCGGCGACCTTTTCGCCCATGGTTTCGTTCCAGACCGACATGGCCTCGATCATGCGCGGGATCGCGGCGGGAGGGGCGCCGTGGCCGGACACGGAGTCGAGGACGTATTTGCGGTAGCGGGGGTCGGAGCTTTCGGCGATGATGGCCGGTATGCGGGCGCGCTCCGCCGAGGTCAGGCCGGCGAGGCCTTTTTTACCCACGGACTTGATCACGTCGCGGGGGGCGTTGAGGGCGTAGGCGGGGATATTCGCGGCTTTCGCCGCGTCGAAAATGGGCTTATAGATGGAAAAGTCGTAGCCCCAGTTTGTTTTCCACCAGAGGGCGAAATCCTTCTCCGGCATGGCGCCCGACATGAAGGCGTCGAGGACGGGTTGATCTTCATACCCGACCATCTCGAAGGCGACGGCAAGGCTTGGCTTGCGTGCGGCGAGGGCCGTGAGGACCTCGGCTTGGATCTGATGGTCCGCAACGGAGTCATGCGATTCTCCCACCGCGACTACTTGCGCCTGAGCGAGGTCGGCCATCGCCTCGTCCCAGGTTCGCGCCGCGCCGGTCGCATCGTAGACGGCGGACAGCGCGGGGGCGGGCGCGGGGCCGACGGGTACACCGCTGGGTACAGGGACATTCACGGGGGTCCAGGCGACGCCGAAGGCCATGGCGAGTGCGGGAAGGTTCATAAGAAGATTCTACCTCTAGAAGGGCTTGAACTCGACGACGACCATCTGCTCGTTGACCACGCCGTTGATCGAGCGCCCGTCGGCGTCGCCGAAGGCCTCGATGGAGTCGCCGACGGTCTTCGCCCACTCCTTGTAGGAGCTTCCGGGCCAGGCGAGGATCTCGACGCGCTCCGGGCGGTCGAATGAATCGTCGAGCTCGCGGCGCAGGTCGGCGGCGGCGCGCTCGTTCTCCTTCATGATCACGATGCGCGCCCGGGGCATGCGCCGCGTGACCTTGGTGAGCTTGTTCATCGTGACGGTGCCGCACTCGATCCAGACCGTGGCCTCGCCGGCGTCGTTGACGGCGAGCAGATCGGGGAGGAACTCGAAGTTGGCCAGGGCGGGCGTCTTCGTCGAGGCGTCGACCATGGCGTTGTCGTTCCAGAATAAGATGAACGCCGCGATGCGGTGCGCCAGATGGTCATCGGGCTCGCTCGGCCCGGAGACGAGGTAAGGCTTGCGGGTTTCCCCGTTGAAGGTGAGGTCGCAGCGGATCTTCATAGGGCCCTCTTGAACGGGCGGCCGAGCAGAGAAAATAAATCAAGCTTGCGCGGGTCGCGCGCGCCGTCGAGCCCCAGGGCCATCGTCTCGTGCGGCTCGCCGGGCTGGGCGCGGTAGGTGCCGAGCAGGCGGTCCCACCAAGGGAGGTTGAAGCCGAAATTGGAGTCGGTCTCCTCGCGGCGCGTGCTGTGGTGGACACGGTGCATGTCGGGGGTCACGACGACCAGGCGCAGGAGCGCGTCGAGGGGACCCAGGTGCAGGTTCGAATGATTGAAGATCGCGGTCGCATTCAGGATCACCTCGAAGGCCGCCACGGCGAGAAAGTGCGCGCCGAGCAAGGCGACGGCGGCCATTTTAATAAACATCGAAACAAGGATTTCCAGTGGGTGGAAGCGTACGGCCGAGGACGCGTCGAGGTCGAGGTCGGTGTGGTGCACGGCGTGCAGGCGCCACAGCACCGGGGACCAGTGGAAGAGTCGGTGCTGGAGGTAGATGAGCAGGTCGAGCAGGAGAAAGGAGAGGGCGAACTTCAGAGGGAAGTAGATGGACCACTGGTTCAGGAGGCCGAACTGCGCCGCCTCGGCGCGGTAGGCGGTCTCGACGGCGGCGAAGGGCAGGAGCAGGGCCACGGCCAGCGAGCCGAGGATGCTGAGGCTCAGGTTCGCGAACCAGCGCGGGGCCGCGTCGACCGTGGGGGCGCGGCGCGGGAGCAGACGCTCGGCCAAGGCGCAGGCGAGCAGGAGGACGAGGAAGATGGCGAGGCGTATCTTGCCGAGATTATTCATGGGAGCCTGCGGTGCAGCGCGCAGCCGGCGAGCCAGCGGCCGTCGCCGGTCATGTAGTGCTCTTTCTTCCAGACGGGCACGAGGCGCTTGATCTCCTCGATGACGAAGCGGCAGGCCGCGAAGGCCTCGGCGCGGTGGCCTGAGCCGACGGCGATGGCCACGCTCGCTTCGCCGACCTTGAGGCGTCCGGTGCGGTGAGCGACGGCGACGAGGACGGGCCAACGGCGCTCAGCAGTGGCCTTGATGCGGGCGAGCTCCTTCTCAGCTAAGGGCGTGAAGCAGTCGTAGCTGACGGCCTTGACGCGGCGTCCGGCGTGGACGGCGCGCACCGTGCCCACGAAGGACGCCAGGGCGCCGTGCTTGGGCGAGGACACCGCGCGGCACAGGGCCGCGTGGTCCAGTCGCGAGGCCGTCACGAAGCTCATCCGCCGCATACGGGGGGGAGGACGGCGAGGAGGCCGTCGGGGAGCGTGTCCGAGGAAGAGAGGACTTCCTCGTCGGTCGCGAGGACGCAGCCGTCCAGGAGAACAGCTTTGCGGCCGAATGCGGCCTTCAGAACGGACAGGGCTTGGCGTGCGGTCGCGGGCTTCGGGAGGTCGACGCTGACGGCGGAGCCGAGGCCGGCGTCGCGTAAGCGGCCGTAGAGCGCGAACTTACGCTTCATAGACTTCGACCTCGGCGCCGGCGTTTATGTGGTCGCCTGCTTCCGGGAGGACGGCCCAGGAGTCGGCGGACAACAACGAATGGATCTGGAACGACGCTTGTGCGGGCAGGATCTCGACATCGCCAACCTGAAGACGCCTGGCTTTGAAGAAGCAACGGAGCTTTTCAGGCTTATCGGCTCGTTTATTTAAACGGCAACGGATCGGGGACTCTTCGGACTGGCCTAACAGGTCTCGGAGGCACGGCTGCACGAAGAATCTCATGCCGACGACCGAGGATATTGGATTTCCGGGTAAACCGAAGATAAATGGACCGGCGGGGAATTCGGCGAAGAGGATGGGGCGGCCGGGTTTTATCGCGACCTTGTGGAAGAGGATTCTGGCGCCCATGTCTTTCAATGTCGCCGGGATGAAGTCCATGTCGCCCATCGAGACGGCGCCGGTCGTGAGGATGATGTCGAAGCTTTTGGTGAGGAGGCGTTCCAGGCGCGCGGAGAACGCCGCGGCGTCGTCGGCGATGATGCCTTGAAAATCGAAATGATAGCCGAGGCGCTCGCACTCGGCGGCGAGGTATGACGACGAGGCGTCGTGGATCTGGCCCAGGACCAGGGGCTTGCCGGGCGCCGACAGCTCACGGCCGGTCGCGATCAGGGCGATGCGGGGCTTGCGGCGGACGGGTATATGAGACAGGCCGACGGCGGCGAGGGCCATGAGATGGCGGGGAGTGAGGAGGGTGCCGGCGGGGCAGACCTGGGCGCCGGCGCTGAAATCGTGACCAACGCTGCGAATGAAATCGCCTTCGTTCGGGGTGTGGAGGATCTCGACGGCACGACCTCCATCCAGCTCGCGGGTCTGTTCGATGGGAACGACGGCGTCGCAGCCGGCGGGGATGGGGGCGCCGGTCATGATCTTCCAGACGCCGGGCTCCGCCTGGTGTCGGGGAGGGTCGCCAGCGAGGATTGTGCCCAGGACCGGCAACGTTACGGGGGCGCTCGAGGCGCCAAGAGCCCTGACGCTGGCCAAGGCGTAGCCGTCCATGGACGAGTTATCGAACGGGGGGATGGGTGTGGTGCCGAATAATTCAGTGGAACAGACGCGGCCGAGAGCTTGGGAGAGGGGGACCGTTTCTTCGGAAAGCGCGGGACGCGCCAAGGCTGCCTCGGAGATAAGTCGGCGGGCCTCGGCGTACGAGATCATCAGTGCTTGCCGTCTCGCGCTATATGGATCGCATGCGGTAATAGATCCGCTAGGACGCATAAGCCGTCGCGCACTCCGCCCCCGCTTCCGGGCAGCGCGACGATCACGCATTTCCCAAGTTGCCCGGCGACCGAACGAGACAACGCCGCGGTGACGGGTCCGCCGGAGGCGCGCAACTGTTCGCCGATACCGGGGATTTGGCGGTCGCAGACCGCCATCACCGCTTCGGGCGTCACATCGCGAGATGAGAGGCCCGTCCCTCCGGTCAAAACGATGACGTTAACGCCGCGCGCAGCGCGGCGAATATGTGTTTCTATCGTTTTTTGATCGTCGGGGCTTATAATGCGCTTTTTAATCGAGAACCCAATTCGTTCAAGGCCGGAGGCCAAAGCCGGTCCCGACGTGTCGCGGTATATTTTTTTAAATGCGCGGTCGCTCACCGTGATGACCGCCGCCGTTCCCAACCTGGGCCGTTTCATCGCCGCCTTCGGCGGCGTTTGCGTCTTGGGATGACGCCAATAACCTTTCTTGCCGCCCGATTTGTATTCCAACCGAACGGCAACGATTTCGAGAACCGGATCGATGGGCTTCAACAGGTCATACAGGCACAGTAACGCGGCCGAGCACCCCGTTAAGGCTTCCATTTCAACCCCGGTCTTCGCCGCTACCGCGGCGGTGCACCGGACGTGCGCTCCAGGCAGCGATGCATCCAACGTTATCTCAACATCAACAGAATCGAGAGATAATGGATGGCACAACGGCAAAAGATCTGGCGTACGTTTGGCGGCCATTACACCGGCCGCCTGGGCGAGGCTGATCGCGTCGCCTTTCGGGAGACGCCCATTTTTTAGAAGCGTAAAAGCTTTTCGGCCCATCGTGATCGTTCCGATCGCCGCTGCGCGGCGCTCGGTGATTTTTTTGGCCGACACATTCGCCATATTAACCGCCATTAGCCCCCCATCATCGCGAAGTGCGGCGTATTTCCCATCTTCCCCTCGGGAAGATAATGAGAAACCTCCTTCAAACCGAGAAGCGTTTTGACCCGTTCCTGCAGCTTCGGAGCCTGCGAATCGTCCTGCAGGAAAGGCCGCAGAGAATGATCCGCTTCCGAGAAAAGACACAGCCGTAAGCGGCCGCGGCTCGTGACCCGTAACCTATTGCAGGACCCGCAGAAATCCTTGGCGTACGGGGCGATGACTCCTACCGTGCCGGCGTAGCCGTTTTTGTGGAAGTTTCTCGCCGGCCCGTCCCCTTCCGTGCGCGCGCGTTCCGCCCAGCCGTTTTCCCCGAGCCATCGGATGAGGCTTTCCGCTTTGAGGTGGTGCGCGGCGAAAAAATCCACATTGTCGGCGACCGGCATCAGCTCGATGAATCTGACGGACAGAGGCCGCTCCCGGGCCATCTCGACGAACTCCCCGAACTCGTCGTCGTTGCGCCCCTTCATCAACACCGCGTTGATCTTCGTCTCGAGCCCGAGCTCGAGGCTGCGGTCGATCCCGGCGAGTACGTCCCCGAGGCTGTCCTTGCCCGTCAGCTCGGCGAACCTGGAAGCGTTCAGGCTGTCGACGCTCACGTTCACCGCGGAGACTCCGGCGTTCCTTAAATCAGCCGCGAGCTCCAGGAGCCGGTAGCCGTTGGTGGACAGCGCGACGCGCCGTACCCCGGGCGTGCGCGCGACCGTCGCGGCGATCTCCACGATGTCCTGACGAACCGTCGGCTCTCCGCCGGTCAGGCGCACCTTCCAGAAGCCGATGTCGGCGAAGGCTCGTGTCAGCCGGCCGATCTCGGCGACGCTCAGAGGGGAGTCGGCCTCGGTCTTGTGGTAGCCGTGAGGCAGGCAGTAGCGGCAACGGAAATTGCAGGCGTCCTCGACCGAAAGACGCAGATAATGGAAGGAGCGGCCGAAGCCATCGACGAGCGTCACGGAGGGATTATACCCTTACTTGAAGAGCTTGCCGCCGACGACGTCGCCGATGATGACGCCCAGGCCCACGCCGATCAGCGCGCCGATCGGGCCGCCCAGGAAGAAGCCGAGCACGCCGCCGAGCAGGCCGCCCAGGCCTCCCGGCAGGTACTGGCGCGGCTGCATCGGGCCCGAGCCGGTCTTCATCTTCTTGATGCTGGACATGAAGTCCTCGTCGGGGTCGACGGGGGACGGGACATCGGCCGCGAGATTGGGGGGGCCGCCAACGCGAGAAGGAGGCTCGAGCGGGGGGCGTCCGGCGCCGGGGTTGCCGGCGACGACGCCGCCTTCGTCGGGAGGTTTAACGCCGCCGCCGTCGATGACCTGGCCTCCGCGTTCCTCGGCCTCGGCTATGCGGCGGGCCTCCTCGAGGGCGTCGTTAACGGGATCTTTAATGACGGGCTTCTTGTCGTCCACGACGACGGGCGGCTTTTTGTCGTCCGCGACGGGGGGCTTCTTCGCCACCACGGGATCTTTGACGGGCTCCTTGACCACGACGACCGGGGCGGGTTGCTCGGCGTCCTTGCGGCGCTCGGCCAAAGCCGCGGCGGCGGCGGGAGCGCCAGATTTTCCACTCTTGGCGATGGGCTCGGGCAGGTAAAGCGCCAGATCCTGGCGGTATTTGTCAAAGATGCCGCCGACGACCTTCTTCGTGTACCAGGTCAGCTTGCCGCCGTTGGACGCCAACGCGGAGTCCACGGCGTCGAGGTACTCGATGAGGCTGTTGCGGTCGGACTCCTTCATCGTCTTGAGGCGGCGCACGAGATAGGCGCGGGTCTGCGGCGTCATCATCGAGCTGGAGTTCTTGTAGGTGCCCTCCAGATCGGGAGTGCCGATGCGGGCGTCGGTCTCGGCGTAGGCGACGATGCGGCCGCGCCATTTATCGAGGACGAGCTTCATGACCTTGGGGTCGCCGGCGGCGAGCTTCACATCGGCGTTGAAATCGGCGGAGGCGGCCTTGTCCGTGAGCACCGCGGCGAGCATGGCCTTCTCATCGTCGCGCAGGAACGGTTCGATCGCGGCCACGGCGGCCGGGTCGCCGGCCGCGAGCGCAGGAGCGACGGCGCTGAAGGCCAAAAGTCCCACGAGGAAGGCTTTGCGGAGCATGTGTTCATTATAGACGTGGAAGCGGCCCCGGGACAGGTTCTATGGGCCTACCCCCCCGAGGGCCGATGGGCCTATGAATTAGTATCATCCCAACGATGAAAACGAGCATTTGGCTTCTCGTTGGCCTCCTCGCCGCGGCCGGCTGCGGAGGCGGGAAAGCTCGGCGCACGGGCCCGCCGCCGCCATCGCCGGAATGCAAGGCGATCGTGCGCACGGCCAAGACTTTCCTTCCTGAAGAGGAACGGAACCGGCCGCTCCCGAAGGATTGCTCGGATTTCGTCGGCAAGGTCTATCTCGAAAATAAGATCAAGCTTCCCCGCACCTCCGAGGCGATGGCCATCGAGGGCGAGGACGTCGGATCTTCGCGTGACCTGCGCATGGCCGATCTCGTGTTCTTCTCGGGGAAGAGCGGGGGCCGGAAGATCGGCCATGTCGGCATCTACATCAACAACGGGATCTTCATCCACCAGGCCAACCCCGGCGAGGGCGTGCGCCAGGAGAGCATGCACAGCGACTACTGGCGCAAGCGCTACCTGAAGGGCCGCCGGATCGTCGATTAGCTACCGGTTGATCTTGAGGTCTTTCGGTCCCACGTACAGGGACTGAGGGCGGATGAGCCGGTCCTGGGCGTGCTGCTCCATCACGTGCGCGCACCAGCCCGCCGCGCGGCCGCAGGCGAACATCGAGACGAACTGGTCGGGCTGCAGGCCGATCGACTGCAGGACCAGCGCGGTGTAGAACTCGACGTTGGTCTTGAGGTTGCGGCCGGGCTTGAGCTCCTCGAGGACCCTGACCGCGGTCTTCTCGACGGCGCGGGCGAGGTCGTAGAGCTTGGTGTTCTGCAGATGGGCGCCGGCCATCTCGGAGGCGGTCTTGGCGAGCACCTCGGCGCGCGGGTCGCGCACCTTGTAGACGCGGTGGCCGAAGCCCATGATGCGGCGGCCTTCCGCGATCTCCTTGCGCAGCCAGGCCTCGGCGTTGGCCGCGGTCTTGATATCGACGAGCATGTCGAGGACGGGGCCGGGCGCGCCGCCGTGAAGCGGGCCCTTGAGGGCACCCACGGCGCCGGTCACCGCGCTGACCATGTCGGAGCGGGTGGACGCGATCACGCGCGCCGCGAAGGTCGAGGCGTTCATGCCGTGGTCGGAGACGGTGACCCAGTAGGTCTCGAGCGCCTTGGCGGCCATGGGATCGGGCTCGGTGCCGAAGGTCATGTACAGGAAGTTCGCGGCCAGGCTGAGGTCGGCACGCGGGGCGATCGGCTCGAGGCCGGAGCGCAGCCGCGAGTGCGCCGCGATCACGGTGGGGAAGCGCGCGAGCAGGCGCTTGGCGAGGGCCAGGTCGCCGGCGGGGGAGATGTCGTTGGGGTTGGATACGTCGAGGGAGAGCGTCGCGCAGGCCATGCGCAGGGCGTCGATCGGCGGGGCGTTGCGCGCGGTCTTGATGATCTCGAGCGTCTCGGGGCGCAGCGCGCGGTAGGTCGCGAGGTCGTGCTGGATGCTGGGCGCTTCCTCCGCCATCGGGAGGTGGCCGGTCCAGAGCAGCATCGCGAGCTCCTCGATGGACACCTTGCCCGCGATCTCCTCGACGGGGTAGCCGGCGATGATGAGCACGCCGTTCTGGCCGTCGACCATCGAGAGCTTGGTCTCGGTGGCGACGACGCCCTCGAGGCCGGCGCGGACCTGCGATGCGGCGGGATTAGAAGAGGCGGGAGCGGTCATGTTGGAGATCCTCCGGGATCACGTCGAGGCCTCGACGACGATATCTCATTGCCGCCTAGGCGTCAACAGGTCAACAGGGGTCAGGCTTTCCGATGTTGCAATTCTTTTTCGGCCGGACGAATTGCAACATCGGAAAGCCTGACCCCTTAGGCGCCTTCGGGCCAGACGCGTTCGAGCTCGTCGTCGTCGAAGCCGAAGTGGTGGGCCAGCTCGTGGCGCAGGGTCAGGCGGATCTCCTTCTGGAGCTCCTCGATGCTGCCGACGGACTCCTCGAGGTTCCAATGGTAGAGGTAGACCTTGGCGGGCAGCTGGCCGGTCGCCGCGCCGCTGAGAAAATCCTCGCGCTCGGGGCCGCAGTACAGGCCAAGAAGGTCGGTGGCGTCGTTCTCGTCCCCGTCCTCGAGGTCGTCGGCCTCCTCTCCGGGTGATTCCTTGGTCTCGATGGTGACGTTGACGAGCAGGGCGCGGACCTCATCGGGGATGCGGGCGAGCTCGGCCTCCGCCATCAGGCGGAACTTCGCGGGCGTGACGCGGACTTCTTTCATACTAGGCGATCGCGCCGGCTTTCTTGAGGAGATCGAGGCAGGCGGCGTTGGCCTTGCGCGTGATGTCGCCCTCGTCGATGTTTTTGAGGACGCCGTTTTCGACCACGATGTGGCCGTTGACGATGGTCCACTTCGTGCGGTGGCCCGCGCCGCAGAAGAGCAGGGAGGCGACGGGGTCGCCGGCCGAGCCCGCGTAGTCGAGGCGGTTGACGTCGAAGATCGCGAGATCGGCGGCCTTGCCGGGGGCGATCTGCCCGAGGTCGTCGCGGCCGAGGACGGCGGCGCCGCCGCGGGTGGCCATGCGCAGGGCCTCGCGCGCGGGCATGCTGCCGACCCCGGACTTCACGCGGTGGACGAGCATGGCCTGGCGGGTTTCGCCCAGCATGTCCGAGGTGTCGTTGGAGGCGGAGCCATCGACGGCGAGGCCGACGTTCACGCCGGCGTCGAGGTATTGGCGGACCGGGGGAACGCCCGAGCCTAGACGAAGATTGGAGGAGGGGCAATGCGCGATACCGACTTTCGCCTTGGCCAGGCGCTTGATCTCGTCGTCATTGACATGAACCATGTGCGCGAGCCAGACGTTGTCGTTCATCCAGCCGAGGGACTCGATGAAGTCGATCGGGCGCATCTTGTATTTCTCGAGGCAGTACGCCTCTTCATCGAGCGTCTCGCAGAGGTGGGTGTGCATGCGCACGCCCCATTTTTTGGCCTGCGCCGCCGTTTCCTTCATGAGGTTCGTGGACACCGAGAACGGGGCGCACGGCGCCAGGCCGATCGAGATCATGGCGTACGGGCCTTTGTCGTGATGCTCCTTGATCAGGCGCTCGCCGTCGCGAAGGATCTCCTCCTCGGATTCGGTGCAGTCATCGGGCGGCAGGCCGCCTTTCGACACGCCGACCGACATCGAGCCGCGCGTGGGGGCGAAGCGGATGCCCAGCGAGCGCGCGGCATCGATCTGCGCATCCACGAGACCGGTCAAGCCTCTGGGGTATAAGTAGGTGTGGTCGGTGGACGTCGTGCAGCCGGTGAGCAGAAGCTCGCCGAGGCCGACCTGCGCGCCGAGGGCCGCATACTCCGGCGTCAGGTGGCGCCAGACTCCGTAGTGGTAGACGAGCCAGTCGAAGAGCTTGGCATCCTGGGCGGCGGGCGTGGCCCGGGTGAGCGTCTGGCACAGGTGATGGTGGGTGTTGACCATGCCCGGGATCACGACGCAGCCGCGCGCGTCGAGGACCTGCGCGTCGTCCGGGGCGTCGAGGTCCTTTCCGACGGCGAGGATGACGCGGCCCTTGATCAGGATGTCGGCGCCCTCGAGCTCGGTGCCGGCGTCGTCCATCGTCGCCACGCGCAGGGCGTTCTTGATGAGAAGCGGGGGGCGCATAATCGTCAGTCTAGCAATTAAGTAGAATTCCGTCATGGAACCGCTCGCCCTCTCTGAGCTTGCCGGGGACCTGCCGCGTCCGGGCGTGCTGTGCACGCTCGCGAAGGTCGTCGGGTCCGCCCCCCAGGCGCCGGGCGCCAAGATGTGGGTCTGGGCTGACGGCTTCTCCGGGACGATCGGCGGAGGGCGCTTCGAGGCCGAGGTGCTCGCTGAAGCGCGTCGTCTGCTCGACGCGTCCCGCCCCGAGGCCTTCCTCAAGGAATACACCTTGTGCCGCGAGATGGGGCAGTGCTGCGGCGGCAAGGCGACGATCTTCTTCGAGCCATGCAACCGCCGAAAGGCGGTGCACATATTTGGGGCGGGGCACGTGGCGCGGGCGTTGGCGTCGACCTTGGATGGTCTAGATCTCGAAGTGGTCATCTACGACCCTCGTCCGGAGTGGGCCGAGCCCTCGGCGTTTCCCGGCAAAGCGAAAGTCCTCTGTGTGGACCCAACGGCGCTCGTTTTCGCGGCTGGATATGGACCCCTCGACGCCGCGTGTGTTATGACGAACGATCATGAGTTGGATTTTAAGCTTGTCGATCTTCTGCTCGACAAACCTTTAGGATATCTGGGGCTGATCGGATCCATGCATAAGGCCCGCGTTTTCCGGTCACGTCTGCCTTCGCCGCGACGCGCTTTGTGGGATGCTCACATGCGCTGCCCGATCGGCCGCAAGATTCCGTCGAAGAACCCCAAGGCCATCGCCGTCGCGGTCGCCGCCGAGCTTCTCGAAAAATGGGCGTATCGAACCGCCGCGAAGCCGGCGGCCGTCAAGGCATGAGCGAGGTTCGCGTCCGGCTTCTCGCCGCGGGCCAGGGAAGGCGCGCGGGCGGCCCCAAGGCGTGGGGCCCGTACGGCGGGCAGACCTTGCTCGAGGTCCAGCTCGGTTTCCTCTCGACGGTGACCGCGCCCGAGAACGTCGACATCGCGATCCAGGGCGAGTGGCTGGAGCGCTGCCGGGCCCTGTCGCCGCGCGTGAACTGGATCGCGGCCGACCCCGAGGGCCCGGCGCTTTCCTCGTTGCAGGCTTTGCTCAAGGCGACGCCGCGCGGGCGCTCGTTCGTCGTGCACGTGGACATGCCGGTCTTCGACCTGCGCGTGTGGCGCGCGCTCGAGGCGGCCGCGGGCGACGCGGTCCCGGTTTATGAAGGCCGGCGGGGGCATCCCGTGCTTCTGAGCGCGGAAACCTTGGACGAGGTCGCGCGCTTGGACCCGGCGACCGGGCGCCTCGATCAGTTCCTGCGCGGGCGTCCCGTGATCGAAGTGCCCGTCAGCACCGATGTGATCTTCGCGAACCTGAATGAGGCTCAATCATGAAGACCCTGATGATCGCCGCGCTGTTCCTGTCGACGGGCGCGAGCGCCGCCGAGCTTTTGCCGGTCAAGGCGTGCGTGAAGTGGAGCAAGGACATCCCCGAGGCGCAGGCCGCGGGCGCCGGCCTCTTCGAATCCGTCGCGCGCGTCGAGGGAAAGGGGCCGTTCCCGGACTGCGGCGTCGTCGTCGAGACGGAGTCCTTCGGCGTGGGCTGGCTGATGCGCGCCTGGATGAAGGAAGGCGTGTTCTCACCCTGCGGCAAGCGCCTTGGCGGCTTCAAGTTCAACTATAAGGGCGACGCGTGGCAGGCGAAGCTCGTTGTTGGTTTGCATGCGTTCCTGGCGAAGAACCCGGAAGCGCTCGCCGCAGCGAAGGCCTGCGCCCCGTGACCCTGGACGTGTTCAACGCCCTGCCCGCTGAAGGGGCACGCGGCGAGCTTCTTCGCTGCTGCGGCTGCGCGCGCTGGGCCGAGGCTGTGCTCGAGGCCCGGCCCTTCCGGGATAAGCCCGCTCTGCTCGGCGCGTCCGACGCGGCGTGGGCGAAGACCGGCGAATCGGACTGGCTTGAGGCGTTCTCCCATCACTCCCGCATCGGCGGCAAGGACGCCTTGCGCGAGAAATTCGCCGCGACGAAGGCTTGGGCGTCGGGCGAGCATGCCGGGAGCGCGGCCGCGACCGAAGCCGTGCTCGCCGCGCTTGCCGCGGGAAACGCCGCGTACGAGAAAAAGTTCGGCCATCTCTTCATCGTGTGCGCGATGGAAAAATCCGCCGCCGGGATGCTCGATCTGTTGAAATCCCGTCTGGCCAACGCCGCCGCGGCCGAGCTGCGCCTCGCCGCGGGCGAGCAGAACAAGATCACCAGGATCCGCCTGGAGAAACTGCTCTCATGAGCACGGCGAGGATGCGCGAGCCCCGCTAGCGGATGAACATACTCGGTCTGTCGTGCTTCTATCATGACAGCGCCGCCGCGCTCGTGCGCGACGGGCGCATCGTCGCCGCCGCGCAGGAGGAGCGGTTCACGCGCGTGCGCCATGACGCCGCCTTCCCGATCGAGGCCGTACGCTATTGCCTGAAGGAAGGGGGGCTCTCGCCCGCCGACATCGACCTCGTCGTGTTTTACGACAAGCCCCTGCTCAAGTTCGAGCGGATCCTGCGGACCTATCTCGCGTTCGCGCCGAGCGGGCTGCGCTCGTTCACCATGGCCGTGCCGCTGTGGATCAAGCGCAAGCTCTGGATGAAGGAGCTGATCCGCGAGGCGCTCGATTACCGCGGCGAGGTGCGCTTCACCGAGCACCACGAGTCGCACGCGGCCTCCGCGTATTATCCTTCCCCGTTTCCCGAGGCGGCCGTATTGACGATGGACGGCGTCGGCGAGTGGGCCACCGCGAGCATCGGCAAAGGAAATGGAGCGCAGCTCGACCTCCTGCGCGAGCTCCACTTCCCGCATTCGCTGGGCCTGCTCTATTCCGCGTTCACCTACTACACCGGCTTCAAGGTCAACTCCGGCGAGTACAAGGTCATGGGCCTGGCGCCGCGAGGCGAGCCCAAGTACGCGGCCCTCATTTACGAGAAGCTGATGGATCTCAAGGCCGACGGCTCCTTCCGTCTCGACATGTCCTATTTCGCCTTCGCCGACGGCCTGACGATGACCAACGACAAGTTCGACCGCCTCTTCGGCGGCCCGCCCCGCGAGCCAGAGTCGCCTCTCACCCAGCGCGACATGGACCTGGCCGCGTCGGTGCAGGCCGTGTGCGAGGAGGTCATGCTGCGCATGGCGCGCCATGCCCGCGCGGTGACGGGATCGAAGAACCTCTGCCTCGCCGGCGGCGTCGCGCTGAACTGCGTTGGCAATGGGAAGATCCTTCGCGAGGGGATCTTCGACAAGATCTGGATCCAGCCCGCCGCGGGCGACGCGGGCGGCGCGCTCGGAGCGGCGCTGTTCGCCTGGCACGCCGTCCAGGGAAATCCCCGGGCCGCCGACGGCGTCCATGACTCCCAGCGGGGCTCTCTTCTCGGCCCTTCTTTCTCGGATGACGAGATCGAGGCTTTCCTGAAATCCAAGGGCGCGCCATACGATCGCCTGGCGCCCGGCGACGTGGCCCGCCGAACTGCGACCTTGCTCGCCCAGGGCAAGGTCGTCGGCTGGTTCCAGGGCCGCATGGAGTACGGCCCGCGCGCGCTCGGCGCCCGGAGCATACTCGGCGACGCGCGCGACCCCGGGATGCAGAAGAGGATGAACCTCAAGATCAAGTTCCGTGAGTCGTTCCGGCCCTTTGCGCCGGCGGTGCTCGCCGGAAAGGCCGCGGAGTGGTTCGACATCAAGGGCGAGAGCCCTTACATGCTGATCACGGCGCCCGTGAAGGAAGGCCGTCGCACGATTCCCGCCGTCACGCACGTGGACGGCTCCGCGCGCGTGCAGACGGTCCGGCGCGAGGACAACGCGCTTTTTTACGACCTGCTCGAGGCCTTCGACGCCGAGACGGGGTGTCCGGTGCTCGTCAACACCTCCTTCAACGTGCGCGGCGAGCCCCTCGTCTGCCACCCTGAGGAGGCCTACGACTGCTTCCTCCGGACCGAGATGGACCATCTGGTGCTGGGCTCGTTCCTGTTGGGCCGTGATGGCCAGCCGAAAATGAACGAGGATGAATCATGGAAGAAGACCTTCGCCCTCGACTGACCCCGATCTCTCCCGAGGAGAACGAGCGGCGCGTTCTGCGCGGCTTCGGCCTGGGCCTGGGGATCCTTCTGTTCATCTTCGCGTGGAGGGCCCTGCACGGCGGCTCTCCCGTCGCCTTCGCGGCGCTCGGGGCGGCGAGCATGGTCCTCGCGTTGGCCCGGCCGGCTTCATTCGAGCCGGCCTACCGCCTTTGGATGCCCGTCGTGCGGGTCCTGGCTCGCGTGAACCTGTGGCTCGTCTGCGCGATCCTGTATTACCTCGTCGTGACGCCTTACGGCCTTTTCCTTCGCGCCCTGGGCTTGAGCCCGCTCGCGCTCAAGCTCCGCGACAAGGACAGCTACTGGGAAGAGAAGCCCGCGCGGGATCCCGTCGAATCCTCACGGCACATTTTCTAGGATAAGCCTATGGAAACGCTCAAGGACCTGTGGCAGTACATGAAGAAGCGCAAGGCGCTGTGGATCGCGCCGATCCTGATCGTGCTTCTGCTGCTCGGAGCGGTCCTGTTCTTCGCCGCGTCACCGGTGGCCGCGCCCTTCATCTACACGCTGTTTTAAAAGCGGTCTTTGAAGGACTGCGGGACAGCGGTCCAGACTTCGGCCGCGGTCGCGCGCATCACCGACACGAAGCCCCACATGCCGAGGGCGAAAAAGAACAGCCCGTAAGGCGTGGGGCCCAGCGAAAGCGCGAGGCCGGTCATCAGGGACTGCAGGACGAAGCCGCGCCCCATCAGCGCGGGCCCGCCGGCGGGGGATTTCTCCAAGCGGAACAGCGCGGTGAACAGCGCCGTCGCGGCGCTGGTCGCCATTAAAGCCGCCGTGCTCAGAGCGAGCAGGCCGGTCGGCGCGATCAGCGCGATGGCGCCGATGCTGATGCCGAAGCCCAGGGCTATGGCTGGAAACGCGCCCATGATGCGGTCGGCGGGCGTCGTGGCGGGATCCATGAACTTGGCGGCGAAGGCGGACTGCGCCAGCGCGGCGGTCGCGACGGCGGCGGTCAGCGGCGCGAGGGCCGCGGCAGACGCGCCGAGGAAAAGGACCTTGGTCAGGTCGAGCAGGGCGAACGCGGCGGCGCCCGCGATCGCGCCGTGGCTGAGCGTGGCGGCGAACACGTGGCCGGCGTTGGCGGACGAACCGTCCTTGGTGCGCGTCGACCAGAGGCCGAACAGCGCGCCGAGCACGGCGGCGATCGCGGTGGCGAGCGGGGCGTATAAGCCCATGGTCGCCATCGCGCCGGTCTCGATGACGGCCGGGGCCACGGCGGCGAGCGCGATTCCGGGGGTGGCGATGAACGCTCCGGCCGCGAGCGCGGCGCGGCCGAGGAAGGAGCGGCTGGGCTTGGCGAGAGGGGCCGCGACCGCGGAGACATCTCCGGCGCGCGTCACGGTGCCGTCGAACATCGAGCCGAGGCGGGCGTCGCGCACGGCCTCGTTCTTCTCGCTAACGGAGGCGGCGGAGAGAACGCTCAGGGCGGGCGAAGCGGTATGACCGAGCGCCAGGGCGGCGGCAGCGGGCGTGACGGCGATGGCTTGCGCGGCGACAGGCGCGGCGGCGATCGCCGCGGCGGGTTTCACGGCGACGGCGAGAGCGGAGGGCACGGCGGCGGAAAGAGCGTGCGGTTGGGCCATCGCCGCCGCCGTCGGCGCGATCGAGGGGGCCGAGAGCGTGGGCGTCAGGCCGAGGCCGGTCAGCGGGGCGACGAGGTTCGCGCCTCCGGGAGCCGCGGAAAAAGGCAGGACCGGGACGACGGGCCCGGAGGCTTGGCCGGTCCGGACGGAGACGGCGGTTTGCGCCGAGGCGCTCCCGGTCACGAGGATGCAGGCCAGAACCGCAGGAAAGAGAGTTTTTATCATGGCTCTATCATAGCTCTGGGGCCGTTTCGAGATTAAAAGAAAAGGGCCTGTATTCGCCGGGCAATGGTCCTACATGAAAATGGCCCTGGAGACCTGGGTCGCGTTTGGCTTCAAATCGGCGCTAGAAATAGCCGGGCAGGCTGAAGCGGGCATCATCGAAAAGGTCGTCCCGCCTCTTCCGGTCTCCTCGAACCATCAAAATGGACGCGGGCTTTTTGGGGCAGGGCTGGACGGGCGCGAAGCCGAAGCGCTCGTAGAACGCCGGGGAGATATCGGCGAACAGAAAAAAGACCTCCGTGGCCGCGGTCGCCTCATAGCGCCGGATGACCTCTGCGATCAGGCGCGAGGCGTGGCCTTGACCGCGGAGCTCCGGCGCAGTGGCGATGGAGCCGAGGCCGATGGCCGGCGCGCCGCTCGGAAGGGGGATCTCGTGAGCGAGCAGCGCGCTTTCGATGAAGCCGTCTTCGTGGGCGAGGACCCACCAGGCGCCCGCGGCGTATTTCGGCGACGCGCGGCAGGCGGCGAGGTAGCCGTCGAGCTCGAGGCCCTCGCCCCAGGCGTCGTAGCCCAGCCGGTAGATCGCCTCGCGGTCGGAGGCGGCCGCGGTTCGAATCGGCATGAGCTTAAGGCTTCGCGGCGGCCAGGAGCCCGCGTAGAATGTCGAGGTCGGCGTCGGTGTGTCCGATCATCGGGGACTTTTCGCGGGCCGTGCCCGACTTGGCCGGCCAGAACCGGTAGTTGAGATGGTTCTCGGCGGCCATGGGCAAGGTCTCCATGCCTTTAGCGCTGACCTCGAGGGCGCCGCGGCAGATGCAGACGTCGACCTCCTGCTTGGTCCCGGCCTCGACGTAGAAGTCGGTGCCGCGTACCGCCGCGACGGCGGTCGGCGTGCGCACGGTGAAGCGGCGTCCGGCGCGACGCGTCAGGACGCTGAGCAAGCCTCCGAGGTCGAGGCGAAAGCCGGACTTGCGCGGCGTGAAGCGCGCGGGGCCCGTCAGGAGGAAGCGCCCGCCGTCGATGGCGAGGGTCGCCGTGCCGGATGCGAGGCGGACCTCATCGTTGGGAAGAGCGTCGCCCACCTTGAGCACCAGGTCGCCGGCCGTCAGCGCGCCGGTGGCCGAGATCACGCGTCCCGCCGCCGACGCCGCGAGCGGCGCGCAGGAGAGCAACAACGACAGGGCGAGTATTTCTTTCATAATCCTATGATAGCGATTCGCTGTGGCGAGCCGGCGATAGATCAGCGCGAGATTTTCTCCATTCGGGCCTTGATGAACTTGCCGGTCAGCGCGTCCACCAGGTACTGCCGTTCCGTCGCGGCTTTTGCAACCGGCAGGGAGACGACCCAGAACACCCTTTTGCGCAAAGCCCGGTCCTTCCAGTCCGCCTCGTCCGGGCTCGCCGCGTGGATCAGCTTCAGCTCGTAGGCGCTCATCGTGCCGAGCGGCAGGCCGTTTTTCGCCGCGACCTCGAGCGCTTTGTCGGTATCCACTCGCAACTCGGAGATGCAGGTCGGGCGCACGTCAAATATCGATCCCGGCGGGGTGTAATAGGGATCATATTCGTTGTAGCGCGTCTGCTGCGGCTCCGGGCCCCCCGCGATAGGCAGGTTGATGGACAGGGCCGTCTTTGGCGGCTTGGTGGGCGACCAAAAATAAAAATGGAACTTGCTGATGGCACCGGCCCGTGTTCGGGGATCATGGGGATCGGCGGGGGTGTAGATGTTGACGAGGGCTTTCATGCCCGACAGGCAGGCGTCCGGCTTCCCGTCCTTCTCCATGAACTTGATCGCGCCGTACAACAGGCCGGTGGCGCCGCCGCCAAGCTTCGGGTCCCAGGTGCCTGAGGTCTGAGAAAAGCAAACGGAGGCGCTCAGCATAAGCGCCAGGGCCGTCACGAGCGGACGGCCCGTTCCAGTCATCTCAGCCTTTCGCCCGCCGGCCATCCAGGATCTTAAGGAAAGACCGTGAGGATAATTCGGCCGGCGTGAGGCCGGTCGCCGAGGCCTCGGCCTCCGTGATCGCGCCGCAGTTGCGGGCGCGAAGGAAGTAGTTCAGAAGGCCCTGGCCGGTGGCGGCGTCGTCGAATACGTCGCCGACGAGCGTCGCCTGAGCGGCCTTCTCGATGAAGTTCTTCAGGCGCGCGGTCGCGGGCGGCAGGCCGCCGAGGAAGAAGGCGTATACGGCGGCGTACCTGGTAGGCAGTTGGGCCGGGTGCAGGTCCCAGCCCTGATAGAAACCGTTGACGAGGGAATGTGTCGCGTGGTCGTAGTGGAGCTTCCACGCGCGTCGCACCGCCTCGACGTTCTCGCGGTCCTGCACGGCGGACAGATATTCGCCGGCGGCGGGGCGGTGAGGCCCGACAGGCATCACGTTCGTCGCGCCGTCGGATATGTTGACGCCGGTGCCGGCGAGCGTGACCTGCATGACGTGCTTGGCGAAGTCGCAGGACTGATGGTCCATGCGCTGATGCGCGGCGGTGATGCCGCACGCGGCGGTGTAGTCGTAGGTGCCGAAGTGCGCGCTCACGCAGCGGCCGCCGAGCGCGTCCACCATCGCGCGCAACGGCGCCTTGCCGTCGAAGCCGATGATCGACTGCGGCGTCTCGACCATGAGCTCGACCTTGATCGTGTTGGGCTTGAGCTTTTTCTTCTTCTCGAACGCGTTCAGAAGCTTATGGAGGGCGGCGGCCTGGCCGGGGTGAACGACCTTGGGCAAGGTGACGTAGAACGGCTCGGGAAGCTTGCCCTTGGTCGCGCGGATGAGCGTCGTCAGGAAGAGATCCATCGTGCGGGCGGACCGGACGGCCAGCTCATTGGAGAACGTCTTGATCCGGATGCCGATGAACGGGGGCAGGGTCCCCTCGGCGAGGCCCTTGGCGACC
Organism: uncultured Elusimicrobia bacterium; assembly: GCA_964537395.1. GTDB lineage: Bacteria > Elusimicrobiota > Elusimicrobia > UBA1565 > UBA9628 > GWA2-66-18. The sequence goes on from CAZIBN010000020.1 coordinate 43,305, forward strand.
TCCTCCGCGGCGGAGGCGGCGTGGCCGTCCTCTTCGGCGTCGGGGCGGTTGCCGTAGCCGTCCTCGAAGTCGATGCGGAAGTCCTCGACGGGTTCACGCTTGAGCTTCTCGACGACGCGATCATAAATCTTAAGAGCCAAAACCTCGTCCATGCCGACCGCGCGCGAAAAGGTGATGGCGTCGGGCGCGTAGCGCGACAAGGATCGCAGAGACAGCTCGCCGAGCTTCGTCGCGGAGTCGGATTTAAAAAGGTGGGCTCCGCCGTAAACCGTATGCACCGGCTGGCGCCCGAATGCGTCTCCCGGATATCTTTTCGTGTGGAGGAGATTCTGGCGATTCAAGGCCGCGAAAGCGGCCTTGAGAGCTTTAGGCTCGAGCGTCGCCTGGACCTTCATTTCACTTCTCCCTTTAGGAACGCAATGAGCAGATTCCGCGAGACCCTCAGCCGGTATTCGCGGGTCGAGCGAATATCATCAATCGGCGAAACGTCGTTAGTCAGTAATTCCGCAGCGGCGGCGATCGAGACGTCGTTTAGCCGCCGCCCGCGTAAAAATGCCTCTGCCGCATACAATCGCCGGACCGTAGGAGCGAGGCTCCCAAACGCAAGCCGTGCTTCCGTGAGTTCTCCATTCTTTGCCGTCCAGATCAGTCCCGCAAACATCGTTTTTGATATGGCCTGCGCGGCGCGCGTCCCGACCTTCCTGAAAACGCCGCGCGTCGGCGTTTTATCCGGAAACGGGAGGAATATTGCTTCAATCAGCTCCCCCGGCTTGAGCGTCGTTTTTTTGACCCCGGCGAAGATCTCGCTCATCGGGATGGCTCTGCGGCCGTACGGCCCGACCACCCGCACCGTCGCCTCGTATACAGCCAGCGCGGGAAAGGTGTCCCCGGCCGGCGACGCGTTCGCGATGTTGCCCCCGAGCGTCCCCCGGTTCTGTATCTGCGCCGCCCCCACGGTCGCGCAGGCCGCGACAAGAAGGGGAAAGCGTTTCCTGATGATCGGATGCTTCTGGATCTCGGCGTGCGTGACGAGGCTGCCTACATCCACGCCGTCGCTCACGGCCGTTATTTTCTTCCACTCGGACACGCGGGACAGATCGAGCACGGCGCGCCCGTTCATCAGCCCCAGGTTCCAGCCGACCATGATGTCGGTTCCGCCCGCGAACGGCAGCGCCGTCGGGACCTTCGCGTAAGTTCTCACGGCTTCCGCCGCGGTGCGCGGCGACAGCACGGTCATCGACTTCGCGTCGCCTCTCATTTCCTGGCCGCCTTGATGACCGACTTCACGATGTCCTGATACCCGGTGCAGCGGCACAGGTTGCCCGACAACGCGGTTCGCACCGATCTGTCATCGGCCTTGCCGCCCGACTTCAGATGCGCGTGCGCGGTCATCAGCATGCCCGGCGTGCAGATGCCGCATTGCGCGCCGCCGCAGGCGAGGAACCCGGCCTGGAGCTTCGAGAGCTTCTCCGGCGTGCCCATGGACTCGACCGTCTCGACCTTGCGCCCCTCGGCCTGGCAGACGGGGATCAGGCAGGAGTTCACGGGCTTGCCGTCGAGAAGGACGGTGCAGGCTCCGCACTCGCCCTCGCCGCAGCCTTCCTTCGTGCCGGTGAGCGCGAAATCCTCGCGCAGGACGTCGATGAGGCGCGTGAACGGCGCGCCCTTGAACGATCTCTTCTTTCCGTTGACGGTGAGCTTGATCATTTCAGGGCCTGGGCTATGCGTTCTGGAGTCTGCGGCAAGGTCGTGATCATCCGGCCGGTGGCGTGCTTGACCGCGGCCGCGACGGCCGGACCGGGGATGTCCATCGGCAGCTCGCCCAGGCCTTTGGCGCCGAACGGCCCGCGCGAGTACGGCTTTTCGACGAGGATCACCTCGAACGGCGGGGTGTCGAGGCTCGTGGGGATGACGTAGTTCGTGAGCTGGGCGTTGATCATGACGCCGTCCTTGAAGATCGGCTCTTCTAAAAGCGCCCAGCCGAGGCCTTGCGTCGAGCCGCCGATGATCTGCCCCTCGGCGAGGAGCGGGTTGAGCGCCTTGCCGATGTCCTGGGCGGTCGTGACCTTGTTGACGCGCACCTCGTAGGTGAGCTTGTCGATCTCGAGGTCCACGACGATCGCCGCGTAAGAGTAGACGCCGTACGCGTCGCCGCGATAGGTCGCGTCGTCCCAGGTGACGTCCGGCGGCTTTTCGTACTGCACCTCGAAGCGGCGCGCGGGCGTCCCCTGGCACAGGAGCGCGGCGGCTTTTTTGAGCTCGGACATGGTCTTGGGCACCCGTCCATGCTCGTTCTCGAACGCGCGCTTGAGCTCGCGCGTCGCGCGGCTGACCAGCCCGCCCACGATCATGCAGGTTCGCGACGCCACCGTGGGTCCGGAGTCGGGGACCTTATGCGTGTCGGGCGTTTCGACGGTGAACCAGGAAGCGGGCACGCCGAGCGCGTCGGACGCGACCTGGGCGAACATCGTGTTCGTGCCCTGGCCGATCTCGGTCGAGGCCGCGAGGACGATCAGTTCTCCGGCCTTCGTCAGAGCGATGCCCGCGCGGGACGCCAGATACACTTCGCCGGAGCCGGTGAAGCCGGCGCCATGGTGGCAAACGGATAAGCCGATGCCCTTCCAGGTGGGGTGCTTTTTATTTTTGTTCCAGCGGTCGTACTCTTTGCGTTTGGCAACGTATTTCGAGGCCTTGACCGTTTTTTGGAGGCACTCGTCCGCGCCCACCGACTCATGGAGGATCTGGCCGGTGGCGGTGGTCGAGCCGAGCTTGAGGATATTTCGTCGCCGTAAGGTCAGCGAATCGATGTTTAACGCGTCGGCGATCTTCTCCCAGTGAAGCTCCACGGCGAACAACGTCTGCGGCGCGCCGAAGCCGCGGAACGCGCCGTTGGGAGGCGTGTGGGTCATTACCACTTTCGACGTCACGCGCACGTTCGGGCATTCGTAGGCGCCGGCCGCGTGCAGGGTGCCGCGTGACAGCACGACGGCCGAGAGTGTCGCGTACGCGCCGCCGTCCATGACGACCTCGATATCCTGCGCGAGGAGCTTTCCGTCCTTGGTCAGGGCGGTGCGGTGGCGCACGACCGCGGGATGGCGCTTGGTCGTCGCGGCCATGTCCTCATGGCGGTCATAGACGATCTTGACCGGGCGTCCGGCCTTGAGCGCCAGCAGGGCCGCGTGCCCGGCGAGCATGGAGGGGTACTCCTCCTTGCCGCCGAAACCCCCGCCGGTGACGGTCTGGATGACCCGGATCTTGCTCTCGTCCCGGTTGAAGATCTGCTTCATCGCCTTGAGCACGTAGTACGGGCACTGCAGCGACCCGGTCACGATCAGGACGCCGTCCTCCTCGTAGGCCGCGATCGCGTTGTTCTCGATGTAGGCCTGCTCCTGCGAGGGCGTGCGGTACTCGCCCTCGACGACCATGTCAGCGGCGGCGAAGCCCGCGTCGAGGTCGCCGCGCGAGATCAGGTAGGACTTGAAGATCTTGTCCGACTTTTCCATGTCGAGCACCGAAGGAAGGGGCTCGTACTCGATCTTGACGCGCTTGGCCGCCTCGTACGCCGTGGCACGGTCCGCGTGCGCGATCAGCACGATCGCCTCCTCGCGATGGCGCACGATCCCGTCGGCGAGCAGAGGCTGATCGGGTTCGATCAGCGTTACGACGTTTTTGCCCGGGATATCTTTCGCGGTGACGATCACGCACTCGTCCCAGGCGAAGGCCGGGTCGTAGCTTATGGATCTTATCTTGCCGTGCGGCACCGAGGAGCGGACCGTCACCCCATGCCAGCAGCCGGGAATAGCGACATCGTCGAGGTAAAGCGCGCGCCCCGTCAGCTTCGCGGGCCCGTCCCGCCTCGGCTCGTTCTTACCCACGCTCATAGCCGGAATATAGCAAAGGTGTCAGGCTTACCGGTATTTGCAGTATTTAGGTCAATACTGCAAATACCGGTAAGCCTGACACCTACTTGGTTTTGGCCAAGGCGCTCATGTGGTCGAAGTAGGCCATGAGGTCGTTGAGCTCGGCGGGCTCGAGGTCGTCGAAGTCGGGCATCTTGGTGCGGCGGTAGGAGGAGGCCTTCTTGATGAAGGATTTGAGGAATGGCTTCTTCTGGTAGCGGGTGATGCCGCGCGGCTCGTTGAGGTCGGGGCCGAGCGTGCCGCCGGCGCCGCTCATGGAGTGGCAGGAGATGCAGTCGCGGCGAAAGGTGTTCCAGCCGCGTACGGCGGCCGAGTCGGGGTCGGCGTTCCTCGGGAGCGCCTTCGGGTATTCATCCTCGAGCAGGGCCATCTTCACGCCCGTGACCTGCCAGGGCCAGGGGTAGCCCTTGGCCGGGGTCTGCTCGGGTCCGGTCCAGATGAGATAGAAGGGGCCGGGGACGACGCCTTTAGGCATCGCCTGCCACTCGGGCGCGTCCGCGTCGGCGAAGGCGACCATGCCGCCGTCGTTCAGCAGCACGGAGACGCGGGCGTGCGAGCGATAGCCGTCGAGGGCGTCGAAGAACACCTCGCCGAGGACGTTCTCTCCCCAGGATCCGCCGTACGCCGCCGTCAGCAGGTCCTTGAGCGGGATGGCCTTGTAGCGCTTGCGTGATTTGTAAAACGAATCGTCGATCTCGATGGTGCGCACCGTCGGGCGCTTGGCCATATCCGCGGCGGTCAGGCGCAGCACCTCCTTGTCTCCGGAGATGAAGGTCAGCGCGGGCGCGGGGCCGCCGGCGGCCTGTCCGGGCAAGGCGAGAAGCAGCGCGAAAATAAGATTCATGCCTCATTGTCCGAAATCCGACGCATCCACGCAAACAGGCCATCGGGCCCGCATCGGGAGGTGCCATACGGCTCATGACGCGCAACGTTGGGGCCTGTACACTTAGGCCATGAGGCGCCCTGCGTCTATCGCTCTTGCCGCCATTTTTGTGTTCTCGTCCGTTCCAAACGAGGCCATGGCGCAGGTGCGGACAAAAGTATCGCCGGTCATTCCGTTATCCTTATCGATCGGCCTGCCCTTATCTTCCCCGTCACCCCTCCTGAATTCCGGTCTCCCCGTGAGTTCTCCATTCTTGTCGTTATCCGTTCCAAATATTTCCGCGCCAGGAATCGTATTGCCGTCCGCCGCCGCCCCCGTCGTCGCCGTAACGCCGAAGGCGAACCTCGAGGCAGTCAAAGCCGTTGCCGTTCCCATCCTGGGCGCCGTTAAGGCGGCGAAGCCGCAGCCGCCGCAGGCGGCGCACGGCATGGAAGCCCCATCGGCCTCCGCCCTCTTCGACGGCATCTCCCTGCGCTCCGCCGCGTCGATCGACGATCCCGTCTTCCCCGGCGAGGATCCCGAGGCGCGACCTTCCCGCAGCTCCGACGCCCCTCGCCGCTCCACGAGCCGCCTCGCGCGCCGGATCGGCGTCGCCCCGCTCCATGTCGAATCGGGTCCTCCGCACGATGGTCACGAGCACCCCGCCGCCCACGCTCCGGCCCATGAATCCGCCCTCAAACGCGCGATGGCCGTCGCGTTGACCTTCATCGCCGTCGAAATGATCGGCGGCGCCGTCACCGGCAACGCCGCGCTGCAGGCCGACGGCCTGCACCTCCTCGCTGATCAGGTGATCAACGCCGCGGCGCTGTTCTCGGCCTGGCTCGCCCGCCGCCCGCCGTCCGCGGCCAGGCCCGACGGCTTTCGAAAGGCCGAGGCCGTCGTGGGCCTGCTCGCGGCCGCCGTGATCGGCTTCACCGGCATCCATATGGGCGTCGAGGCCTGGGAGCGTTTTTTCACCCCGGGCGCGGCCGCGACGTGGAGCGTCGCTCTCTTCGCCCTCGCGAGCCTCGGCGCGAACCTGTCCTCGGCGCTGATACTACGCCGCCATCACGGGAAAAGCCTGGGCGTGAAGAGCGCATTCCTCGTCGCGATGACCGACACGGTGGGCTCCATCGGGGTGATCGTGTCCGCCGCCGCCTCGATCCTTCTCGGTTGGGGCTGGGCGGAGGCCGTCGTGGTCGCGCTCATCGGCGTCATGATCGTCAAGATCGCGTGGGGGCTCGGAAAGCCCGCGTGGAAGGCGCTCGTCGCGCCCCGGCGCTAAAATCCGGAGTCCTCCTCTTGATCTATTCTCAATGATAATCACTCGTTCCGGAACGAGTCATTATCTATTGCCGTAGATCAGCGAGCCGAAGACGACTGCTCGGGTTCGCTTCTAGCGCTTCAGCGACACGACGGGGAAGAACAGCCCTTTACGGGTGCGAGTCCACCAGGAGCCATCCGCGCGGCGACGCTCGGGCGAGGCGAAGGCGGTCTCGTAGCGCAGGGCGCGCGCGTACAGCGGCGGGGTCGATCCGAGGGGGCTGGGGCCCATCAGGGCCGCGACCGGCCGGGAGCCTTCGAGGAGACGGAACATCAGGTTCCCGAACCAGGGGCTGTCGGTGGGCTCGCCGAGTGCTGCGAACCAGCACTGCCAGTCGAGGCGGGGCATGTGCGGGGCGACGAACGGCGGGGAATGATGCGGGGCGCCGGGCTTATAGAGGAACGGCCACTCCAGCCACTCGCGGCCGTCGGAGGACACTTCGATGGCGATCTCGTCGCGGGAGCGGGTCATGACGGCGAAGAGGCCGTAGCGGCTGAAGGAGCGCAGGGGGGAGACGGCGGCGATGAGGGCGCGCGCGGGCGTCGGGGGAACGGCGCCGAAGATCGACAGGGTCTCGAAGAGGCCGATCGTCAGGGAGAGCGTTGCGAGGACGATGATGCTCCAGGTTCGCGCCTTCGGCGCGGCTATTCGGGGCGGGGACGGTTCGTTTCGACCGAGGAAGCGATCATCGAGACAAGAAAGGCACAGAACGACCGTTAATAGATTGAAAAAGCCGTAGTTGCCGGTGAGGGCGATCAGCAGCATGAGCGCCGCTATCGCGGCGGCGCCTGCGGCGCGCCCACGGCGGGGAAACAAGATGAGGATCGGACCGGCGAACTCGATGACGAAAAGAAAAAGACAGGTGACCTTGTGGGCCCATAACGGCATTCGATTCATCCACCAGGCCAACGGAGTCGGCAACGGTTGCGTCCAGTAGTGATAGGTCAGGGCGGTGAGGTCGCGCCATGTCGGGTCGCCCGAAAATATTTTCACGAGGCCTGACTGAAGCATCAATTTTAAAAGAAGCAATCTCAATAACCACAACGCGCCGCGCGACGGCGCGGCGGCCTTGCGGCGCCAGGGGGCGAGGAAGCAGGCGATGAGACCGGCCTCCAAAAGCAGGACGTCCCACTGGAAGCTCATGAAATCCGAACCGATCGCGGACAATGAGAGGTACAACGCCCAACACATCAATGCGCAGGGGCCGGCGGCGAATCCAAAAATGAGTCCGAGCGACGCGATGCCTCCGATCCAGCAGTACGCCGTCAATGCCGCATCTGATGCCGACAGCCAGGCGACGCTCGGGAGCATCCAGTATCGTGCGGCGCCCAGTTGAGTCTTGGCGGAGGCGAGCATCGCGGCGGCGGGCATGAGCCCGTCGGCGCCGATCAGGCCGCGGATCTGGCCGGCGAGGGAGACGAAGGCGAGCAGGTAGCAAAGCCCGATACCGCCGAGTACGATCCGGACCGTCCGATCTATCGGCGCGGGCACGGTGGAGTCGCCCCACAGAAGACGGGTCAGGCGCGAGAAAAACGGGCGGCGCGCGGCGACGAAGCGATAGACGGCCTCGGAAACGGGCGCGACGCCCGGGACGGCGTAAAGGCGCGGGAGCCAGGGCAGGCACGGGGCGTAGGCGAGCGTGCGCAGGGCGGCCTCGGCTCCGCGGGTGGTCCGGCCGGGCTCGAAGAGATGGATCGCCTCGGCGAAATGTTCGCGCGGGACTTCCGTGTGATGCGCGGCGGCCGTCTGATACGGCGCGTACTCGACCAGGTCCCTGGTCGCGAAGCGCGCGCGTTCGATCCAGAGGCGGCAGAATCCGCAGTCACCGTCGAAGACGAGAACCGGGCGCCTCATGCGCCCATTATAGCAGGGAGTATGGGGCCAGACCTCCCGTTGTTGCATTACTCATTTGGGAGATTCCTCACGAGTTATGCAACAACGGGAGGTCTGGCCCCTTCGGTCAGCGGGAGCGGCGGCGCTTGCGCCAGAACGGGCGGCCGGACTTGCCGGGCTCGCCGGGCTTCAGATGCGCCGCGGCGTTGTGCTTGGCGATCGTCTGCGGAGCCTTCGGGCCGGTGTGATGCTGGCCGTGCGTCGAGGCGGGAGCCGAGCGGTAGTCGAAGCCCTCGAGCGTGTGCCGCTCGATGCTCTTGCCGAGCTTGCGCTCGATGGTCTTGATCATCCCGTCGTCGGCCGAGGTGACGAGCGTGTAGGCGTCGCCGGTCTTCGCGGCGCGGCCGGTGCGGCCGATGCGGTGGACGTAGGCCTCGGGCGTGTCGGTGATGTCGTAGTTGATGACGTGCGAGATCTGCGAGACGTCGATGCCGCGCGCGGCGATGTCGGTGGCGACGAGCACGTGGACCTTGCCCTCGCGGAAGGAGTCGAGCGCGGCCTTGCGGCGGTTCTGAGACAGGTTGCCCTGCAAGGAAGTCGACGAATGGCCGGCTTCCTTGACCTTATCGGCGATGCGCTTGGCGCGGTGCTTGGTGCGCGTGAAGACGAGCACGGATTCGCTGTCGATCTTCTGGAGCAAAGCCAGCAGGAGCGGCGTCTTCAGGTGCTCGACGACGGGGTACAGCGCGTGCGTGACGGTGGTGAGCGCCACGTTGTGGTCCACCTGGACCGTGAGCGGATTGTTCAGGCACTCGTGCGCGAGGCCGCGCAGAGCGTCGGGCATCGTCGCGGAGAACAGCAAGGTCTGGCGGTTCTTGGGAAGCTTGGCGAGGATCTTGCGGACCGAGGGCAAAAAGCCCATGTCGAACATCTGGTCGGCTTCGTCGAGGACGAGGACCTCGACGCCGGCGGGCTTGAAGTGCCCATGCTCCATGTGGTCGAGCAGGCGTCCGGGGCAGGCGACGACGATCTCGCAGCGTCCCTTCAGGGCCTGGATCTGATGCATCATGCTCACGCCGCCGTACACCGTGGCGGCGCGCAGGCCGGTGCCGCGGCCGAGGTCGTCGAAGGATTCCTTGATCTGCTCGGCGAGCTCGCGGGTGGGGGCGACGATGAGCGCGCGCACGAGGCCGCGCGGGCCCTCGCTCAGGCGGTGGAGGATGGGCAGCGCGAACGCGGCCGTCTTGCCGGTGCCCGTCTGGGCGAGGCCGAGGACGTCGCGGCCTTCCATGACCTTCGGGATCGCCTGCTTCTGGATCGGGGTGGGGGTGGTGTAGCCGTGCGACTTCAGTGCGGCGTTGAGGATGGGATGCAGATTGAACGCTTCGAAACTCATGGTTCTCCTGGAATTGAAAAGGCCGCCCCCATCGAGGACGGCCAGCTGAACCGGTCGGTTCTGTCTTCGGGTGAGAAAAGCTTCCGGGGCCGAGGGCCGCCGAGCGGGC
>CAZIBN010000021.1:0-52384 GCA_964537395.1 uncultured Elusimicrobia bacterium
TTCGACAAGATCGTGAAGATCGGCCGCACCCATCTGATGGACGCCGTGCCCCTCACGCTCGGCCAGGAGATCGGCGGCTGGGCGGCGATGCTCGACGCGGACCTGCAGCGGATCGAGATCGTCTTGCCGGGGCTGTATGAGCTCGCCATCGGCGGCACCGCCGTCGGCACCGGGCTCAACACCCATCCCGACTTCGACAAAAAGGCTTCGGCTCACATCGCCAAATTGACCGGTCTGCCTTTTAAGCCGGCCCCTAACAAGTTCGAGGCCTTGGCCGGCCACGACGCTTTGGTTTTCGCGCACGGTGCCCTCAAGACTTTGGCGTGCTCGATGAACAAGATCGCCAACGACGTGCGCTGGCTGGCGTCGGGCCCGCGCGCGGGCCTGGGCGAGCTGCGCATCCCCGAGAACGAGCCCGGCTCGTCGATCATGCCCGGCAAGGTCAACCCCACGCAGAGCGAGGCCGTCACGATGATCGCCGCGCAGGTGCTCGGCAACGACGCCGCCATCAACATCGGCGGGGCGTCGGGTAACTTCGAGCTCAATGTGTTCAAGCCTTTGATCATCCACAACTTCCTGCACTCGGCGAAGCTCCTCGCGGCCGGCATCCGCGGCTTCACCGAGCACTGCGCCGTCGGCATCGAGGCCGACGAGAAGCGGATCGATGAATTGATGCGCCGGTCTTTGATGCTCGTCACGGCGCTCAATACCCACATCGGTTATGACGCCTCGGCCAAGATCGCGAAGACGGCTCATGCCGAGGGCCTGACCCTCAAAGAAGCGGCCCTCAAGCTTAAGCTCGTCACCGAGCAGCAGTTCGCGGACTGGATCAAGCCCGAGCTGATGACCAAGCCGGGGCTGTGATGAATAAGGGCGAGCAAGAGCTTCTGCGACGCGCCGCGTCCGTCATCGGCCATGACCTGCGCAACCCGCTGGCCGTGATCAACAACTCGTCCTACTTCGTGCGCGCCAAGCTGGGCCAGGCGAAGCTCGACCCCAAGGTTGAGAAGCACCTGAAGATCATCGAGAGCGAGATCGCGCGCGCCGACAAGCTCCTGGCCGACATGCTGACCTTCTCGCGCCCGTACGAGCCCGCCGCCGAGACGATGCCTCTGGATTCCGTCGTCGCCGACACGGTCGAGAACTACCCCAAGCCCGAGGGCGGCAAGATCGACCTCAAGCTTGGGGCGAAGGGCGTCTCCGCGAAATTCGACGGCAAGGCGGTCGGCGACGCGCTCAGGCGCCTTCTCGATAACGCCTTCGCCGCCCAGGAAGAGAAGGGCACGGTCAAGGTCGCGACCGCGTCGGGCAAGGACGGCCTGACGATCGCGGTCACCGACACCGGCAAGGGCGTCGACCCGAAGATCTCGGACGTCATGTACGAGGCCTTCATGACCACCAAGCCCAAGGGCATGGGCCTTGGCCTCTCGCTCGCTCGCAAATACCTCGAGGGCAACGGCGGCGCGGTGACGCACGAGACCGGGCCCAAGGGCTCGACGTTCAAGCTCACCTTGCCGAAAGCCTGAGCCGACCGGAAAATCTCATGAATAAATTCACCGAGCTGCTTAAAATCGTTCTCGCCGGCCGGGCGCTCGATCGAGCCCAGGCGCGCGCCGCCATGAACGCGCTGATCGGCGGCGGCGTCACCGACGCCCAGGCCGGGGCCTTCCTCGCGGCCTTGCGCGTGCGCGGCGAGACGGTCCCCGAGCTCGTCGGCTTCGCCGAAGCGATGCGCGCGCGCGCGGTCAAGGTCAAGCCCCGAAGGCGGCCCCTGCTCGACACCTGCGGCACCGGCGGAGACGGCTCCGGCACCTTCAACATCTCGACGACGGTCGCCTTCGTCGCGGCGGGAGCGGGTGCCGCCGTCGCCAAGCACGGCAACCGCGCGGTCTCCAGCCGCTCCGGCTCCGCGGACGTTTTAGAAGCTCTCGGCGTGAGGACGAACGTGTCCGCCGACCTCGCCGCCGAATGCGTGGACGTCGCCGGCGTGGGCTTCCTGTTCGCGCCCGCGCACCATCCCGCCGTCGCGCGCGTAGGGCAGGTGCGACGCGAGCTCGGCACGCGCACGGTCTTCAACCTTCTCGGCCCGCTGTCCAACCCCGCGGGCGCGAAGCGTCAGCTGCTCGGGGTCTATTCGACCGGCCTCGTGAAGCCCCTGGCCGAGGCCTTGAAAGCGCTGGGAAGCGAGGACGCGATGGTGGTCTCGTCGAAGGACGGCCTTGACGAGCTCTCGTTGAGCGCCCCGACCGTGGTCGCGCGGCTTCGCCGCGGAAAGGTGACTGTCTCCGAGGTGACGCCCGAGTCCCTGGGGCTCAAGCGCCGCCCGCTTTCGGCCCTGGCCGGCGGCGACGCGAATAAGAATGCGTGGATCACCCGCGCGATACTCTTCGGCGAGTCCGGCCCCGCCCGCGAGGTATGCCTGCTCAATGCGGCCGCGGCCTTGATGGTCGTGGGCTTGGCTCGTGACTGGAAGGATGGCCTGGCGATGGCCGCCGATTCGGTCGATTCGGGGAGGGCGGCCGCGTCGCTGGCGATCCTCAGGCGGCTGACCGCCGGTGTCTGACCTCGGCATCCTCGGGAAGATCGGGGATCGCACCAAGGAGCGCATTACGAGGGAAAAAATCTCTCGTCCCGTGAATTGGCTTCGCACCCAACCCCTGTACGATCACCCGCCCATGTCGTTGAAAAAGGCGCTGTCGATGCCGGGCCCGCAGGTGATCGCCGAGGTTAAATTCATCTCTCCGTCCGAAGGTCTATTGCACCCCGACCCCTCTCCGATATCCGCCGCGAGGATCGCGGCAGCGTATGCTTCAGCAGGAGCCGCCGCCATATCGATTTTAACCGAGCCGGAGTTCTTCGGCGGCGACTACAGCTTTTTGGCGGGCGCCCGCGACAGCTGCCCGACCACTCCGTTATTGATGAAAGACTTCGTCGTTGATAACTATCAATTTGAGCTAGCCCGCTCCATCGGCGCGGACGCGGTCCTCCTCATCGCCGCCCTGTTGGGTCCTCGACTTCCCGAGATGCACGCCGCTGCCGTGTCGTTGGGTTTATCCGTTCTCATCGAAGTCCATAACGAGTCCGAAGCCGAGGCGGCGCTAGCCGCCGGCGGCACTCTGATCGGCGTCAATTCCCGAGACTTGAAGTCGTTAAAAGTGGATTTAAACGTGGCTCGTCGCTTAGCGCCGTTGGTCTGCCTTCCTGGAATCACCACCGTCGCCGAAAGCGGCCTGCGCTCACGCAGCGACCTCGATTCGTTATCGCCGTTAGGCTACAAAGGCTTTTTGATAGGGTCCTCCTTAATGAAGCACCCCGACCCCGGTTCCGCGTTGACCGAGTTTCTGGCATGAGGATCAAGGTCTGCGGCGTCACCCGCCCCCAGGACGCCCGCCTCGCGGGCGCGCTCGGCGCCTGGGCCGTCGGCATGATCTTCGTTCCCAACACCCCCCGGTATCTGACGCCCCCCAAGGCCCGTCGTGTCCGGGCGTCAATTCCCAAAGGCGTCCTCGCCGTCGGCGTCTTCCGGCATGTCGCCGCCGAAGAGCTCCGCCGTGTCGTCCGCGAGCTTCGTCTCGACGCCGTTCAGATCTATGGCACAGTCCCCCGCGGCATCGGCGTTCGCGTCATCCAGGCCGTGACCCTGGACGCCCGTCCCCTGCGGGGGAAGATGGTCCTCATCGAACCCTCCCGCACCGACGCCGACCGCCGCGCCGGCCGCGGCCCTTCCGTCCGTGCCCAGCGCAAGGCCTGGAAGACGGCTCAGTCCTGGCGCGCCACCGGCGCGCGCGTGATCCTGGCGGGGGGGCTGACTCCCGACAACGCGGCCGAAGCCGCGAGCGCGGCTCGGCCCTGGGCCCTCGACGTCAGTTCCGGCGTCGAAAGCGCGCCGGGGATCAAGAGCCCGCGGCTTCTACGTGCGTTTTTTGACGCCGTAAGTCCCTAAAACACCCCCCCTCAAAATAGCCTCATTTGTCACAATAATAACACGCCGTCGACGGCCGTCTCGTGGTATAATCTAAGTACGGGAAAACGTTTCCCGCGCCACATAAGACGTACGTGAGCAAGACGCAAGAAAGAGGACATACAAGACAATGGCTACCGGAAAAGTGAAGTGGTTCAACGATCAGAAGGGCTTCGGGTTCATCACGCCGGACGACGGATCTAAGGATCTCTTCGTTCACCACTCGTCCATCATGGGCGATGGCTTCAAGACTTTGGCCGAGAATCAGGCCGTCGAGTTCGACGTGGAGCAGTCCGAGAAGGGACCCCGCGCCGGCAACGTTCGCAAGCTCTAATCAGCTGACGAACACCGCCTGAAAAAGACCCCCTCGCCGCTTGCGGCGAGGGGGTCGCTTCTTTGGTGTCAGGCCTGCCACCCGGACAAGATTACTCTCGGCGGACGCGGATGGGGGGGTGTTTGAGGGCCCCGATGAACCACAGGAAGGGGCTCAGGTGGTAGAACATCTCCCGCAGGCCCCGGTGGGCGATGCCCCAGATGATGCCGCCCACGAAGAAAACGGTGAATGCCGTGCCCACCCAGCTGTCGGCCACCGCCTTCATCACCTTGATCAGGCTGTATAGCTCGGGATGGGCCACCAGGCGCGGGAACGCGGCGAAGAGGATGTAGCCGATGAGGCCTAAAGCGTAGCCGGGGCGGGCGTATTCGTTGATCTGGTGGGTGGCGGCGTCCATGTACGATGCGCCCAGAGCCATATAGAGGAGCACGAATCCGCACATCTCCCGCCACATGACATCCTTCGGCGGCGCGCCTTTCGTCGCGGAGACGAAGATGATGGCGGCGAAGAACACGGCCAAGGCGATGTTATAGACCGTCGCGAGCGCTCCCCAGAGGTCCTCCCAGAACAGCTCGGAGAACACGTCCACGACCGCGCCCATGATCCGGGCCAGGATCCAGAAGCCGGCGTTGATGCTGCATAGCCAAATAAAGATACGGAGGACTTCTTTGAGTGCCTCAGAACGCCAGACTTCAAGAAACGCCGGGATTAACGTGTCCATAGCGCCCGCTGAGGGCGAACGAATCTAGCATTTAGCCTCGCCCGTCCTCGACAAGGCCCGGGGGGTCTGCTATCCTCCCTGGGCAATGAAAATCCCCTCGAGCGATTCGCCGCAGGCGAATCGGCCTGGCTGGTTCGGCCCTTTTGGCGGACGCTTCGTCCCTGAGACGCTCATTGAGCCTTTGCGCGAGCTCGAGGCCGCCTATGCCTCCGCCCGGCGCGACCCGCGCTTCAAGGCCGAGCTCAAGCACGAGCTGGCGACCTTCGTCGGCCGGCCCACGCCGCTGACCTTCGCCGGCCGCCTCAGCGAGATGCTCGGTCTGCGCGTCTGGCTCAAGCGCGAGGACCTGACCCATACCGGCGCGCACAAGATCAACAACACCGTCGGGCAGATCCTGCTCGCGCGGCGCATGGGCAAGAAGCGCGTCATCGCCGAGACGGGTGCCGGGCAGCACGGCGTGGCCACCGCGGCGGCGGCCGCGCGCGCGGGGCTGCCCTGCGTCGTGTACATGGGGACCGACGACATGGCGCGCCAGGCGCCGAACGTCGCGCGCATGCGCATGATGGGCGCCACGGTCGTGGCCGTCGACGCGGGCTCGCGCACGCTTAAAGACGCCACGAGCGAGGCCCTGCGCGCCTGGTCCTCCGACAGCCGCGAAACCTTCTACGTTCTGGGCTCCGCCCTCGGCCCGCACCCGTACCCGACCATGGTGCGCGATTTCCAGACGGTGATCGGCGTCGAGGCTCGCGCCCAGATATTGAAGGAAGAGAGGCTCCTGCCGCGCGAGATCATCGCCTGCGTCGGCGGCGGCTCGAACGCGATCGGCATCTTCACCGCGTTCCTGAAGGATGCCAAGGTCAGGCTGACCGGCGTCGAGGCGGGTGGGACCGGTCCCGGGCCGGGCCGGCATGCGGCACGATTCTCGGGAGGCGTGCCCGGGGTTCTGCACGGGACCTATACCTATCTGCTTCAAGATAAAAACGGTCAGGTCCTGCCCACGCACAGCATCTCCGCCGGGCTCGACTACCCTGCCGTGGGGCCCGAGCACGCGGAGCTGCGACGACTGGGACGGGCGAAGTACGCTCAGGCGTCCGATAAGGACGCCCTGTCGGCGGCGCATGAGCTGTGCCGTCTCGAAGGAATACTCCCCGCTCTGGAAAGCGCGCATGCGATCGCGTATTTGATCAAGGCAAAAAAACGATTCAAGAAGAACGACGTGGTCATGGTCAATCTGTCCGGACGCGGCGACAAGGATCTGGGGACGCTATGCCCGTGACCTTGGCGCGGGCGCTTCACGGGCGGCGGGCCTTCGGGCGCGCGGGCTTCGTGCCGTTTCTCGTCGCGGGGGATCCTTCGTATGAGGCCAGCCTGCGAGCGGCGAGGGCCGTCATCGCGGCGGGGGCGGACATTTTGGAAGTGGGGGTGCCGTTCTCTGATCCGGTCGCGGATGGGCCGGTGATTCAAGCCGCCGGGCAGCGGGCGCTCGCCAAAGGCATGACGTTGAAAAAGGCCGCGGGATTCGTGAGGGACCTCAGAAGGGGCGGCGTAAGTATCCCTGTCGTTCTGTTTACGTATCTCAATCCGGTCCTGCGTCTGGGAACAAAAAAGTTCGCGAAACTATGCGGTGACTGCGGCGTGTCTGCGGTGCTCATCGTCGACCTGCCGGTCGAGGAATCAACGGCAACGGATCGAGAACTCGCGCGGTACGGCGTCGAACTGGTGCAGCTCGCTTCGCCGACCACAACGGATCGACGGCTCGCGATGATCGGCCGAGCCTCCGGCTCGGCCGTTTATTATGTGAGCCGCGAAGGAGTCACCGGCGTACGGAAAGGTCTGGCGCCCAATCTGGCGCAACGGATCGCGCATGTACGAAAATTAACCGGCAAGCCTTTGATGGTCGGGTTCGGGATCGCCGAGCCCTCGCAGGCCAAGGCGCTGGCGCTGTATGCCGACGGCGTGGTGGTGGGAAGTGCCTTGGTGCTTGCCGGCGCCAGAGGCGCCGGCGACGTTAAGCGTCTGGCCAAAAGATTAGTCAAAGCTTTGGAGATATAAAAATGTTGATCCTCATGCAGTCGGACCATACAAAAAAGCAGCTCAACGACGTTCTTGCGAAAGTGAGGTCCTTGAAGCTCAAGCCTCACGTGATTCCCGGTAAACTGAATGTCGCCGTCGGCATCACCGGCAACTCCGGCGCCCTCGACGCGGCCCTCTTCGAGACTTTGCCCGGCGTGCGCGAGGCCGTGCGCGTCTCGAAAACCTACAAGCTCGCCGGCCGCGACTTCAAGCATGAGGACACCGTCGTGCCCGTGGGGCCGTACGGCATCGGCGGACCCGGTCTCGTCGTGATCGCGGGGCCGTGCGCGGTGGAGAGCGAGGAGCAGATGCTGCGCATCGCGCGCCGGGTGAAGGCCGCCGGGGCGCAGATGCTTCGCGGCGGTGCGTTCAAGCCGCGCACCTCGCCGTACGCGTTCCAGGGCATGGGCAAGAAAGGCCTTCAGCTTCTGGCGCTCGCCCGCAAGGAGACGGGGCTTCCGATCGTGACCGAGGTGCTCGACCAGCGCACCTTGGCCGATGTGGCCGAGTACGCCGACGTGCTCCAGGTGGGCGCGCGCAACATGCAGAACTTCGCCTTGCTCAAGGAGCTCGGCCAGCTCAAGAAGCCGGTCATGCTCAAGCGCGGCATGTCGGCGACCTTGGACGAGTGGCTCATGTCCGCGGAGTATCTGCTCAGCGAGGGAAACCCGAACATCTTCCTGTGCGAGCGCGGCATCCGCGCCTTCTCCGATCACGCGCGCAACACGCTCGACCTGAACGTGGTCCCCGCGGTCAAGGAGCTGAGCCATCTGCCGATCATCGTCGATCCGAGCCACGCGACCGGCGTGCGCGCGCGCGTGGCCCCGATGGCGCGGGCGGCCGTCGCCGCCGGCGCGCACGGTGTCATGATCGAGGTTCACGACCGCCCCGACCAGGCGCTGTGCGACGGGCCTCAGGCACTGCATCCCGACGATTTCGCCGTGCTGATGCACGACCTGGCGGCGATCGCGGGCGCGCTGGGACGCACCTTGGCCACGCCCGCGCTCAAGGGCCGCGGGTGAAGGACCGCTCTGTCGCCGGTGGCGGCCGCCTCCAGGGGGAGGTCCGCGTGCCGGGCGACAAGTCGGTTTCTCATCGCGCTCTGATCATCGGCGCGCTGGCCGTGGGAGAGACCGTCGTGGAGGGCCTGTCGTCCGGGGCCGACGTCGCCTCGACGCGGAACTGCCTTGAGGCGCTCGGCGTCGAGATCACGGGCCGCGCACCTGACGTGCGCGTGCGCGGGCGCGGCCTGGGCGGCCTGAAGGCGCCCGCGGGGCCGCTTGACGCGGGGAACTCCGGCACGACGATGCGCCTCCTGTCCGGGGTGCTCGCCGGGCATCCCTTTGCGTCGCAATTCATCGGCGACGAGTCCCTGACCCGGCGTCCGATGCGGCGCGTGGCCGAGCCCCTGCGGCTGATGGGAGCGACGATCGGGCTGAGCGAGGCCGGGACGCCCCCGATCAGCATCGCCGGAGGTTCGCTCAAGGGCATCGAGTACACGACGCCGATGGCGAGCGCGCAGGTCAAATCGGCGATCCTGCTCGCGGGCCTGCATGCCGCCGGCGAGACGACGGTCATCGAGCCGGCGGCGACGCGCGACCATACGGAGCGCATGCTGGCGGCGTTCGGGGCGCCCGTGCGGCTGACGGGCCTCAAGGCCACGGTTTCGGGCGGCTCGAGGCTCAAGGCGAGCAAGGTGCGCATCCCCGGAGACCCGTCGTCCGCGGCGTTCTGGGTCGTCGCCGCGACGCTCGCCCCGGGCAGCGAGCTCGCGATCCGCGGTGTGGGCGCGAACGCCACACGGACCGGGTACCTGTCGGTCCTCGCGCGTATGGGTGCCGACATCCACCGTGAGCCGATGCGCGGTGAGGGGGGCGAGGAGATCGAGGATCTGATCGTGTCATCCTCGGATCTGCACGGCGTCGATATCTCAGCCGAGGAGGTTCCGGGCTTCATCGATGAGGTGCCGATACTCGCGCTGGCCGCGGCGCGGGCTACGGGCGAGAGCCGCTTTCGGGGCCTGGGGGAACTGCGACACAAGGAAAGCGACCGGCTAAATGGAATTGCCGAATTGTTGGGTGCTTTCGGGGTGAGAGCGCGCGTCGAAGGGGACGACCTTCTCATTACGGGGACGAAGACGCTTAAAGGAGCAAAGGTGGATTCGTTGGGCGATCACCGCCTCGCGATGACGGGATTCATCGCGGGGATGCTCGCGTCGGGAGAGAGCACGATCATTGGGGCTTCGTGCGCAGAAATCAGCTACCCCTCGTTCTATGACGACATTTTGGAGCGGGCCAAATGAAGTTGGGTATATTCGGAAGGCCTCTGGGGCACACGCGCTCGCCAAAGTTGTTCAAAATTTTGGGACGCCTGATTAATAGAAAAATTTCGTACAAAGCCGTTGTCGTTGAATCCGGACATTTCACCGCGACCGCGCAGCGGTCGCGAAAAGCAGGTTGGCGCGGCGCCAGCGTCACGATCCCATTTAAAATCGAAGCCGCGAAAGCGGCGAGCCGTTTGACGCCCGCTTCCAGGGCCATCGGGGCCGCGAACGTGCTTCGGTTCGAGGGCAAAACGTTCACCGGGCACAACACCGACGCCGACGGTTTAAGGGACGCATTAAAATTCGCGGGCGTCGTGATGTCCGGCAAACATACGCTCATCTTTGGCGCTGGAGGCGCCGCCAGGGCCGCCGGGTGGGCGGTCGCGCGCGCGGGCGCCCGCAGCGTGCGTTTCACGAACCGAACGGCATCAACGGCAAAAGAATGTGTACGCGACCTGGCGCCCTACTTTCCGAAAACGAGCTTCTCGTCGGGGGCACCGAGGAACGCCGACATCTGGATCAACGCCACGCCCCTGGGCCAGAACGGGAACCCTGATATTTCGCCTGCGCCAAAATCGCTACGGGCCCCGGTCGCGGCGGTGGATCTTGTGTACGGGAAGAAAACGGCGTTTCAACGGCATGCTGAAAGGCTTGGGGCGCGGACATTAGACGGCACCGCCATGCTTGTGTTTCAGGCGCTGCGCGCCTGGGAGTTTTGGGACCGTCCCCTCGGCCCGCGAAGAAAGGCCCTATTGGCCGGACGGCTCATTAAGGAGATCTCATGATCCTTCGATATTTGACGGCCGGCGAATCCCACGGCAAGGCCCTGGTGGGTATCCTCGAAGGACTGCCCGCCGGATTGAATCTTGCCGCAGCCGATGTTCAGGCCGACCTGTTGCGGCGGAAGAAGGGCCATGGTCGTGGGAATCGTCAGAAGATCGAAGGCGATAAGATCGAGATCCTATCTGGGATTCGAAACGGCAAAACCATTGGATCTCCGCTCGCTTTGCTCGTGCCTAATCTCGACTTCAAAAACTGGGAAGGGATCATGGGCGCGGAACCTTCCGACGCGCCCGCTGCGCGGCGCGTCGACATACCTCGGCCGGGCCATGCGGATCTCGTCGGGAAGCTCAAATACGGCTTCGACGATATGCGTGACGTCCTCGAACGCGCCTCGGCCCGAGAGACCGCCATGCGCGTGGCCCTTGGCGCCGCGGCGCGGCGCTTTTTACACGAATGCGGAGTCGTCGTCGCCAGTCGCGTCGTCGCCATCGGCGGTGAGACCGACGACTCGCCGTTGCCGTGCCCGGTCTCCAAGCTTAACGAATTGACCGACATGAACCCGGTCCGCTGCGCCAACGCGGATTTTTCCAAACGCATGGTCACCCGCATCAACGAAGCCAAATCTGCCGGCGACACGCTCGGCGGCGTGTTCGAGATCCTCGCCGAGGGCCTCCCCGTCGGCCTGGGCAGCTACGCCCAATGGGACCGCCGCCTCGAGGGGCCCCTGTCTCAATCGTTGATGTCCCTTAACGCGATCAAAGGCGTCGAGATCGGCTACGGCTTTCGCGGCGCGGGCGTCCCCGGCTCGCGCGTGCACGACGCCTACGAGCCGAAAGGCAAGAAGGTCGCCTACCGCACGAACCGCTCCGGCGGCCTCGACGGGGGGATGTCCACGGGGCAGACCCTCGTATTGCGCGCGGCGATGAAGCCGATCGCCACCTTGATGAAGCCGCTCGATTCCGTCGACCTGCGTACGATGAAGCCCGCGAAGGCGCACATCGAACGCTCCGACGTCTGCGCGGTCCCGGCCGCCGCGGTGATCGGCGAGTCTTTGGTCTGCCTGGTCCTCGCCGACGCGGTCCTCACCAAGTTCGGCGGCGATTCCATGCAGGAAATCCTCCCTAGACTCACGGCGTGGCGCAAATGAGGCCGACCATCTACCTCACCGGTTTCATGGGCACGGGGAAATCCGTCGTCGGCAAGGAGCTCGCCCGGCTCCTGCGCCGGCCGTTCATCGACCTCGATCAGTCCATCGAGCGCGCGGCGGGCTCGAGCGTCGCCTCCCTGTTCGCGCGGCGCGGCGAGGCCGCGTTCCGCGAGCTCGAACGCAAGGCCCTGATGCGCGCCGCGAAGCGCCCCGGCGTCATCGTGGCCCTGGGCGGCGGCACCTTGCTCGATCCGCGCCATCGGGCGATCGTGAAGAAAGGCTATCTCGTGTCCTTGTCCTGCTCCCGGGCGGAGCTGGTGCGCCGTCTCGGCCCCAAGCGCGCGTCCCGGCCGCTTCTGGCGGGCGGCACGCTGAGCGCCCGCGTGGGCAAGCTCCTGACCCAGCGCCGCGCGGCGTACGCCGGAGCCGACTGGAGCGTATCCACCACGGCCAACTCTCCCTTGGCCGCGGCTCAGATCATCGCCCGGAGGATCCCATGAGCGTCGAGAAGCTATTCGTCGAGCCCGGCGTGCGCCTGCGCGCGCGTTCCTGGACGCGCGGCCTGGCCCCGTCGGGGCGCGTGGCGCTCGTGTCCGAAGCGGGCGCCTGGCGGCGCTTCGGGCCCGGCGTCGAGAGATCCCTGAAGCGCGCGGGCCTCAAGGTCCATCGCCACCTGCTGCCTTCGGGCGAAGCGGCCAAGACCTGGGACTCGGTGTCGGACCTGCTGTCCTCGATGCTCGCCGCGGGCCTCGGGCGCGACTCCGCTGTCGTGGCGCTCGGCGGCGGCTCGGTGACCGACGCGGCGGGGTTCGCGGCCGCGATCTTCCAACGCGGCATCCCGTGGGTGACCGTGCCCACCACCTTGCTCGGCCAGCTCGACAGCGGCCTCGGCGGCAAGACCGGCATCAACCTCGCGGGCGGCAAGAACCTCGCCGGCTGCTTCCACCGGCCGCGCGCCGTCGTGTGCGATCCGGATGTCCTCAAGAGCCTGCCGCCGCGTGAGCGCATCTCGGGCTTCGGTGAGGCATTGAAATATGGCTTGGTGTTCGAGCCCGCCATCTGGGCGTTGATCGTCGGCAACTGGGACGCTTTGCTGGCCGGAGATCCCGTTTTAACGGGCAAGGTCGTCGAGCGCTGCGCCGCCTGGAAGCGTAAGATCGTCGACAGCGACGACCGCGAGACCAAGGGCCCGCGCGAGCTCCTCAATTTCGGCCACACGCTCGGCCATGCGCTCGAGTCCGCGTCGGGCCTGGGCGCGCTGCGTCACGGCGAGGCCGTGATCTGGGGCATGCGCGTCGCCCTGCGCCTGTCGCACCGCTGCTCGGGGCTCAAGGCCTCGTTCGCCGCCGAGGCAGACCGCTTCCTTTCGACATTGCCTGTCCCCCTGCCCCGCCGCATCGAGCCGCGCCGCCTGCTTGAGCTGGCGCGGCGCGACAAGAAAGCGCGTGGAGGACGGGCGCGCTTCGTGCTTCTGCGCGCGCCGGGACGCCCGCTGGTGGTCTTCGTGTCGGATAAGGAGATACTGCGCGCGATCCGGGAGATCTTGTGAAAAACATCCTCGTTTTGAACGGGCCTAATCTCAATCTCCTGGGTGAGCGCGAGCCGGAGGTCTACGGCACGATGACCTTGGCCCAGCTGAACTCGAAATTGACGGTGTATGCCAAGAAGAAGGGTGCCGTCATCCGCGCCAGACAGTCCAATCACGAGGGCGAGCTGATCGATATCCTTCACGCCCACCGCAAGTGGGCCGCGGGCATCGTGTTCAATCCCGGCGCCTACAGCCACTACAGCTACGCCCTGCGCGACGCGGTCGCGTCGATCTGCGTGCCGACGATCGAGGTGCATCTGTCCAACATCAAGAAGCGCGAGCCGTTTCGGCGCGTGTCAGTCATCGAGCCGGCGTGCGTGGGCCAGCTTTACGGGAAGGGCATCGAGTCCTATTTCACGGCGCTCGACACGTTGCTCAAGAAGAAAACGAAATGAACTCTTCCCGGGAAGAGTGATTATCAGCAGTAAGCCTTGATGCCTAAGAACTTTTCCGTCGTCAAAATAAATCTCGGCCTCAAAGGGCTTGATCCCGCGGCGTGCTTCGAGCGCCTCGCCGGCGAAGGCGGGCGCGGCTACCTGATCGAGAAGGTCGAGGACGGGCGTAGGCGGGCGTGGATCGGGGTGCAGCCGTTCGAGACGCTTCGCGTCATCAAGGGGCGGGTGTATTCCGTCACTGCCCGACGCAAGAAAAAAATCCCAGGCGAGCCGTTCGCGGTCATCGGCAAGCGTCTCGAAAAAATCAGAAGCCGAGGCGGGCATCCGTTCGACGCGGGCGCGGTCGGCCTGCTCGACTACGAGATGATACGCCACCTCGAGCCGGTCAAGATGAACGCGGAAGCCGACGAAGGCTTCATGATGCTGTTCAACGCGACGCTCATCATCGAAGACGGCAAGGCGATGCTGAGCGCGCTCGTCACGGGCGCGGGCGGCAGGCGCCGGGCGAAAAAGCTCGCGGCCGAGCTTAAAGGCGTTTTGCGCGGCGCGGGCCCCGTCCACGTGCCGGCCCCGTCGGGGCGGCTCCTGCCGATGAGGGCCGCCCGCGGGCGCGCGAAGTATCTCAAGAGCGTGGCGAGGATCAAGAAGCACATCGTCGCCGGGGATGTGTTTCAGGCCGTCGTGTCGGACAGCTTCAGCGCGCGCGTCAGCGGCGGGCCGTTCTCGGTTTATCGCGCGGTGCGCGCGGCCAACATCACGCCCTACGGGTTCTGCCTCCTCGACGGGGAGCGCGCGTGGATCGGGGCGACTCCGGAGCGGCTCGTGCGCGTGGTCGGTGGCGCGGCGCGCAATTGCCCGATCGCGGGGACGCGTCCTCGCGGCAAAACGCATGCTCAGGATAAACGCCTGGAAGCCGAGATGCGCGCTAGCGAGAAGGAATGCGCCGAGCACCTGATGCTCGTTGATCTTGCCCGCAACGATCTCGGCCGCGTGTGCGCGCCGGGGTCCGTGTCGGTCAAGCGTTTCATGCTCACGCGCCGCTTTTCCAATGTCATGCATCTGGTCAGCGAGGTCGAAGGCATCCTCGACAAGGGTAAGACCGCCTGGGACGCGCTCGTCGCTTCGTTCCCGGCCGGAACGGTCAGCGGCGCGCCGAAGGTCCGCGCGATGGAGATCATCGCGGGGCTCGAGCGGGAGCCGAGGGGCTTTTATGCCGGGGCCGTGGTGCAGGCTGATTATGCGGGGAACATCGATTCGTGCCTCTCGATCCGCTCGCTTGAGCTCGAGGGGGATAAGGTCCGCCTTCAGGCGGGGGCGGGCATCGTCGCGGACTCGAGCCCGGCGGCGGAATGGAACGAGGTGATGCATAAACTGTCGGGCTTGCGTAAGGCGTTGGGAGGATTGAAATGATCCTCTTGTTGGATAACTATGACTCGTTTACCTACAACCTTTACCAGGCCGTGAGGTTTTTGAAGCATGACTGCAAAGTGTTGAGGAATGATTCGTTGACGGTCAAAAAGTTTTTGGCGCTCAAACCCGACGGAATCATCCTGTCCCCGGGTCCAGGACGGCCGGAGGACGCCGGAATACTTCTAGAACTCGTGGAAAAAGCACCGTTGACGATCCCTATCTTGGGGGTTTGCCTAGGCCATCAGGCGATAGCCTTGGCGAACGGCGGGCCTGTCATTAGAGCCAAACGGCTTATGCACGGCAAGACATGTGTGATCACGCACGACGGCAAGGGCGTCTTTAAGGGATTACCTAAACGCCTCACCGTGGCGCGCTATCACAGTCTTGTGGCCGCGGAACCTCTGCCGAAAAATATGGTCGTCACGGCGCGTGCGGATGACGGTTCGCTTATGGGTTTACGTCTTTTGGACCGGCCTGTTGAAGGGGTCCAATTTCACCCGGAATCCGTCGCTACGCCTCTCGGCCTTAAGATGCTCTCGAATTTCCTCGCCGCGACGCGGCGTTAGATCTTCCCGTACTTCTTGAGCATCAGCGCGGTCTCGGCCGCCGTAGGGTCGCGCGGATGGGCGGCCTTCCAATCCAGTATAAGCCTGTTTAAGATCTCCTTCTCGCGGGCTCCGTAAGGAAAGGTCATGAGGTCCATGTATTCTTCCCGGCTCAGAGGGCGGCCGCGGGCGCGGGCGTAGCGGGCCAGGAGAAGGCCGTCGCGGAGCCGGGGGTCGATGCGTTCATCGTGCATGTCGGCCAGGGCTACGGCTTGCCCGTGGAAGAAGGCCTTCGGAGCGCCGTACTCGAGCCGCGGCCGCAGCTCTTCGTTCAACGGGCCCGAGCCGCTCATGGCGAGGACGCGCTCCTCGCTGGCTGATTGCGCGGCCAGCAAGGTGCTGAGGCGGCCGACGCCGACCCGGCGCATGTCCTCGCGAACGGCCCGCGAATCGAAGGCGCGATCCATCGCGGCGAAATCGGGCTGAAGCGGCTCGGTGGAGCCCACGAGCAGGATGTCGCTGTCGGGTATGTTCCACACCGTCACGCTTGGGAACGAGGAACGGAATGTCCTCAGGACCATGGAGAAAAGCTCATCGTTCATCTCGTAGGCGTGAAACCACTGGACCATGATCCCGCCGGGTGCGAGGCGCTCGCGGGCGCGGCCGTAGAATTCGACGGAGAACAGATCCCCGATGCCGGCCATCCAGGGATTGGAGGGCTCGCTGACGATGACGTCGTAGCGCCGGCCGGGACGCAGCAGAAAGGTCTTCGCGTCCTCATGGGTCAGGGTGAGCCTGGGATCATCGAGCGCCCCGCCGTTGTGCGTCGAGAAGAGCCGCGAGGCGTCGACGACCGCGGGGATGAGCTCGACGGCGTCCAGGCGGCTCAGCGGGTGGCGCAGCATCGAGCCGGCGGTGACGCCGCTGCCCCAGCCGATGAGGAGCGCGTCGCGGGCCCCGGGATTGAGCAGCATCGGCAGCGCGCCGAGAAGAATCTGCGTTTTCATGTCCGCGCCGGTGGAGGCGTCGGTCTTTCCGTTGATCCTCAAAGAGAGCGTTCCGTTCACCGCGGTTGAGACGGTCACGGTGGCCTCCCGGTCATCCAGGGCATAGATGGTGTGCGCCATTCCCGTAAGAACATTCTTGTAATCGGCGAAGCTCCCTCGGGCCGAGTCCGCGTGGACGCGGAAGTAGCCTTGGCCCATCAGTTCCGGATTCCAGCGCGGCAGCCAGGCGCGGTAGGCCAAGAGCGCGGCGAAGCCAGCGAGGGCCAGAGCGCGGCGGCGGCCGGCCGGCATCGGCCATGCTATCCAAAAAATGACGAATCCCACCACGATGAACACGGTCGTGCCCGCGCGGAGGATGCCCTCGACGCCGAGCCAGGGCAGGACCAGCCATCCCGCGAAGGCGCCGGCCATGTTCCCGGCCGTGTTGGCGGCGAACACCCGGCCGACGTCGGTCGCGCGATCCTCGCGGCCGCGCTCGATCAGGCGAACGGCCAGAGGCAGCGCCATGCCGAGGCAAACGGCCGGCGCCAGCATCACGGACAGGCTCAAGGTGAACTTCAAGGCTTCGAAAAGATAGAACGCATGAGCGCCGTCGCTGAAGTAGGGGCGCAGCAGGATGAAATAGATCTTCAGATGCTCGTAGAAGGGCAAAGTAACAAGCACCGAGGCCCCTGCGCCCAACAGCACCAGGCACAGGAGCCGGGCCGGATCGCGGCGCCTCAGAGGACCGCTCGCGACCAGGAGGCTTCCGAGAGTCGAGCCTGCGATGAAGGCGGCGAGCATTTCCGTGAATGAGTACACCGAACTGCCCATGGTCAGAGACAGAAGCCGCGTCCAGGCGATCTCATAGGTCAGTGCGACGAAGCCTGACAGGAAGACCGCGCCTTGGATCAGAGCCGGCGACAGCAGCGGTACCGCCGGCGCCGCGTCTCGCGGGGCGGCGCGCGCAGGCTCGGGAGGTGCTTCGGCGGCAGCGGCGGCCGCCAAAGCCGCGAGCACGTTGAGGACGGCGGCGGCGGTAAACGACCAGTCCAGGCCGAAGGCGGGGATCAGAAAGAATCCGGCGCCGAGGCAGCCGGCGACCGCCCCGGCGGAATTGGAGGCATAGACGAGCCCCACGCTGCCCTGCGTTTCGCCGCCGGCCGCGCGGCACAGAGCGGGGATCGTCCCTCCCATCAACAGGGCCTGAGCGAACAGCCCGGCGACTCCCAGCCAGCCGGCCGCGCCGTCGGGCGCGCGCAGCAGCAGAGGCGCGGCCAGGCCCAGGGCTGCGACGCCCCATTCGAGGCGCGCGTAGAATTTCGTCGCCGAGGGGGCGCGGCTCGCGGCGCGGCCGAACAAGGCGCTCCCGGCCGCCAAGCCGCCGAGGAAGACGGACAGGACCGTCGTCTGGGCGAGGGCCGTGCTGCCGAAAACCAAAGCGAGGCGCCTGGCCCATAGCACCTCGTAGATGAGGCCCGCCATGCCGGACAAAAACGAAAGAAGAACGATCGTCCGGATCGTCGCGAAGCGGCGCCGCATGTCTGAAGTGTCGCGCATCATGTCAGCGATGCCGGGGCGATCGTTCGACGGCGCGCGAGCGCCAGGCCGACGCCGCCCATGATCAGGGCGATGCCGAATCCGGCGTTGGCGTTGAGGCGCTCGCCGAGAACCACCCAGCCGAGCACGACCGCGACCACGGGGAATATCAACGTGATCATGCTCACCTGCGTCGCCGGCAGGGCGTGGATCAGCTTGTAGTAGGACAGGAACGCCACCACGGTGCCCAGGATCGCGAGATAGAAGATCGCCCCGACGTTGGCCGGGGTCCAGGTCACGAGCGCGCCGCGCTCGAAGACGAAGCTTAAGCCCAGGATCAGGACCGCGCCGAGGGACATCGACCAGGCGTTGAGCACGCGGGCGTCGTCCTTCTTCGACCACAGGCTTTGCGCGACGAGATTGCCCGACGCGCCCACGCTCGAGACGAATGCGGCCAGCAGGCCGAGCGTGTCGGCGGAGGCGGCGTCTTCCTGGGGCCAGAATAGAACGGCGACCCCGGCGATGCCGATCGCGATCCCGGCGCCCTTGCGGGGCGTCAGGGTCTCGGTGCGTGCGACGAAGGCGGTGAGCAAGGCGGTGATCAGGGGGGCGACCGCGCACAGCACGGCGACAAGCCCGCTCGCCACCCTCGTCTCGGCCCAGTACACGAGCGAGTAGCAGACGCCGAAGCCGAGCACGCCGGCGATCAGTGCCGCCCGGCGTCCGCGCGGCGTCAGGCGCGGCGACAGGCCCGAGAAAAACACGAGCCCCCACAGTATCGCGGCCGCCAGGGAAAAGCGCAGGCCCGCGCCCAGGAACGGCGGCACGCCGTCTAGGCCGAACTTGATCGCGAGCCAGGTCGAGCCCCAGATCAGGCAGACCAGGCCGTAGAGGAAGGGAATCACGGGGCGTCTATGATATCATGCCGCCGTGGAAAACATTGCGGGCAGGGCCGCGCACGCCTCGCGACGCATCGAACGCCTCAAGGTGGAGCAGCCCGTCGAGGTGCTGCGGGCGCTGCCCGGCTACGCCCGGGCTCCCCGTGATTTTGCGCCGGCCTTGTCGGGCATCGTGATGGACCTGCGCTTTGCCGAGCCGGGTGTCGGCCTGCTCGTCTCCGGCGGCGAGGCCTCGTCCGAGTACGCCGCGCGCCGCGCGGTCTCGGCCGTGGGACGGGGGGCCACGGGGCTCGGCGTCTGGACCGAGCGCAATTTCCACGCGGGCGATTATCTTCACCTCGACGCGGTCCGTGCGGCGGTCCCCGACGCGCTGCTCGCGATGATGGACTATGTCGTGGACGTCTGGCAGCTCGAGCGCGCGCGGGCGGGCGGCGCCGATGCGATCCTCCTCATCCCGGAGCTGCTCGGGCCGTATCTCGAGCGCATGACCGCCTCCGCCCGGACGCTCGGCCTGACGCCGATCGCCTGGAACGACGGCGCTGCGCCCCGTATTCTCTAGGAGCGTGCCGCGCCAGTTCTTCCGCCCGCTGCCCCTTATCATCCGACGCAGCTACTAACAAATTGTTAGTAGCTCAGCAGGGGTCACGCCGCCCAGGCCGGATGTGAATTGCAGCGATGCCGTTCCTGGAGAGAACAATCACGGCGGTATGATAGTATGAGCGTATGAGCGCTTTCTCCGAGGCATTGCTGGCCCTGCGACGGGAAGCCGGCTTCCCGTCGGCCTACCGCTTTTACCACCGTAACGGCGGGCGCCGGCACTTCGGCTTCACCTACGTCCACTACCTGCGCCTGGAGAAAGGCGCTAAGGCGCCGCGCGCGGAGGCCTTCGGCGCGATCCTCAAGGCGCTGCGTCTGGCGCCTGCGGCCGACGGCGCGCGCCTGATGTTCCGCGCCTACCTGCTCGACGTGCTCGGCTCGCCCGAGGCCTATGAGCTTATCGTCGGCTCGGTCAGCAAGTCCGTGCCGTCGGTCTCGCCGACGCTCGCCGAGGGCGGCTTCGAGCGGCTTAAGCGTGAGCATCTGATGCACATGAGCATCGAGCAGTTCACGGCCGTCTCGTACGATGAGACCTCGTACTGGACGTCCGAGCTCCTTCTCAACGACGACGGCTCCTGGACCCCCAAGGACCTGGCGGTTCGCCTTGGTTGTACGACCAGCGAGGCGATCGCTGCGCTCGAACGTCTCACGAAGGCCAAGCTGTTGCGCGCGACCTCGCCGGGCCGCTACAAGACGCGTCAGCCCGGGAAATTCTGGACCTTCCCCGGACGCAGCAAGGGGATGGAGCCTCTTCTCGACCGCGTGCGCGGCTACTGGGACGCGATGGCCAAGCGCCGGGGCGGCCCGTTCGGCGAACGCCTTGAGCTCGTGCGGGCCTCCTCGAGCGTCATGCGCCAGTACATGAACGCCCTGCACCGCGCCGTCGACGAGGCCAACCTCGCCGCCACGCACGCCAAGGGCGAGGACACCGCGCTGTTTCTGATCGAGGGCCGCGTCCGCCGGCTCCTGCCCTTCTAGATGACGGCGCACTGGCTCATGAAGTCCGAGCCCGACGTCTTCTCCATCGACGACCTGGCGAAAAAGAAAACCGGCGGCTGGGACGGCGTGCGCAACTATGAGGCGCGCAATTTCATGAAGGCGATGAAGACCGGCGACAAGGTCCTGTTCTACCACTCCAACGCGCTGCCGTCCGGCGTCGCGGGCACGGCCGAGGTCTGCCGCACAGCGTACCCCGATCCGACGCAGTTCGATCGCAAGGACGGCCACTACGATCCCAAGGCCGCGCCGGACAAGCCGATCTGGTTCCAGGTGGATCTGCGCTTCGTCTCCAGGCTCGCGCGCTTCGTCCCGCTCGACGAGCTGCGCGGCATGCCCGCGCTCGCGGACATGATGCTGTTCAAGCGCTCGCGCCTCTCGGTGATCCCCGTGACGGCTCAGCACTGGAAGCTCATCACGACGTGCGGCAAGACCCGTGAATGATCGAGGCGGTGCCGGGGCTGGTAATCACTAGTTCCGGAACTAGTGATTATCGTCAGTGATGAAAACGCCTTGCTTATTTTTTCCCAACCGCTACACTAGCTGACGATGGGGGAAGAGAACGAGCTCGGCGTAGTACGGATCCACGGCGATGGCGCGCCGATGCGCCTGTCCATCAAGGACGGCATCTACACGATCTGGGTGGGGAGCGTCGAGCTGATGAGCAGCTCGATCCACAAGTCCGAGGACGAGCTGGCGAAGATCGTCTGCGGCAAGCTCAAGCACCTGCCGGAGGCGCGCATCCTGATCGGCGGCCTCGGCATGGGCTATACGCTCGCGGCCGCGCTCAAGGAGCTCGGGCCCAAGGGCCAGGTGGTCGTCGCCGAGCTGATGCCCGCGGTCCTCGAATGGAACAAGGGCGTGCTCGCCGACCTCGCGGGGCGCCCGCTCGAGGATCCGCGCGTCGTCGTGAAGATCCAGGACGTGGCGCACAGCCTGCAGACGGAGCTCGCCGAGTTCGACGGGATCCTGCTCGACGTGGACAACGGGCCTGAGGGCCTCACGCGCGGCTCGAACGACTGGCTCTACACCCAGGATGGAATCGCGGCGGCGTACTCGGCGCTGCGTCCCGACGGCATCCTCGCGGTCTGGTCATCCACGCCGGACAAGACCTTCGGGATGCGCCTGCGCAAGGCGGGCTTCGACGTCGAGGAGCGGAGCGTCGACTCCTCCACCGAGGCACGCAGCGACCGGCACACGATCTTCCTCGCCGTCAACCGCGCTTAGGCGGAGCGACGGTCGCCGATCGCATCGAGGGCGGTCCAGAACTCGGCGGGCGTGGCCAGGCGCTTGTCGGGGTCCGGCTCGAGGGAGCGGTCGATCAGGGCGTCGAGCTCGGGGCTCAGGCCGTTGACTCGCGTAGACGGGCGCAGGTAGCTCTTGGCGAGCTTCGCCGGCGTCGTCCCGTCGTAGGGGCGCACGCCGGTGACCATCTCGTAGAGCACGGCGCCGAGCGCGAACACGTCGTTCTCGCGGCGGATGACGCCGTACTCCTGCTCGGGCGCCATGTAGTGCGGGGTGCCGACGACGGTCTGCGTCGTCGTCGCGGCCTTCCCTGAGAGCGCGGCGTGGCGCGAGATGCCGAAATCGAGGACCTTCACGCCGCCGTCCTTGAGCAGCATCACGTTGCCCGGCTTCAGGTCGCGGTGCACGACGCCTCGCCCGTGCGCGTAGGCGAGGGCCGAGCAGACGGGGCCGAGGATGCGCTTGATCTCGGAGAGGGGCAGCATCTTCTGCTCGGTGATCAGCTCGTCGAGGGTGCGGCCCTCGAGCCTCTCAAAGACCAGATAGAGCCCCCGCTCGTCCTGCTCGACGCCGTGGATGTCCACGATCGAGGGGTGATGGAGCTCGGCCACCATGGTGGCTTCCTCGATCAGTGACTTCTTGGCCGCGTCGTCGAGCATGAACTCCTCGCGCAGCATCTTGATGGCGACCTGCCGCTTGAGGCGCTTGTCGCGGGCCTCGTAGACGACGCCCATGCCGCCGTGGCCGATCGCCTTTCCGAGCTCGTAATGCTGCTCGATGCCGGAGGGGGGATTCGCCTTCTTGTCGCGATCGCTGCGTATGCCGTTGTTGACGTGCATGAGGCCGAAGCCGATGAGCAGGCCGCCGGCCAAGGTGAAGATCAGGACGACCCCGAAGGAGCGGGCGCGCGCGGGGACGTTCCGCTCGATGAAGGGCAGCGACGCGTTGTCGCGTGCGATCGGTGTCGGGCTCAGGCCGTGGCGCCGGGTCGAGTCGCGGTAGTCGGGCTCGAACTGGCTGTTGAGCTCGGCGGCGGCCTTCAGGTC
The DNA here is from genome assembly GCA_964537395.1 of uncultured Elusimicrobia bacterium. Taxonomy (GTDB): domain Bacteria; phylum Elusimicrobiota; class Elusimicrobia; order UBA1565; family UBA9628; genus GWA2-66-18. Next base: position 22,589 of record CAZIBN010000021.1, read on the forward strand.
GGCGGCCATCGCCACGTAGTCGCCGCGTCCTTCCAGCGCGTGGCCGCGGTTGGCGAAGGCGTAGGGGTTCTTCGGATCGATCTCGAGCGAGTGGTTGGCGTCGGCGATCGCGTCGGCGAAGCGGCCCATGCGGATGTACGCCCAGGCGCGGGCGTCGCGCAGGAACGCGGCGGAGGGCGCGATCGACAGCCCGCGCGAGGCGTCTCGGTCCGCGTCGCTGTAGCGTCCGAGCAGGTTCTCGGCCGCGGCGCGGTAGAACAGGGCGTCGCTGTTGTCGGGCTCGAGCTCGAGGGCCTTGTCGGCCTCGCCGATGGCGCCGTGATAATCCTTCACCGCGAGCTTGGAGCCGGCGGTCTCGACGAAGCGCCGGACCGCCTTCTCGGCCGGATGCTCCGGCGGCGTCTGGCGGATGGCCTCGACCTGGTTGAGCTGCTGGACCATGCCGTGGTACTCGCGCTCGACGGACTGCGCCAGGCTCGCGTTCTCGAACTTGGGCGCGGCGGCGGTGCGGCCTTCGGACAGCTTCATCAGCGCGAAGGCGGTCTTGTCGTTGGGGTCGACGGCGAGCGCCCGGCGGGCGTCCTCGACGGCCTGCAGATAGTTCCCAAGGCCATAGGAGGCCGCGGCGCGCGCGGTCCAGGCCCCGCCCTCGTTGGGCGCGCGGCGCAGGACCGCGTCGGCGTCGGCGTAGCCGCGCGCGAAGTCTCCGAGCGCCGAGCTCGCCTGCGAGCGCCCGATCAAGGCGTCCTTGTCCGTGGGATCGTAGTTGAGCGCGATGTCGGCGAGCTCGCGGCCTTCCTTCCAGCGCTCGGCGCGGTTGTTGAGGCCGGCGGCCTGGGCCGCGGCCTGCACCGCGAACGCCTTGGGCGCGTCCTTGGACATGGTGCGGATCGCGTGGTTGAGTTCGCCGAGGTGATTGTCGATCCAGATCTGCTGCTCGGCGGGCTTGACCGCGTCAGCGCTCTTGATCAGATCGTCGAGGACCAGCGACAGCTCGACCTTGGCCTTGCTCTCGGGCTGGCCCTCCAGGGTCATCTTGAAATCGCGGAGCAGGCCGCGCGAGGGCGTGCCGGCGAGGCCGCTGAGCGACGGCCCGGGGCCGGCGTCGGCCGGCATGACGCGCCAGTTGAGCGCGGCCGGGGCGGGCGTCGCGGCGGGGGCGTCGGCGTCGTCCGCGGCATGCGCCGGCGTCAGGGCCAACAGGAAGGCGAGCGCCAAAGGCGCCGATAGACGCTTCATTTTAAGAGGAAGGACCCTGTCAGTGTAAAGACCTGGGATGGAGGCGTCAAGGGTCCTCAGGGCGTTTTTGCGCGACGTTTTTTGGACCGGGCCCCGCTCAGTATCGATTTGCTAATATAAGCCCGGATGAGTCGCCTGTTCTGCATCGACGGCACGAATCTGGTCCGTACCGCCTACGGCTACGGCGGTCCGGCTCACGCGGCCCAGGAAGACGCGGACACGGACCGCATCGCGGTGATCTTCGGCCAGGTGTGCGAGGAAGCCGGGCCGGAGATGGAGATCGAGCTTTTTTTTGACGGGGCGTTCCGGACGCTCGGAGGGTCCCGGCCGGACAACTTTCGTGTGAGCTTCACGCGGGAGCTTTCGGCGGACGACATGATCCTCGACCGCGTACGTTCCCGGAAATGGAACGGCGGGAAGACGACGGTCGTGACGGCGGATGTCGAGCTGGGCGAGATGGCCGAGGCCGAAGGCGGCAAGTGGCTGCGCGTCGATCACGGCGCATCGGTTGAAAGCACTATTGGGCGGATGAGAGGGCGGTTTTCCAAATGAGCGTCAAGAATTCGGTGATCATCGTCGGCGGCGGCATCATGGGCGTGCAGACGGCCTATCACCTGGCCCTGCTCGGCCACACGGTCACCATTCTCGATCAGCGCGACGTCCCCAACCAGTGGGCGGCCTCGGGCGATCACCTGCGCGTGTTCCGCCTCACCTACGGCAAGGACTCGTTCTACACCGAGATGGCGCTCAAGGCCATGCCGATGTGGCTCGAGCTGAACGTTCTCTCCGAGGAAACGCTTTTGCTGCAGAACGGCGTGCTTGAGCTCGCGCCCAAAGCCTCGGGCTACGAGTCGCAGAGCATGTCCGTCCTCAAGGACCGCAAGATCCGCTTCGAGAAGCTGGCGCCGCCGGATGTGAAGAAGCGCTACCCGATGTATCGCTCGGGCGCGTTCAAGTGGGCGCTGTTCCATCCCGACGGCGGCATGATCTGGGCCAGCCGCGCCGTCGCCGCGACGGCGTCCATCGCGCAGCGCAAGGGCGTCAAGATCCGCAACGGCGTGCGCGTCGTCTCGGTCCAGAAGGACAAGACCGGGATCAAGTCGGTCAAGGACGCGACGGGCAAGGTGTGGGAGGCCGACAAGTTCCTCTTCGCCGCGGGCTACTGGTCCAACGAGCTGCTCAAGCCGTGGGGCGTCCCGATCAAGATCACGAAACAAGAGCAATTGTTCTTAAGACCGCAGGAAGGCCGCGGCCGCTATCGCCCGGAGCATTTCCCCGTTTTCGCGAGCCAGGCCGCCGGCTTCTACGGCTTCCCGGTGCACATCCAGGGCTTCATCAAGATCGGCGACCACCGCAAGGGGCCCGTCGTGAAGGTCGCGAACCCCGATGAGCAGCGCAGCCTCTCGCCGAAGTTCGAGGCGTCCTGCCGCAAGTTCCTCAAGCAGTTCATGCCCGAGCTCGCCAACTTCGTCGACTTCGAGGGCCACGTGTGCTGGTACGACAACACGCCTGACGACGATTTCATCATGGACCGCCTGCCCGACGCTCCCAACGGCTTCGTCGCGGCCGGCTTCTCCGGCCACGGCTTCAAGTTCGCGCCGATCGTCGGCAAGTCCATGGCCGAGCTCATCGTCGGCGGCAAGTCCGAGCTGAACCTGCACCGCTTCAGACTGGGCCGCTTCAAGCTGAAGAAAGCTTAGCGCACCCATCCAACACGCCGTTCTCTTGCCGGCGTCAACTTCTCTCAATGGGCATGCGGGCGGTTAAGCGCTACAATGAACATGTGAGAAAACATCTCCCGGTCCTGTTGGCCGGCCTGGCGCTCGGCGCGTGCGCGACCGCCACGGTCGCGATCAAGACCGATTTCGACTTCGCACGCGTCAAGCGCGTGGCTGTCGTCGGCTTCTCCGATCACGCGAACAGCCCGGGCTCCGGCGAGGCGCTCTCCGGTGCCTTCGAGCAGGGGCTGCTCGGGGCGGGCTACGACCTCGTCGAACGGACCCAGGTGGATAAGATCTTGCGCGAGAAGAAGCTCTCCGCCTCCGATCCGAAGTCCGCCAAGGAGATCGGCCGCCTGCTCGGCGTGGACGCGATCCTCTTCGGGCGCATCACTGATTTCCGGGAGCCGCGCGAGATGTTGACCCGCGCCGATGTCGTGGACACCCACCAGGACCCGATCTACGTCCGCCGGACCAAGTCGGTCAGGAATCCCGACGGGACCGCCGGAACCGCGGAAGAAACCGTCATCCAGGGCTACCGGACCACGCGGACCGTGCGCCGCGAGCCGCGCACCGTGACGACGTACGGACGCCTGGGCGTCTCCGCCCGTCTCGTCTTCGTGCCGACCGGAGAGGTCCTCTGGTCCGGCTCCGACGCGTCCAGCGTCTACACCTTCGAGGAGTCGGCGCGTGCGGTCGCCGGTTCGATCCTGAAGGCCGTGAAGAAGACCTGGCCCGCGTCGATCAAACGCTAGCGACGCCTTCGCGCCGCAGGGCGACGCCGTACAGGCCGATCATCACGCCCGCGACCATCAGGCCCCCGATCACCGGCAGCGTGACATGCAGGATGGTGCGCTCGAATCCGAAAATAACCCCCGCGATGAGCGTCAGCGGAATCTGCAGGCGCGTCAACCATGGCGTGAGGATCTCCGCGCGGTCGCCTTTGAGCCAGCGGCGGACGCCGTAGGCCAGCGGGGCGGCTATCATGTAGGCGAGCGCGAAGCGGTGCACGCCGACCGCCATTCTCGCCGTGACCCAATCCGCGCCTTCCAAAAAGAAGATGGACGGTATCCACGCGAGCTGGAGCACGAAGGCGGCGTTGATCGCGACCATCCCCATGCCGAGCAGGTTCTCGTCTTTAGTCATGCTTCTTGAAGTATAGGCCTCGTCGCGGCGGGCCGCAAGGAAATTCGCGGTGTAGCGGCTCTTGTATTTTCGCGGAAGGGGGGCTAGCATAGTCCCATGTGGAGATTCCCGGGCGTTGCGCTGGCTTTGATCCTGGGCGCCTGCGGCGCACCCAAGCCGCAGGGCGCGCCTGAGAGTGCGCCTGCGCCGGCTTTTAAAATCAGCAAAACCTTCGCCTGCCCGCTTCCGGCTCATCGCGGCCTCGTGAGCGTGGATGCCGACGGCAAGGCGGCGCTCATCATCTTCGACGGCCTGGATGGCCCTCCCCATTCGACGTCCAGGCGCCAGAAGAAGCAGCTATCGCCGGCCGACATGAGCGAGCTCGCACGGATCGTCGCCGAGTCTGATTTCAAGACCCTTCCGGAGCGCGTCGAATCGTTCCCGCCCAAGTACGAGCAAACCGATCCGTGCGATCACTCTCTCGAGATCACCGCCGACGGGGTCACGAAGAGGGTCAGCTACCGCGATGGCGACGTGCCGAAAGATCTGGCCGACTTCGTCGGGAAGCTTAACCAGGTGATCGATCGCGTCTCCTGGGAGCCTGACGTCTACCCCTGGGAACGGGGCCGTTAAGCGTCCAGAAGCGCGACGAATTCATCCACGCTGAGCCCGGATTTTCGGATGATCGCGCGGAGCTTCCCCGTTGCCAATACCGGTCAATTAGGCCGATTTCAGTCGGACGGACTCAACTATTACTAGTTCCGGAACTAGTGATTATCATCAGTGCTGACGGAGGGCCGGGAGGAAGGGGCCGTCTTCAGCTCCGCCGGCGAGGCGGTTTCAAGGAACAAGCGAACCGCTTCTTTTAGATGAGTCATGGCCGAAGCACGCGTCTTGCCCTGGCTGGCGATGTCGAGTTCGGGGCACAGGGCGACGAAGAACTTGCCCTCTTTGTCGACGACGGCGGAGAACGAATAGGTCATAGTCCTAGTGTGAGGTCTCGGCCCGCCTTTCGCAAGGCCCTCTCAGGCCGCGACTGGTGTTTTGTTCGTTCCCGTCAGCATCTGCCCGAGCACGTAGCGCAGCACGCCGCCGTAGCGGTAGTACTCGAGCTCGATGGCGGTGTCGATGCGGCACAGGACCGAGAACTCCCTGGTCTTGCCCGCGTCGTCGGTCGCGCGCACGGTGAGCGGGGCGCGGGGCTTGACTGCGGCGAGGCCCAGGACGTCGAAGGTCTCGTAGCCGGTCAGGCCGAGGCTTTGGGCCGACTCGCCCTCGAGGAACTGGAGCGGGAGGATGCCCATGCCGACCAGGTTCGAGCGGTGGATGCGCTCGAAGCTCTGGGCGATCGCGGCCTTCACGCCCTGCAGGGCCGGGCCCTTGGCGGCCCAGTCGCGCGAGGAGCCGGTGCCGTACTCCTTGCCGGCGACGACGATGAGCGGGGTCTTCTCCGACTGGTACTTCTCCGCCGCGTCGTAGATCGCCATCTGAGCCTTGGACGGGATGTGCATGGTGTAGCCGCCCGTCACGTCCTTGAGCATGAGGTTCTTGATCCGGATGTTGGCGAAGGTGCCGCGCATCATGACCTCGTGGTTGCCGCGGCGCGCGCCGTAGCTGTTGAAGTCCGAGGGCTTCACGCCCTTCGACTCGAGGTAGCGCCCCGCGGGGGAATCCTTGGCGATGTTGCCGGCCGGGGAGATGTGGTCGGTCGTCACCGAGTCGCCGAACACCGCGAGCGCGCGGGCGCCCTTGATGTCGACGAGGGCCCGGGGCTTGAGGGAGAGGTCGGCGAAGTACGGCGGCAGGCGTACGTACGTGGACTTCTCGTCCCACGTGTACAGCCCGGTCGCCTTCACGTCGATGGACTGCCAGTTCTTGTCGCCCGCGAAAACATCTTTATATTGCCGTAAGAAGGTCTCGCGCGTGACGTTCTTCTCGACCGCCGCCGCGACTTCATCGTTGGTGGGCCAGATGTCCTTGAGGAAGACGGGCTTCCCGTCTTTGCCCGTGCCGAGAGGCTCGGTCGCGAGATCGATGTCCACATTCCCCGCGAGCGCGTAGGCGACCACGAGAGGCGGCGAGGCGAGGTAGTTGGCCTTCACCAGCGGATTGACGCGCCCTTCGAAGTTGCGGTTTCCCGAGATGACGGCGGAGACGACGAGGTTGTTCTCCGAGACGGCCTTGGCCACTTCCTCAGGAAGCGGGCCGGAGTTGCCGATGCAGGTGGTGCAGCCGTAGCCCACGAGGTGGAACTTGAGCGCCTCGAGAGGTGCCACGAGCCCGGCGGACTTCAGGTAGTCCATGACGACCTTGGAGCCCGGGGCCAGCGAGGTCTTGACCCACGGCTTGACCGTCAGGCCCTTGGCCACGGCCTTCTGCGCGACGAGGCCGGCGGCGATGAGCACCGACGGGTTCGAGGTATTGGTGCAGGAGGTGATCGCCGCGAGCGTGACCGCGCCGTGGCCGATCTTGTAGTCGCGAACATCGACCATGGTCCCCGCCGGCGCCGGCGTATTGCCTTTCTTGTCCTTTTCCTTAAGAAAGCCGGGAAGGTCGGTCGCGAGCCACTGCGCCTTGACGGCGCCGAGCTCGATGCGGTCCTGGGGGCGCTTGGGCCCGGCCACGCACGGCTTGATCGTGGACAGGTCGAGGGAGAGCGTTTCGGCGAACGAAGGCTCGATCTTCTCGTCGCGGAAAAGGCCCTGCGCCTTGCAGTACGCCTCGACGAGCGCGATGTCGTTTTCGGGGCGTCCGGAGACGCGGAGATAGTCGAGCGTGCGGTCGTCGACGGGGAAGAAGCCGACGGTGGCGCCGTACTCGGGGGCCATGTTGGCGATCATCGCGCGGTCGGCCAAGGCGAGCCCGGCGACGCCGGGGCCGTAGAACTCGACGAACTTGCCGACGACGCCCTTCTTGCGCAGCATCTGGGTGACGGTCAGCACCGCGTCGGTGGCGGTCACGCCTTCGGACAAGGTCCCGGTCATGCGGAAGCCGACGACCTCGGGGATGAGCATGGGCATGGCCTGGCCGAGCATGGCGGCCTCGGCCTCGATGCCGCCCACGCCCCAGCCGACGACGCCGAGGCCATTGATCATCGTGGTGTGCGAATCGGTGCCGATGACGGTATCGGGGTAGGCGATGCCGTCGAGGGTCCAGACGACCTTGGCGAGGTACTCGAGGTTCACCTGGTGGACGATGCCGGTCTCGGGCGGGACGGCGCGGAAATTGGTGAATGCCTTCTGGCCCCATTTAAGGAAGGAGTACCGTTCCTGGTTGCGCGAGAATTCCAATTCCGAATTTTTATCAAATGCGTCGGAGGCGCCGAAGAAGTCGACCTGCACCGAGTGGTCGATGACGAGATCCACGGGCTGGAAGGGGTTGATGCGGCCGGCGTCGCCGCCGAGCTTCTTGAGCGCGTCGCGCATCGCGGCGAGGTCGACGACCGCGGGCACGCCGGTGAAGTCCTGCATCACGACGCGCGCGGGCATGAAGAACACCTCGCGCTCGGCGGGCTTGGTCCCGATGGTCCTGGCGACGGCCTCGATGTCGCCCTTCTTGACGACCATGCCGTCCTCGTGGCGCAGGAGGTTCTCGAGGAAGATCTTCATCGAGAACGGCATCTTGGCGAGGTCGAAGCCCGCCGCGGAGAGGGCGGCGAGGCTGAAGTAGTCGAACTTCTGCGAGCCGACGGAGAGGGTCTTGCGGGACTTGAAGCTGTCGAGAGAGGGGGTTTTCATGGGAAGCGCTCCTTATGTACGACGCTTCCGCATCTTATCATTTCGCCCCGCGCTCTCAGGAGTAGGGGAATCTTCTCATTGCCGCCGCCCGCGAGAGAGGCCGCCGAGTCCCGCGACGGTCAAGAGCCCGCCCCCGACCAGCAGCATGAGGGCGCGCGCCGTGCCGGGCGGCGGGCCATCGTATCGATCCGTGATACCGGGATCGGCGTTCCGGCGGGAGAGCTGTCGCACATCTTCGACCGCTTTCATCGCGCGACGAACGCGCGCGCTAAAACGAAGCGGGCCGCCGGACTGGGCCTGGCGCTCGTGCGGACCATGCTTCTCGCCCGCGGCTGCCGCATCTGGATCGAGAGCGTGGAAGGCGAGGGCGCGACCGTTTACTTCACTCTGCCGCTGCCGGCCCGCCGCCGCTGAGACGCCGATGACGCTCAGGTGTGAGCGTGGCGTCTGCGTGATTCAGGGCGCGGCGCGGAGGCGTGCCGGACGACGGCGCAATTGAGGACGCGCTTCAGCGAGCGGGCTTCCAGGCTTCCCTTGACCTGATAGTCCTGGGCGCCCGCGCGCACCGCCTCGAGGCCCGCGGCCTCGCCTCCCGGCTCGGTCAGCACGACCACGGGTGTCGACGACGCATAGCGCCGCATCATGCGCAGCGCTTCGGACAGGCTCGCGCCGGTCTTGGCCGGATCGAGGAGGACGACTTGGATCGAGTCGTCCGAAACGAGCGCCGCGTGCGCGGCGTCCAGGCCGTCCACGCAGACCAAGGTGAAGGGCAATGACGGCCACGAAGGCTCGGCCATGAGGAGAAGCAGCAACTGCGTGATCTCAGGATCGTTTTCGACGATCAACACGGTGATTTTAGCGTTCATAGCTCCTCCGTCCGCCGGCGTCATCAGTGTAGCCCCCGAGGTTCCTTCGGGCGATGGCGGGCGCGAAACGGTTTTGTCTCCAGGGAGTCATTGCGGAGTCTTATTTCGTTGACCGTGCCGCAGTGGTTTCAGTGTCCGCAGGCGCTTATACTCCGGATATGAGCGAAATGAGAAGAGCCCTCGCGACCGTCGCCGCCGCGGCCGTCTTTGCCGGAGCGCTGACCGGCTGCGCAGGATACGGCGGGCGGCTTCAGAGCCGTTCGCGGCTCAATGGACCCGAAGGAGAGGCGCGGTTCCGCCGGTTGCCCGACGAGAACATCGCGGTCGCTTTATCGGTGAAGCACCTGACGGACCCGGGGAAGCTCGATCCGCCCGCCTGGACCTATGTCGCCTGGGTGCGAGGCGGCGCGGAAGAGCCCGCCCTGAACCTCGGGACGCTGCGGGTCGGCAACGACCATCGCGGCGGCCTCGAGGCCGTCACGCCGCTGCGTCGTTTCAAGTTGTTCATCACCGCCGAGCCGGACGGGACCGTCGAGCGGCCCACGGGCGAGCCGTTGCTCTGGACCAGCCGCTATGAATAGGCGGACGCCTCATCTATAAAAGGAGAACGATCATGACAAGCAAGGACGATGGCCGTGGGCCGGTCCGCCCCCGGGATCTGGACGGGATCAGCGAGGAACAGATCTCACAGCATTGGGCTCTGTACGAGGGCTATGTGAAGGCCGCCGCGGCGCTCGGCGAGAAGCTCTCGATGCTCTCGAAGGTGGAGAACTTCGGGCCGGAGTTCACTGAACTGAAGAGACGCTGGGGCTTCGAGGCCAACGGCGTGATCCTCCATCAATCCTACTTCGCGGCCCTGACATCCGGCGGCCGTCCGCCGGCGGCGGCGGCCCGGACGACGGAGCTGATCAAGGAATCCTTCGGCGGCTTCGCCGCCTGGAAAAAGGAGTTCACCGCCATCGGCAAGATGCGCGGAACGGGGTGGGCGATCCTTTATCTCGACCCCCGGACGGCGACGCTCACGAACGTCTGGATCGCCTCTCATGAGGACGGACATCCCGCGGGGTTCGCGCCGCTGCTCGTGATGGACGTCTGGGAGCACGCCTATATGGTCGATCGGGGCGCTTCCGGACGGCCGGAATACATCGAGGCGTTCATGAAGAACGTGGACTGGTCCATGGTCGAGAGCCGCCTCCATCGGGCCCTGAACGAAAATGTCCCAGAAAATATTAGTCGTCGATGACGACGCGGATCAGCGCCGGACCATCCATCTCGCCCTCGAGGCGCTCTGCGAGGTCCTGGAGGCGTCGAACGGGCGCGAAGCGTTGGCCGTGATCAACGCCGAGCGGCCGTGCGCGCTGCTGCTCGATATCGGGATGCCGGAGATGGGGGGGCTGGCCGTGCTCCGGGCCGCGCATGACCTCTCACCGGCGATGGCCGTCATCATGCTCACCGGTGAAATGGATCTCGAGGTGGCGCGTTCGGCGCTCGAGCTCGGCGCGCGCTCCTATGTGACCAAGCCGTTCGATGTCGGCCAGCTGCGCGCCGAGGTCAAGAGACTGCTGGAGCCCAAGGAAGGCGGGGACCACGCGCGGCCATGGCGGATCGCGGGGGAATGACCGCTCCCGCAACGGGGCCCCGCGACTGCGTGGCGATGCGCCTAGGGCGTGGAACTCCGGGATTCCGGTGCCGATCCGCCCAAGGCCTCGCCTTTTTCCCGGAGCGCCGCGCCGCGTATTTTCGCCGGCTCGACCGGCTTGGCCGGAGCGGCCGGAACGGCCCGCGCGAGCGCGATGGGCGCGCGGGCCGGCCGCTTGGGCTTGATGACGGGGGCGGGTGGATCCGGCACCACGACTGCCGCCTCGACCGGCGGCATGAGGCTCGCATCCGGTTTTCCGCCAAAATGGATGAGCGCCCATAACGCGACCGCCGCAGCGGCCATCGTCACCGCCGCGATCTTTCCGCGCGCCGCTGTCGGTTCATTTTGATCGGTCATGAAATGACTCCCGCCTACGCGGCTTAAAAGAGGGCCCCGGCTCCTTATCAGAGTCGAGGCGTTTCTCTTCTGACGCTGACATCGCTCGTTCGTCCGAGCGACGATCTGTCCGTCCGAGGCTTATCTCCAGCGGATCGCAATCGATCCTCGATGGGCCACTCGAAGGTGGTCTCTTTTTGGCGACGGTTCCCGGTCTCGCAGATTCCAGCGCCTTCGAACACAGTATAGATCGCGGACCCAGGATGCGCCATGGACGCCGAGCCACGATGTTGTGACGCCCCTGTGATGGAGCCCGGCGCCTCAAGGGCGAATAGCCGCGTGCACGTCCAGGCGGCAGGTGTCGCCGGGGAGCGGTTCGCTGATCAGCTGCGCGCGCGCGACGCTGACGGTCGTGCCGGGGGCTATCAAGGCGCCGCTCTGGGTCTGGATCGTGGGATGGGCGATCGGGCTCGTCGCGCTGAAGACGAATCTGACCGCGCCGCTCAATTGTATGGGGACGGGGCCCAGGTTGATGACGAAGCCCTCGACCCTCGACGAATCGACGAGCGCGCACCTGGTCGCGTAGCGCGCGCCTGTGGGAAGGATGGGGGCCGGCTGGGCCCGCGCCGATGACGCGAGAGCGGCCGTGAGCAGCGCGACGTAAGTGAATAAACCCTTCGACGTGTTCATGACCAGAGTGTAGCGGTGCCGCGCGGCCGCTCCCACGTCGCGTAAGAAACACTTTCGTGACCGGTTCGCGGTATCAAATCGAGTGAAGATGTTTTATACCATCTAAGCATGAAACGATCACTCCCTCTCTTCCTGCTGTTGACGATGACCGCCTGCGCCGGCGCGAAGCTCGAGAAGCAGAAAAAAGAGATCGAGGACCTGCAGACGAAGGCCGGCTCGCTCTTCACCCAGCTCAAGGAGAAGGCCGACGAGGTCGAGGCGCTCAAGGCGACGAGGTCCGAGCTCGAGGGAAAGCTCGTCGAGGTCGAGGGCCGCTCCGTCGCCGCCGAAAACCGCGTGGCGACTTTGACGAAGTCCAACAAGTCCCTGTCCGACGCGATCGGGGCGAGCAAGGACGAGCTCGGCGGCAAGCTCAACGCGGTCGTGGCGGAAAAGGACGACCTCGCCAGGAAGCTGTCCGACGCTTTGAAGGAGAAGCTGGCGCTCGAGCGGCTGAAGACCGTCTATCAGTCCTCGCGCGAGAAGACCGGGCGTGAGCTCGCTAAGGTCAAGGAGGAGCGCGAGGCGCTGCTCGCCAAGCTGGCCGAAGCCGCGGCGGCGTCCGGTAAGTCGGATGCCGAGACCAGGAAGGCCGGCGAGGCGCGCGCCGCGGCCCTGCTCAAGACGCGTGAGGAGATGGGCGCTGCCGCCGACGCCGTGCTCAAGGAGATGCAGGCGGGGAAGGCGCTCGTCGAGCAGAACGGGGAGACTTTCTCGATCACCGTCGACGACGGAGAGCTCTTCGACGACGGCTCCGTGAAGATCACCGAGCCGGGCGCGGCCCTGCTCGGGCGCGCCGGCGCGGCGCTCAAGGCCATGACGTCGAAGGTCATGCGCGTCGAGGCGCATTCCGACAATTCCCCGTTCAAGAAGGGCCTGCTCGGCGGCTATGGCGGGCATTGGGAGCTGACCGCCGCGCGCGCCACGGCCGTCGCGCGCTGGCTCCACGAGCACGCGGGCCTCGATCCCGCGCGCCTCGCGGCGGCTGGCTTCGGTGAGTTCCGCCCGGCCAAGCCCAACGACACCCCCGAGGGCCGCGCGGCCAACCGCCGGGTCGTCATCGTCGTGTCGCCGGGGAATTCGCAATAACCCCTTGACGGGAAAAGCTTCACCCTCTACACTGAAAGCATGCCGAAGATCAAAGCCCCTGCCAAGGTGAAGAAGCCGAAAAAAGGCGCGCCCGACGCGCATCCCGACGCGTCCGAACACAAGACCGCCGAGAAGATCATGGAGACGGTGCTCAAGGAGCAGAGCGTCGAGGCTTCGGTGGAGCGGCTGGATCAGTGGGTCACCCTCGAGTGCCCGCATTGCGCCGAGGCCACCGAGCTCCACGTGATCGCCGACATGGACGGCCAATCCATCGATCAGGACTGCACGGTCTGCTGCCGCTCCTTCGTCGCCCATGTCGAGATCGACGAGGGCGAGGCTCACGTCGGCGTTGAAGCCTCCTAAGGACGGGGACGCCTGCCGCCTCCCCGCCGGAGGCCCGCCCGAGGACGTCGTCTCGAAGATACTCGCGCTGCACGTGATCGCCGTGGTCGGCCTCTCCCCGAAGCCGGAGCGCCCCTCGCATTATGTCTCGGCGTATCTCCAGGAGCACGGCTATAAGATCGTGCCGGTCAATCCCGGCCATAGCGAGATCTTAGGCGAGAGATGTTTTCCGAGCGTGGCCGATATCCCGTTTCCCGTCGACGTGGTGGCCGTGTTCCGCCGTCCGGAGGAGGCGCTGCCCCCGATCCTGGAGGCGATCGCCAAAAAGGCGAAGGCGGTCTGGCTGCAGGACGGCGTGTACCACGGCCACGGCGAGCGGCTGGCCCGCGAGGCGGGCCTGCTCGTCGTGGCCGACGACTGCCTGATGCGCCGCCACGCGAGAGCTGCTTAGGGCTTGGTGATCTCGACGAGCTCGACGTCGAAGAGCAAGGTCGCGCCGGCCTTGATGAGCGGGGGCTTGGCCACGTCCTGGTACGCGACCTCCGACGGGCAGACGATCTTCGCCTTGCCGCCGACCTTCATCATCGGGAAAACGTTGAGCCAGCAATTGATCACGCCCGAGACGAGCGATGTTTCGTACGGCTCGTTGCGCTTATAAGAAGAGTCGAACTCGGTGCCGTCGATCAACGTGCCGCGGTAGTGCGCCTTGATCGTGGCGGTCTTCGAGGGCATCGGGCCGGTTCCGGCCTTCGTCTCGAGATACCAGCCGCCGCCGGGGATCGCCTGCGGCTTGTTCTCCTTGACGAACTTCTCCGTGAAGGCGCGGCCCTTATCCTTTTCCTTGTTCAGAGTGGCTTCGACGCGCTTGGTGACAAGGTCATTGACGCGGGGCTGGTAGAAGCGGATGTCCACCTTCGGTTGCGTGCCAAAGACCGAGTCGTTGATGCCGGCCACTAGGACTTTGAATTCAGCCGGGGTCAGATTGAAGACGGAGAAGTTTCGACCGACGAGGTAGCCGTACGTGTAGATGCCGCGCTCATCGTCGGTTTTGTAGGCGTCCTTCGGAGCGGCGGGGGCCGCCTTTTTCGCTTCGGCTTTGGGGGCCTCGGCCTTGGGCGCGTCGGCGGCGAAGGCGGGCGCGGCGGCGAGAAGCAGGGAAATCAGGGCGAGCTTCATGGCGGTTCTCCTATGAAATCGGGCTAATGATAGCACATCATTAATAGAATGCACTCCATGGTCAAAGGGGTCGGGCGCAACGTCTACTGGATGGGCGCGGTGAGCTTTTTCGCCGACATCGCGGGCGAGATGATCGCCCCGCTGCTGCCGCTTTACATGACCACGGTGATGGGCGCTCCGCCCACAGCGGTCGGGATCGTGGAGGGCGCGGCCGAGCTGTCGGCGAGCGTCTTTCGCGGGGTCGGGGGCTGGTGGAGCGACCGCGCGGGCGCGCGCAAGCCGACGGTCGTCTTCGGCTATACGCTGTCGGCCGTCGCCAAGCCTGCGCTGGCCCTGGCCATCGGTTGGCCGGGGCTGCTCGTCGCCCGCTTCGCCGACCGCGCGGGCAAGGGCCTGAGGGGGGCCGCGCGCGACGCGCTGATCGCCTCCTCGACGGACAAGGAGCATTTGGGCAAGGCGTTCGGCCTGCACCGGGCGATGGACACGGCCGGCGCGGTCGCGGGCCCGTTGATCGGGCTGTGGCTTTTGAGCGCGGGCCTGTCCTATCGGTCCATCTTTCTGTGGGCGGGAGTTCCCGCTTTCGCGGCCGTGCTCGTGCTGGTTCTGTTCGTACGCGAGGCTCAGGTCGTCAAGCCGGCGGCGAAGCCCGCGCCGGTCGCATCGACGCCGCTCTCTCCGAAATTCTGGCGCTTTCTCGCGGTCTACGCTCTCTTCGCTCTCGGCAATTCATCGGATTCCTTTATTCTGCTCAAAGGCCGCGATGCGGGGATGAGCGCCACCGCCGTGGTGCTGGCCTATGTGCTGTTCAATGTCGTCAATGCCAGCCTGGCCACGGCGATCGGGCATCTCGCCGACCGCTTCGGCAGACGCTTGACGGTGGCTGTGGGCATGGGCGTGTACTCGCTCTGCTACCTCGGCTTCGCGCGTGCCTCGACCGCGGGAGTTCTGTGGCCGCTGTTCGCGCTGTATGGCCTTCAGGCGGCGCTGATCGAGGGGTCGTTCCGGGCCGCGGTCGCCGACGCGAGCGATCCCGGTAACCGTGGCCTGGCGCAAGGCGTCTTCCAGGGCACGGCGGGTGTTCTGGCGTTCACGGCGAGCACGCTTGCCGGTGTGATGTGGACGAAGATATCGCCCTCGGCTCCGTTCTATTTCGGCGCGGCGTGCGCCGCGACGGCGGCGGTGCTCCTTCCGTTCAGCGTCTGGAGAAGCGGCGGCCCGAGGAGCGCTGGCCGGACGGCTTGAAGCGCGCGGCGTCACCGCCGCGAGACGGGTTGCCGGCGCGGAAGGCGTCGGCGCCGACGCGGTCGGCCAGAAGATAATCGTCGATGAACGGGTTGCGGTTCCCCTGCCACTGCTCGACGAGGTCGTTGCGCCGCGCCTCGAAGGCGTCCGGCGGGAACTCGCGGTTCCACTTCATCATGAGCTCGATCTGCTGGTTCCAGAACGCGACCGAGGTGCCGCCGAACATCCGCGAGCCTTTGTAGTGAGAGTAGAAGTAAAGCAGGCCGCGCGCGACGCGTCCCTTGACCGCGTCCGGGGGTTCGAAGACGCCGTTGCCGCGCTTGGCGCCGGCCTTGTTCTCGTAGTCGGCGTTGCCCGTGACGACGCCGAAGGGCATGTGGCCGCGCACCGAGTTCGGGTGCATGAAGGTCGCCATCAGGTGGTGCAGGTCGGAGCGCATCGGCAGGGCTTTCTGAAAAAGGGATTGCGGCCAGGTGTGCTCGACGTTCATGCCTTTCCCGTCGGAGTAGCCGTCGCCGTTGGGATCGCCGCGCTCGGGATAGTCGCCGCCTTCCTTGCTGGTTCCGGGGACGAAGATGCCGGAATAGCCGTCGATCACGCCGCGCACCCCGTTGATCACGACGCCGTCGGCCTTCGAGAACATGTAGTCCGAGGCCTCGCTGTAGGAGCGCACCTGATGGCCGCGGGCCGCGATGCCCGAGATCGCCTCGAGCAACGCCTTGCCGGTCAGCCCTTCGGTTCCGGGGACGGCCTTGGGAGCGGTGAGCGGGGCGCGCTCGACGATGTGGACGCGGACCGCGCCCTGGCCCTTGGGAACGGCCGCGAAGACGGCGCCCGTCTCGGACGTAAGTGCGCGCGTGCCGTCGAAGAATCGTCCTTCCGGCTGAAAGTTGAAGCGGCTCGCCCAGCCGTCGACGGGCGTCGCGGCTTTTGCGGGCGTCTTGGCGCTCTCCGGTTCGTAGCCGGGATACTGGGACTTCGCGGCCGCGGGGATCGCGACATCGAGCGCGGTCAGCGACGCCTGCGCCATCGCGGGCTGGATCGCGGACTGCGGCGCGAGCGTGGGTGATAAGACCGGGGCGGACAGAGTGGGGACGAGCGAGGGCGCCGCCGACAACGGCGACAGGGCGTGGGGCGAGATCGCGACCGGCGAGCCGAGGCCGATCACTGTGGGCGCGCCGTAAGTCGGGACTAAAGCGCCGGTGACGCGCACCGTTTGGGCTTGGAGGGGGAGGGCGAGAAGCAGGGCCACGAGCGTGCGGGCTAAATGGCGGGGCATGAGTCAATTATGCCTGAGCGCGCCGGTTCCGGCATGGGCCATTGGGCCCACCCTGGACCCCTGTCCGACGCCCCCCGGGCTTCCTTCCCTAAATAGCGCGGCCCATTTTGCTACAATTACCTTCTTAGATGCCTTTCAACTCCTTCAATCTTCGTCCCGAACTCCTCCAAGGAATACAGGCCCTCGGCTACGCCGCTCCGACCCCTGTCCAGGCTCAGGCGTTGCCGGAAGCCCTGCTCGGCAAGGACGTCATCGGCTCCGCGCAGACCGGCAGCGGCAAGACCGTCGCGTTCACCCTTCCTCTTTTGCAGCGCCTGCTCGCCGACCGCGAGGCCGAGGGCGGCGCCAAGGCCGGCATGCGGGTCCGCGCGCTCGTGCTGACCCCGACCCGTGAGCTCGCCACCCAGGTCGAGCGCATGATCAGCGAGCTCGCCAAGTTTTCGCCCGTCAAGTGCGTCGTCGTCATCGGCGGCGCCAGCTTCCACGCCCAGACCCAGGAGCTCAAGCGCGGCGCCGAAGTCGTCGTCGCGACCCCCGGCCGCCTGCTCGACCATATACGCTCCGGCACCTTCAATCTTCAGAACGTGCGCGTCGCCGTCCTCGACGAAGCCGACCGCATGCTCGACATGGGCTTCATGCCCGACGTGCGCCGCATCATGAAGATGCTTCCGGCCGATCGGCAGACCTTGATGTTCTCCGCCACGATCCCGATAGAAGTCGAGAGGGTGGTAAACGAATTCATGCGCGCGCCCGTCCGCGTCTCGGTGGACAAGCCGCACGCGACCGCGACGACGATCAAGCAGTGGTTGTTCCCCGTCACCGAGGACCAGAAGGCGACCTTGCTCGAGGCGATGCTCAAGGTGGATGGCGTCGATTCCGTCATCATCTTCACGCGCACGAAGGTCCGCGCCGACCGCGTCGCCGGCTGGCTTCAGCGCAAGGCCATCCGCTGCGTGGTGCTTCACTCTGATTTGTCGCAAAGCGAGCGCGACCGCGGCATGGCCGATTTCAGAGAGGGCCGCCACACCGTCCTCGTCGCCACCGACCTCGCCGCCCGCGGCCTCGACGTCCCTGAAGTCTCTCACGTGATCAACTACGACGTGCCCGAGCACGCCGAGGATTATGTCCATCGCATCGGCCGCACCGGCCGCGCGATGACCGAGGGCGACGCCGCGACCTTAGTTGCTCTGGAAGAAGAGAAGCTTGTGCCGATCATCGAGGCCTTCATCGGCCAGGAGATCGAGCGCAAAGCGCTCCCCGGCTTCCCGTACCGCGTGCCGCCGCGCATGAAGACCTACCGGCCTTCCTTGATGTCGTCCTTCCGCGTGCGCCGCCGCTCCATCCCTAGACGCTAGAGGATTTCCACCGCCGCGTCTGTGCCGGGCCCGAAGGGTCCCGGCCGCGCCGATAAACGTCGACGCGACTGCCCACCGCGGCGAAATCCATCCATCGCAGGCATCGCTATTCCCGACTGTCGCCGGAAACAGTTCTTCCTCATAACCTGGCGTCAAAAAACGGCCGCTTCTCATTCGTGCCGTACTTGACGGTAGCGCGCTAACCCGTTATCCTCCGTCGGTGCGCCTTTTCGCGAAGCTTTTTCTCCTCGTGACGCTGTGCGCGGCGGTCCCCCTGGCTTTCCTCGGCGGGGCCGCGCTGTGGCGTACGCGCGCTCTGCGCAACGAGCTTCTTCAGGCGAGCGCGCGCACGGGGCAGGTCAGCGCCGACACCGGCGAGCGCGCTCTGTTCGCGGAGTCGCGGCGATTGCACCGCCGCGTCGTCTCGATGCGCGCCGACGAGCTGGAGGATTTCTTCGAGGAGGGCCGAAAGCTCGTCGCCCTGCAGACCGCCGTTGCCTTGAGGGCCCTGGCTGAGCCGCCGCCGTCGGCCGGTTCGCCGCTGCGCTCCGACGCGTATATGGCGGAGCTTCGCAAGGACCCCAAGGCGCTCGCCGCCGTCGCGCGGACCGCGCCGTACTCCGTCTACCGCCTCTCGCCCGGAACGGCGCTCGACACGGTGCGCCCCAAGCTCGAGCGGCTCTCGCGCCTGGGGGACTACTACGCCTTCGCGCACCGCGAGACTCCGTGGCTCAAGAGCCTCTACATCGGCTCACCGGAGGGCTTCCTGCTCGGCTACCCGGGCACGGCGCTGTTCCCGGAGGGCTACGACCCGCGCAAGGGCGATTGGTACAAGAAGGCCGTCGAGAAAGGCCGCGTCACCTGGAGCAGCATCTACCTCGACAAGGACGGCAGGCCCGTCATCACCGTCGCCGAGCCGTTTTTCGTCGACGGCCGGCTCGCCGGCGTCTCGGCCGCGGACATCGTGCTCGAGAGCCTGCTCGACCGCCTCTTCGACCTGACCGACCTGCCCGCCTCCGAGGCCGTGCTCGTCAACTGGCAGGGAGGGGTGCGCATCGCCGCGAACTCGCAGGCGGGCGGGAAGTTCAAATGGCGCTCGTGGGAGCCCGACGACGCGCCGTCGATCAAGACGATCTACGGGGGGGCCCTTGAGCCCGCGTACCGGGCGGCCGTGCGCGAGCGCTCCGGCACGCTCGTCGCGGGCGAGAGCCTGCTGTCCTTCGCCCGGGTTTTCATCCGCACGCGCGCAGGAGGCAAGGAGTGGTATTACCTCGTGCGCACGCCGGTCTCCGAGGTCATCGGCCCCGCGCTCGAGGCGCGGGCCGCGCTCGAGAAGCTGCAGGCGTCGCTCGCGGGTGCCATCGACGCCCAGGCGCGCGCGCTGCAGACGGCGCTGGCGCTCGTGGCTCTCCTGGCACTCGCCGCCGCGCTCGGCGCGGCCGCCCTCGGCGCGCGCGGCGTGGCGGGGCCGCTCGCTGCCCTCGCCGCCGTCCTGCGCCGCGTCGGCAAGGGCGACTTCGAGGTGCGCGCGGTGCCCGGCGGCGCCGACGAGGTCGGCGAGGTCTCGCGCGCGGTCAACGAGATGATCGCGGGTCTCAAGGAGGGAGTGTTCGTCAAGAACACGTTCAAGCGCTACCTGTCCGCCTCCGTCGTGGATCAGATCATCAAGGACCCCTCGTCGCTGAAGCTCGGCGGCGAGGAGCGCGAGCTCACCGTGTTCTTCTCGGATATGTCGGGATTCACCGAGCTGTCCGAGCGCATGGAGCCGCGCAAGCTCGTCAGCCTCGTCAATGAATACCTGAGCGCCATGACCGACTCGATCTTCCTCCAGGAAGGCACGCTCGATAAATACGAGGGCGACGCGGTCATGGCCTTCTGGGGCGCGCCGCTGACGCAGGCCGATCATGCGCGCCGCGCGTGCTGGGCGGCGCTCGATAACCGCTCCCGCCTCAAGGAGCTGTGCAAGGATTGGCAGAAGCGCGGGCTGCCGAGCTTCGACATCCGCATCGGCATCAACACCGGGACGATGATCGTGGGCAACGTCGGCTCGTCGGCGCGCATGGAATACACCGTCCTCGGAGACTCCGTGAACACGGGCTCGCGCCTCGAGCAGCTCAATAAGGCCTACGGCACCCATATCCTGATCAGCGAGGCCACGCGGGACGCCGCGGGCGGCGCGGTCGAGACTCGCGAGGTCGACCTCATCGCGCTGCGCGGCAAGAAAAAACACATCCGGGTCTACGAACTGCTCGGCCTGCCGGGGCAGATCTCGGCGGCGCGCCTATCCGGCTATCGCCTCTACGAGCATGGCCTGATCGCGTATCGCGAGCGTCGATGGGACGAGTGCGAGGCCGCTCTGCGCTCCGCGATCGCGGCGCTCGGCGAGGATAAGCCCTCGCTCATCCTGCTCGGGCTGCTCGATGGCGTGCGGCGCGCTCCTCCTCCGAGCGACTGGGACGGGACGCTTCACCCCAGCTAGGCTTAAAGCTCGCGGCGGTCGACCCAGCGCCATTTACCGGGCGCGAGCCCATCCAGCGTGACCTTGCCGATGGCCGCGCGCACAAGACGCAGGCAGGGATGCCCGACCGCGGCGGTCATGCGCCGCACCTGGCGGTTGCGGCCCTCGATCATCGTCAGTTCGATCCATGACGTCGGGACGTTCAGGCGAAAGCGGATCGGCGGGTTGCGCGGGGGCAACTCCGGCTCGAAGCCGAGCAGGCGCGCGCCGCAGGACAAAGTCTTGCCGTCGCTGAGCATGACGCCCTTGCGCAAAGATTTAAGCGTGATCTCGTCGGGCACGCGCTCGACCTGAGCCCAGTACACGCGCGGGTGCGCATGCTTGGGGTCGGTGAGGCGGTGGACGAGCCCGCCATCGTCGGTGAGGAGAAGGAGCCCCTCGCTGTCGAAGTCGAGCCGGCCGGCGGGATAGACTCCGGTCGGAAGGCCGAACTTCGACAAGGTCGGCTTGCCGTCTTTGTCGGTGAACTGGGTGAGGACCCCGTAGGGCTTGTTGAGGGCGACGATTCTGGTTTTTGCCATGTTTGGGGTTCGGGCGGTCGATTGGGTGATTGGGCGGTCGGGTCGCGAGCGACCCGACACAGACGCGTTTTTGGAAGGCCTTATAGCGTCTAGGCTTTTCTTGCGCCGGTGAACGCATAGCGTACCACACGTCCGTCCCTTGCGCGCACGATCACGACGCCGGCGATGCGGTCTCCGTCGACGCGGCCCGACCACTCGATGGCCTCGCGGCTGGGGTCGTTGAGGACGGCGGCGAAGATGGTCCCGTTTTCCTCGTCACGCGCCTGGTAAAGGGTGGGGGAGTAGCCCTGGCTCACCGCGCCGGCCACGACGAGCCTGCCGTTATGGAACACGAGGGTCTCCTTCTTCGAGCCCCAATGAAAGAAGCCGTCCTGCTTGACCTTCACGTCCCAGGAGGAGCCGTCGATCGGTCCGCCGAAGATGGCGGCGTACACGAAATTGACGGCGGCGAACAGCGCGCTTGAGACGGTGGTCATGTCTCGTGGATATAACAGGGGGAAGGGGGAGCCGCAAGACCAAAATTGTTACGATTCAGGGATGACAAGACTTCTATTCCTGGCCCCTTTGATCCTGGCTATTTCCGCCGCCGCCGCGTCGAACGACCGCGACATGCGGCGCGCGACCGTGCAGATCCATTTCACGGCCAGCGCGCCCGACTACGCCCAGCCCTGGCAGCCCGGCCGCCAGGGCGGCGGGACCGGCTCCGGCGTCGTGATCGACGGCCATCGCATCCTGACCAACGGCCACGTCGTCGCCAACGCGGCCTATCTGTCGGTGCGCAAGTCGGGCGACATCAAGAAGTATCCCGCGCGCGTCGCCTATGTGGGGCACGACGGCGAGACCGCGGTGATCACTGTCGACGACGAGTCCTTCTTCGAGGGCACGGTCACGGCCCAATTCGGCGGCTTGCCCTACCAGCGCGACAAGGTCGCCGTGTACGGCTATCCGATCGGCGGCACCGACCTGTCGGTCACCGAGGGCATCGTCTCGCGCGTGGGCGTGACGGTGTACTCCCACTCCGCGCGGGCCCTGCTCGCGGTGCAGACCGACGCGGCGATCAATCCCGGCAACTCCGGCGGCCCCGTGTTCCAGGACGGCAAGCTCATCGGCATCGCCTTCCAGCACAGCGCCGGCGCGCAGAACATCGGCTATGTCGTGCCGATGCCCATCATCGAACGCTTCCTTAGGGACATCAAGGACGGCCGCTACGGCGGCATCCCCGACCTCGGCATCTGGTGGCAGAGCACGGAGAACGACAGCCTGCGCAAGACCTTGGGCCTGCCCATGGACAACACCGGAGTGCTCGTCACCAAGGTCGCCTACGGCGCCTCGGCCTGGGGCGCGCTGAAGGACGGCGACGCGCTGACCAAGATCGATGGCATCAAGATCGGCCAGGATGGGACCATCAAGTTCCGCGACGACGAGCGCATCGACTTCTCCGACCTCATCAGCCGCCGCCAGGGCGGCGAGACGCTGGACGCCACGGTCGTGCGCGACGGCAAGGAGCAGGTCGTCAAGATCACGATGAAGCCGTCCGCCGATCTCGTCCCGGGGCCGCGCTACGACGCCAAGCCTTCCTATTTCATCGCCGGCGGGCTCGTGTTCATGCCCCTGAGCGACGAGCTCATCGGCGCGCGCGGCGCGGGCTTCCGCGTCCGCTCGCTCTCCGCCGACGGCATGCCCACGCCCGAGCGCACCGAGGTCGTCGTGCTCTCCCACGTCCTCGCCCACGACTTCAACCGCGGCTATCACAGCTGGTCCATGGCGCCCGTCACGCGCGTCAACGGCCGCTTCATCGGCAAGCTCACCGATCTGGTGGCGGCCTTCCAGGCGCCCGTCAACGGCCGGCACGAGATCGAGTGCGAGCACTACTCCGGCTACGGCGACAACAAGGGCACGCGCATCGTCCTCGAAGCCGAGGCGGCTGCGAAGATCCTGCCCGCGATCATGGCCCGCTACGGCGTGCCCTCCGATCGCTCCGACGACCTGAAGAAGCCCTGACATAATCCGCTGTTTAGGCGCACTCATATCAGATGACGACAGAACCCTCCTCCTGGGTCGACGCCTACGGCGACCGCCTGTTCCGCTACGCTTTGTCGCGCGTGCGCGACGAGGGCGCCGCCGAGGACTTGATCCAGGATACGCTCATCGCCGCGTTCAAGTCCCGCGACCGCTACAAGGGCGAGTCCTCCGAGCTGACCTGGATGACGGGCATCCTGCGCAATAAGATCTTCGAATTCTACCGGCGACAGGCGAAGGATGTCCCGCTTCTGCCTTCCGACGAGGATCTGGACCCGGAAAGTGAATTCTTCGATGGGCGCCACTGGTCGGCTTCTGCCGCGCCGCGCGATTGGGGCGGAGAGCCGGCGCGCAAGGCCGAGTCCGCGGAGTTCTCATCCGCGCTGCGCAAGTGCCTGAGCGCGCTGAGCGAAAGTGTCGCCCGCGCCTTCATCCTGCGCGAGATGGAAGGTGTCTCGCCGAAGGAAGCGGCGGACGCCCTTGGCGTCGCGCCCGGTCACCTGGCCGTCCTGATGTATCGGGCGCGCATGCGCCTGCGCCGCTGCCTGGAAAAAAATCACTTCGCGCCGGAGGCGGCATGAGCCTCCTTCCGTCGTGCCGCGATGTTTCGAGGCACCTCTCCGAAGCCCTCGATTCCGGCCGCCCGCTCGGCATGCATGACCGCATCCACCTCTCGATCTGCGCTGTCTGCCGCCGCGTCCTCGCCCAGTTCGCGCTGATCCGCCATGGTGCCGCGCGCGCGCCGGAGGCGGGCCAGACGCTCTCGGATGAGGCGAAGGCGCGCCTGCGCCGCGCTCTTCAGTAAGAATGGGTCTGGGTCGAAAGGCCCGCGCGGATGTGGCTCCATAGAAGGTAAAATGTCCCCTCTATGATTTCCGTCCGCGGCCTCATCAAATCCTTCGGCGACCAGGTTCTTTACGACGGCGCTGAGCTTCAGCTCAACGCGGGGGACCGCTATGCCCTGGTCGGACCGAACGGCGCGGGAAAAACCACGTTATTTAAAATGATCCTCGGCGAGGAAGAGCTCGAGGGCGGCTCGATCGAGTGGAAGCGCGGCGCCAAGGCCGGCTATCTCCCTCAGGAGAATCCGCCGATCGGCCCGGAGACCGTGCTCGAGACCGCGCTCGCGCACAAGAACGACCCTGACGGCCGCGAGACCGCGAAGGCCAAGAAGATCCTGATGGGCCTGGGCTTCCAGGTGAAGGATTTCGACCGGCACCTGACCGAGCTGTCGGGCGGCTGGGCGATGCGCGCGGCGCTCGCGCGCCTGCTCGTCGAAGAGCCCGAGCTCATGCTCCTCGACGAGCCCACCAACCACCTCGACCTCCTCACCTTGGTCTGGTTCCAGGAATACCTGCAAAGCTACCCCGGCGCGATCCTGATGATCTCGCACGACCGGTCTTTTATCGATAACGTCTGTTCGGCGATCGTCTCGGTCGAAGAAAAAAAATTAAAAAAATATAACACGAACTACGAAGGCTTCCTCGCCGAGCGTGAGGCCGCGCGCGACCGCCTGGTCTCCGCGCACAAGCAGCAGGCCGACGAGATCGACGCGATGAAGGAGTTCATCATGCGCAACCGCGCGCGCGTCTCCACCGCGTCGCGCGTGCAGAGCGTCATGAAGAAGCTCGAGAAGATCGAGGAGATCGTGCTGCCTCCGTCGACCAAGGCCGTCAGCATCTCCTTCCCGCAGCCCGGGCGCACGGGCACGACCGTGCTCAAGCTCAAGAACGTCTTCAAGTCTTACGGCCCGGTGAAGGTCTACGAAGGCCTCGATTTCGAGCTTGAGCGCGGCTGGAAGATGGCCTTCGTCGGACCCAACGGGGCCGGCAAGTCCACCTTGCTCAAGGTCATCGGCGATATCATCCCGATCGACTCCGGCGAGCGCGTGCTCGGCCACAACGTGAAGGTCGGCTACTTTTCCCAGCATCGCGAGGGCCAGCTCGATCCCCGGCGCACTGTGCTCCAGGAGGCGATGAGCGTCCCGCGCACCAACGGCGACCTGTTCACGCGCACCGTGCTCGGCACCTTCCTGTTTCCCGGCGACACCGTCCACAAGAAGGTCGACGTGCTCTCAGGCGGAGAGAAGAGCCGCCTTCAGCTGGCCAAGCTTCTGCTCGACCCGCCCAACGTTCTTCTCCTGGATGAGCCTACGACCCACTTGGACCTCACCAGCGTCGAGGCCTTGGTCGGCGCCCTCAAGAATTTCGACGGCACGATCTGCGCCATCAGCCACGACGTCTACTTCCTCAACGCCGTCGCCGACCATGTCGTGCACGTGGTTCAAGGCAAGGTCACCTTGTTCCCCGGCAACTTCGAGTACTTCCAGCACCGCCAGGGACAGCTCGACGCCGAGGCCGAGAAGAATAAGCCCGAGCCGACCGCCGCGCAAAAGGCCGAAACTGAAGCCGAAAATCTGTACGAAGCCTCTAAAGAAGCCCGCCGCCGCGAGAAGTCGCTGGCGAAGGCCCAGGCCGAGCTCGATCGCCTGCACGTCGAGCTCGAGCGCATCGCCCACGAGATGTCGGACCCGAAGCTCTACGAGGACTTCGACCGCGTCACCAAGGTCGGCGAGGAGATGGAGACCGTCCAGGCCGCCATCCAGCTGAAGGAAGAGGAAGTCAAACGCCTCACGGCGTGATTCCTTCCCAGGGCTCGCACCGGTGCCGATACCGATCGATCAAGATGATCCCGGTCGTTCCTGTCTCGCTGTTGATAATAATCACTCGTTCCGGAACTAGTGATTGCGGCGATGCGAATCCGCCGCCAATCGGCCCCTAGCGAGTGGGCCGTTCGGCTCAGGACGGCGGCCGGCCCCGCGTTTACACTTAAGGCATGAGACGATTCCTCTATCTCCTGCTCCTGCCCCTGGCGGTTCTCCAGGCCCAGGCCGGCGTCACCGCCGCCGCGGCGAAGCAAGCCCCGCTCATCATCATGCCGGGCGCGCCGTTCGGTCAGAATGCGGCCCCAGGGATCATCCTCTCGCCGACGGCGCCCTCCTTGATCGTCCCCACGCGCTCCCCGCTCATCGTTCCCGCCGCGCCCGTGATCCAAGCCGCGCCCGCTCCCGTGATCATCGTCGCCGCCCGCGCGATGACGCCCGAGGAGAACGCGCCCGCGAAGATGCCCTCGCAGGGAGAGCTCAAGGCCCTCGCCGAGTCGCTCGCGCCCACCCGCGGCGCCGAGGGTGCCTCCGGCGCTCAGCAGTCGGGCGCGCTCGAGTCCGCGTTCGACGGCAAGCTCGCCCCCGAGGCCGCCGCCTGGAGCGACCTGTCCGCGACCTTCGCCGCCGCGCCGACGACCCCCGGCCTGGCCACGGTCGCGACCGCCGGCCGCTCCTTGATCGCGCGGCTGCTGCCCTCCTTCTACCGCCGCGTTCCCGCGCTCGCCGCCTATGACCGCAGCGAGCGCCCGTCGACCGGACACACGTGGACGCCCGAGAAGGGCCACCTCATCGAGATCAACCCGATCCGGGCGAACTCCGACGGCAACGTGCCGAGCGCCTTCGGCGGAGAGCACGAGCCGCTCATCCAGCAGAAGATCTCGCACCTGATGGAGTACGCGCACGAGTACTTCCACGTGCTCTTCGACGACGCGACGCGTCGCAAGGAGAACCACCCGATGACCTCGGCCTACTCGGCGATGACCGAGGGCTTCGCCGTCACCGGCGAGCAGCTCCTGGCCGAGCGCATGCTCGATCTTCTTCCCTCCCTGGGCCTGGGGCCCCGCGACGCGATGGACCTGGCCGGGATCTCGAGCGGCCGCCGCCGCTGGCTCGACGTCGAGGACAATCACTACTCCGAGGGGATCATTCCATGGCGCAAGGCGTACGCTGACGGCGGAGTGCAGGGCGTGGCCTCCATGCTCGCCTCTCTGTCCGCGCGCCGCATGATCGCCACGCCGCGCTCCGATCCCGCCTACCAGCTCGTGCTCGGTGATCCGAAGCTGTTATCCGCCTACCTCGGCCGCGACGAGTCCTCTCCCGAGCGCCGCGGCGCCGACGCCTTCGCCAAGGCCGTCCGCGGTGAGAAGCTTAATGAGGACGAAGTCCGAGAGGCCGCCGCCGTCGTCGAGCGCGCGGGCCCCGACGGCTGGCGCCGCCTCTTCGAACGGACCTTGCGCTCCGACAAGCGCCTCGCCGCGCCGAAGGAAGCCGCCGCCGAGACCGCTAACTGGTGGGAGAAGAAGAAGGCCGAGCCCCTGGCCTCCGTCGACCCTGTCTTCGTCCTCGCGCGCCTGAGCCCCGCCGCGGGCGCGGCGCTCTCGCGCTACCTGGCCGGCATGATCTCCGAATCCGGCGGCGCCGTGCGCCTCTTCGAGCGCGCCGGCCCCAACGAGAAGCTGACCGCGATCATCAACGGCGCCGAGACGTTGCCGTGGGACGAGGCCGACCGCAAGGCCTGGAACGACGGCCTCACGCGCTGGCTCGTCGGTAGCTGAAGGGCGGGACGGTCCTCGCGCGAACTATCCGTGAGGCGGATATATCCCCTTGAGCGCCCCGGAACCGGAATAAACAGTTTTGCCGGCCGCCGTCACTGTCGTTGACGACAGTGTTGCTGTGGATAGTGGGGATAGCTTTCGCGCGTAGCGCATGCACGCCGGCCCGCGCGCGGCGGCTGATTTTAGAGCCGGCGTTTCGACATCATCGCTTTGAGCGCTTCGGCCATCGCGCCGACCGGTGCCGACTCCTCGGGCTTAGGCTGAGGCCGCGACGCTCCCCGGCTCGCGGCGTTGGCGGAGTTGCGGTCCTCGCGCGCGCCGATGACGGGCTTGCTCTTCAGCGAGAGGGCGATGCGCTTGCGCGCCAGGTCCACCTCGAGCACGGTGACGTGCACTCGCTGCTGGACCTTGAGCACGTCGGAGGGCTGGCTCACGAAGCTGTCCGACACCTCGCTGACGTGCACGAGGCCGTCCTGGTGGACGCCGATGTCCACGAACGCGCCGAAGGCGGCGACGTTGGTGACGATGCCGGGAAGCTTCATGCCGGGCTTCACATCCTCGAGCTTGGAGACCGCGCCGAAGGCGAACGCCTCGAAGCCCTGGCGCGGGTCGCGGCCGGGCTTGGCCAGCTCGGAAAGGATGTCGCGCAAGGTCAGCTCGCCGGCCTCGGCGGTCGCGTACTTCTTGATGTCGATCTTCGCCCGCAAGGAGGGGCTCGTGATCAGGTCCTTGACGGTCGTGCCGAGGTCTTCGGCCATCTTCTCGACGATCTCGTAGCGCTCCGGGTGAACGGCGCTCGCGTCGAGCGGGTTGCGGCCGTCGCGGATGCGCAGGAATCCTGCCGACTGCTCGAAGGCCTTGGGCCCGAGGCGGGGAACCTTCTTGAGCGCGGCGCGCGAGGCGAACGCCCCGTTCTCGTTGCGGTAATCGACGATGTTCTTGGCGAGGACGGGGCCCAGGCCCGAGACGTAAGACAAAAGCTCCTTGCTGGCGCTGTTCACTTCGACGCCCACGCTGTTGACGCAGGACACCACGGTGTCGTCGAGTGAGCGCTTGAGCCCGAACTGGTCGACATCGTGCTGATACTGCCCCACGCCGATGGACTTCGGATCGATCTTGACGAGCTCAGCCAGCGGATCCATGAGGCGGCGGCCGATGGAGACCGCGCCGCGGACGGTGATGTCCTCGTTGGGGAACTCCTCGCGCGCGGCGTCGGAGGCGGAGTACACGGACGCGCCGCTCTCGTTGACCATCACGACCGTCACGCCGGGAAGCTTGAGCGTGCGCACGAACTCCTCGGTCTCGCGCCCGGCGGTGCCGTTGCCGATGGCGACGACCTCGCTCTTGTACTTGGTCGCCAGATTCTTGACCTTCACCGCCGCCTCGAGCAAGCCGCCCGCGCCGGTGTGAGGCATGATGACGTCATGATGCAGCAATTTTCCTTGCTCATCAAGGATGACCAGCTTGCACCCTGTCCTGAACCCCGGATCCAACGCTAAAAGACGTTTCTGGCCCAAAGGGGAGGACATCAAGATCTCGCGCAGGTTCCGCGCGAACACGGCGATGGCCTCGCGGTCTGCCGCCTTCTTCGTGTCGAGGCGGACCTCGGTCTCCATGGAGAAGGACATCAGGCGCCGGTAGGCGTCCTCGATGGCGAGGCGGACCTGGGCGGCGCAGGGCCCCGTGCCCTTGGCGAAGAGCGATTGCAGCATCGGGATGGTGTCGTCCTCGGACACCTCGACGCGCATGTACAGGAAGCCTTCGGACTCGCCGCGGCGCATCGCGAGCACGCGGTGAGAGGGGGATTTCGTCGCCGTTTCCTTCCAGTCGAAGTAATCCTTGAATTTGGCGCCCTCGGCCTCCTTGCCGGTGATGACCTTGGAGTGGAACTCTCCCTTCGTGAAAAACACCTCGCGCAATCGGGCGCGGGCGGGAGCATCTTCGGCGACGCGCTCGGCGATGATGTCGCGGGCGCCGGCCAGGGCCTCGGCCGCGTCCTTCACGCCTTTTTCCGCGTCGATAAAGGCCTTGGCGAGTTCCTCGGGATACTCAGAGCCTTGTGCAAACAAGGCGTCCGCCAGCGGCTCCAGGCCCTTCTCCTTGGCGATCATCGCGCGCGTGCGCTTCTTCGGGCGGTAGGGGAGATAGATGTCCTCGAGGATGGCGAGGGTGGTCGCGCCGACGACCTTCGCGGTGAGCTCGGGGGTGAGGAGCTTGCGCTCCTCGAGAGACTTCATGATCGCCGCCTTGCGGGCGTCGAGCTCCTTGAGCTGTGCCAGGCGGTCGCGGACGGCCATGATGGCGACCTCATCGAGGTTGCCCGTGACCTCCTTGCGGTAGCGCGCGATGAAAGGCACCGTCGCGTCCTGGTCGAGCAGGCCGATGATGGCGTTGACTCCGGCAGCGGGCAAAGACAGCTCAGCGGC
>CAZIBN010000022.1:0-51019 GCA_964537395.1 uncultured Elusimicrobia bacterium
GAAGACGGCTTTGGTGTCCTGGTAGATGATCACTGGGGAGCTCGTATGAAATCGACGGGCGATCAATTTTGCAGATAGCATCTGCAAAATTGGCCCGGGACCCATTCGCGAATCCAATTGTGCAACTCACAGCTGCACAATTGTGAATTACTCATATTTTATAATGAACATTCGTAAATTATTGGGACAGGCCAATGAAACTTTATTAGGGGCTCAATCGTCTGGTAAGTAGGTGGGGGTCCCACTTACGCCACCCCGGGGCTACTTGTCTGTCTTTTCGAGGGCCAGCTCAAGAAGAACGACGATCTCGCTGCTGATGGACCGGCGCTCGGCGTCGGCCCGCTTCGCGAGCTTCTCGTAAAGATCCTTCGGTATCGAGGCCGAAGTCCGAACTAGATCGCCGGTTCTTTTCTGGCGCATGATGCTCCTATTGACAAGCTGGGCGTAGTGATGTATAGTATTGTACTACAGCGCGGCGCGATCCGTTCCTAGAGATTTATTTTAGCTTTAGGAGGCGGATCATGGGAAAACCCGATGCGGCCGGAACGCTGAAGTCCTTGAAGCAACTCGCGCGCGGTCAGCGCGTGCTGTTCGATCGAGACGCGGCGAAATATTTCCAAGTTCGCTTGAGCGCGCTCAGTGCCACCGTCGAGCGGTGGCGCGACCACTTCCCGGCGGATTTCCTGTTCGTGTTCCGTGGCTGCGAGGCCCGCGGCTATGAGCGACGAAGCGGGATTTCGAGGCCGCGGAGGTTCGTGCGAGCGTTCACCTCGGTGGGGATCGAATCGCTGGCGGGAACTTTGAGGTCCGAACGGGCGGTCGCTCACAGCATCGCGACGATACGCCGCTTCTTCGTGATGTGCGATCGCGTGCGCTCGGAGCGAATCTAGATGGAACTTTCGCCCAGGAACGAGGATCTGCTCCAGGACCTGCGCGCGCTCATCGAGGCGGCGCGTGGGCAAGTCGCGCGGGTGGTGAATACCGGGCAGGTGGCGCTGTATTGGTCGGTCGGAGAGCGGTTGCGCCGGGACGTGCTAGGTGGTAAGCGGGCGGCTTACGGGCGGCAGATAGTTGCGACAGTGTCGCACCAATTGGTTTTGGAGTATGGCCGAGGATTTACGCCGACTGGGTTACGGCGGATGGTCCAGTTCGTCGAGTTATTTCCCGATTCCAAGATTTGCGCAACGCTGTTGCGCAAATTGACCTGGAGCCATTTTCTGCTTCTTTTTCCTATAAAAAACGATGTTGAGCGGGAGTTCTACGCGGAGCTGTGCCGGATCGAAGGATGGAACATAAAAACCCTTCGAGCAAAGATTAACTCGAGGCTTTACGAGCGGACGGGGATGTCAAAGAAGCCCGTTGAGCTGGCGCTTCAAGAGTTGAAAGCGCTCCGCCAGGATGATGTGATGAGCCCGGACATGGTGTTCCAGGATCCCTACTGCCTGGATTTTCTCGGGCTCAAGGGCGCGTATAGCGAGAAGGATTTAGAGAAGGCCATCTTGAGGGAGATGGAGTCGTTCCTGCTGGAGTTCGGGGCCGGGTTCACTTTTGTGGAGAGGCAGAAGAGGATTTCGATTGGGGGTGAAGATTTTCACATCGATCTGCTGCTTTACAACCGCCTGTTGCGCAGGCTGGTGGTCGTCGAGCTCAAGCTCGGGAGGTTCAAGGCGGAGTACAAAGGGCAGATGGAGTTGTACATGCGCTGGCTGGATAAGCACGAGCGCGGAAAGGGAGAGGCGTCGCCAGCGGGGCTGATCCTGTGTTCCGAGAAGTGTGAGGAGCAGATCGAACTGCTCGAACTGGGGAAAAGCGGCATCAGAGTCGCGCAGTATATGACCGGGCTGTTGCCTCCCGGCGTGCTCGAATCGAAGCTGCGGCAAGTGATCCTCGCTGCCCGGCGGAAACTGGGAGGCCCAACCAATTCCGATTCGGACGACGTCTAACCGCGGCGGGACTTATCCAATTAGTTTAGGAGGTGGAGCATGAGGAAAAATAAAGACGATTCATGGGGCGGCCGCCGTGAGCCTTACAATCAGCCGATTAAGATATACGTCGAGCCAATTCCGGATCGCAGGCGCCTCTATGACGAGGTCGATATCGGGCTAAGCGTCGCTCGCGAGGTCGTCAGGGCGCGTGAGGCGGCGAAGATGACGCAGGCGGAGTTGGCTCGGGCGCTTAAGACAAAACGGCAAACGATCTCAAGCATCGAGGTCGACGCGAAGCATGTGACGATCAAAATGCTGGGTCGCATCGCGCGCGCGTTGAAGTGCGTTTTGCAAATCAGAATCGTGGCGGTTCGAGGAGGTCGGTCATATGGCGCGATGTCGAAAGAAGGGCCTCAGTAAGGAGATGCACCGGCTCGCTCGCGCGCTCATAAAAATAAAAGCCGAAGCGAAGAAATTAGGTCTGTTCGCAGAGGATCGCGATTGGATTTCATGTCCGCAATGCGGATTGGAGGAAGATGTCGCCTGCGGCGGCAAGCTTCTGGTGACGGCTCCGGCAAATCGCGCAGTCGACACGGGCCTGCGTTTTACTTTAGTGGAGAAGGACGGAGATTTGTGGCGTTGCCCGGGTTGTGGGTTCGTGCAGAAATGCGAATGGCTGTAGACCCCGGTTTACTGATGCGTCTCGATCCAGGCCTGCATCGCGGCGCAGAGCCGCTTGTCGTGGTTCTCACCGCAGTACCGCCAGAGGAAGGGGAGCGCGCCGGCACCGTAGGCGCGGCTGAAGTCGCTGTACTCCTCGCTGAAGGTGAGGCAGGTCTTTTGACCGCTCGCGAACGCCGCGTCGTAATCCGGCGTCTTGTTTTTCGCGGCGCGCGCCATATTGTCCTCCGCGACCTTGCACTTCCCCGCGGCGGTCAGGACTTCATTCGCGGACCAGGGCTGGGACTTGAGCCAGTTCTGGGTGTGCTCTGAACCCTTGGCCGCGGCGGCCTTCGCCGCGAGCGCTTCTTCGCGATGGTACTGGTCGACCGCCGCGAGCGTGCCGGGCGTGCCGATGGCGACCAAAGCCGCGGCGACGCGGTCCTTGTGCTGGACATTTTTATTCTTGAGCATTCCCGCGAGGAGGGGGACCGCGCTTTTTGCCGCCCGGCCGAGGTCGCCGAGCGCGTCGAGCGCGCACTCGTTGCCCGCGCGCAGGGACGCGGTCAGGGCCGGGACGGGAGAGGGCGAAGGCTTGATCTTGCCGAGGGCGAGCGCCGCGTGGCAGCGGAGGAGCTCGTCGGAGAGCAACCGGAGCAGCGGTCCGGCGGCAGCCGAGGCCGGCGGGCCGATCGCGGCCAAAGCGTCGAGCAAGGCGATGCGGCAATGGGCGGGGTCGGGCTCGTCCTTGGTTGCGGTCTGGATGGCCAGGCATGCGGCGGGGTCCTCCAAGGTTTGGAGGATGACCGGGACCTCGAGGACGTCCACCGGCTTTAAGGAACGCAGGCGGCCGTAGAGCTCGATTGCTTTGTCGCCCGCGGATTTATTTTTGGGGTCCCGAACCGCGGCGATGACCGGGGCGAGCAGGGACTGCTTGCCCTTGTTGAGGTAGGCCTCGAGCTCCGCGGGGGTCATGTCCGCGACGCTCTTGCCCTCGATGGCCTGCAGCGGGGCGGAGGCGAGGAGGAGGAGCAGCGCGCAGACGGCCTTGGTTGCGGGAATCACGGGGGACATCCTAGCGAAATTGGATATCACACATTGTGATATCCAACAGGTTCTCGACGACGGGGGCCTTGATTAATCGGCGCCGTGACCCTATCCTTACGACATGACCCCTCGTCTGAGGCTCGCGGCTTTGCTGTGCCTCTCGGCCGTCGGTGCGGCCACGGAATCCGCGCGCGCCTTGGACTGCTCGAAGGTCAAGCCCGGCGCCAAGGACTTCGCTTTGGCCGAGCTCCCCTGCCTGAAGACGGGTGCGGCCGCAGGCGACGCGGCAGCCATGTTCCAGGCACTGTCCTCGGCGCAGTGGCCTCCCGGCCTGACCCAGCGTCTGGCGGAGGCCGGCCTGCGCGTGCGCTTCGCCGCCCCGAACGCGCGCGCCGAGACGGAGCAGAGCGGCGTCTACGACTGGCAGGAGAAAACGATTTATTTGTGGGACCGTCCCCGGGCCGCGGTGGTCGTCCATGAGCTTGGCCACGCCCTGGACGATCTGCTCCTGCCCGACGAGCTCGGCGCCACTCCGTGCCGGGTCATGACCTCGAACACCGATGAGGCGTTCACCGAGATCTGGAAGGCCTACCTCCGCCGCGTCAACGCGCACATGGGCATCGAGGTCAACGACGACGGCGGGCGCCTCTTGCCGATGAGCGAGAACTCGGCCCGGGCCTTCCTGGGCAGCTTCTCGGGCAGCGCGTCGGGCTGGTTCACCGACCTGCCCCTGTTCGACGACCCGAAGAATCCCATCACGGGCCCTCGCGGCTATGTTTCCATCCAGGAATATTGGGCCGAGACCGTCCAGCGCTACGTCACCTCGAACGCCTGGCTGAAGGTGCGCGACGAGAAGGCGTTCGCCTACATCGAACGCAAGCTCCGTCAGGCCGAGAAAGGTCCGCTTGAGACGGTGAAGCTCCCCGTCAACGCGGGCCGCTGCCAGAACGTGCGCTAGGGGGCTTGCGCCGGGCGGGCGCCCTGATACACTGGGTGTATGATCAAACTCCTGCTCATCGCCGCCCTGTCCGCCCACGCCGCCGACGCCTACAAGGTCCTGGAGCCCAGGGCTGTGGATGGCAAGATGATCGCGTACCGGATGATCCGCTACGACGTGCCGGCCAACACGCCGGCGCGCGTTCTGCTTTCGCTCGCACCGGTCGGGGACTGTTTCGACGCCTCGGGGGTCACTTGGACGAAGGGCGAGGCGGGAGAGAAGAAGCTGCACTCGATCAACTTCGACCCGTGGGTCTTGCTGAAGAACGGCAAGCGGCCGGAGGGTTGCCCCCGGCGCAAGGAGAAGAATCGTGACGGGGTCGCCGGAGGTTTGCACTACATGGACCTGCCCGCTGAGAAAGGCGGAGTCCAGGTCGTGATCACCTACCCCGTGGGCACCGAGGTCCGCGTGGCGCTGAACCCCGGGCCGTAGCGGCTAGACCGCGGCCAGCGCCGGATAGTCGGTGTAGCCCTTGGCGTCGGGGCCGTAGAACGTGGACATGTCCCAGGCGTTGAGCGGCGCGTCCTCGGCCATCCGCCGGACCAGGTCGGGGTTGGCGATGATGAGCTTGCCGAAGGCGACGGCGTCGGCCTCGCCCGCGGCGAGCAGGCGCTGGGCCGAGGCCTTGTCCAAGCCCTCGTTGGCGATGTACGCCCCGCCGAAGATCTTCTTGAGCGCCGGCCCCAGACGCGGGTCGGCCTGAGACTCGCGCGCGCACAGGAAGGCGAGCTTGCGCTTTCCGAGCTCGCGTGCGACATAGCCGAAGGTCGCGGCGGGATTCGAGTCGCCCATATCGTGGGCGTCGCAGCGCGGGGCGAGGTG
This sequence comes from uncultured Elusimicrobia bacterium, assembly GCA_964537395.1. Taxonomy (GTDB): domain Bacteria; phylum Elusimicrobiota; class Elusimicrobia; order UBA1565; family UBA9628; genus GWA2-66-18. Next base: position 5,452 of record CAZIBN010000022.1, read on the forward strand.
CATGCCCACGCGGCCGGAGCCCCAGACGCCGACGCAGGCGTCGGCGATCTCGAGCATCAGGCGGGCGCGGTTCTCAAGCGAGCCGCCGTAGTCGTCGGTGCGCTTGTTCGAGCCGTCCTGGAGGAACTGATCGAGGAGGTAGCCGTTGGCGCCGTGTATCTCGACGCCGTCAAAGCCCGCGGCCTGCGCGTTCTCCGCACCTTTCTTAAAGGAGGCGATGACGCCCGGAATCTCAGCGGTGTCGAGCGCGCGCGGGACGACGAAGCGGCGCTTGGGGCGGGCCAGGCTTACGAAGCCGTTGATCGCGATGGCGCTGGGAGCGACGGGAAGCTCGCCGTTGAGATAGGACGGCTCGGAGACACGGCCGACATGCCACAGCTGAAGGAGGATGAGCCCGCCGGCGTCGTGGACGGCCTTGGTCGTCAGCTTCCAGCCTTCGATTTGCTCACGCGACCAGATGCCCGGCGTGTTGGGGTAGCCGATGCCTTGAGGGCTGACGACCGTGGCTTCGGTGATGATGAGGCCGGTGGAGGCGCGCTGGGCGTAGTACTCGGCCATCAGCGCGTTGGGGATGCGCTCGACGCCGGCGCGGCAGCGGGTGAGCGGGGACATGACGACGCGGTTCTTGAGCTTGAGGTCGCCGATCGAGACGGGGGAGAAGAGAGTGGGCATGGGGAGATTATATCGCTTGCGCGCGGTGACGGCGCAGGGGTACAGTGTGAGGATGGCACAAGGCGGCGTGAGATTATTGGGCGGAAAGGTCACCGTGAGCGCCGAGCCGTTCTTCTGGCTGATGACGGCGCTGTTCGGGATGTCGCTCGGGCGCGGGTCGCCGCCGGAGATGGTGCTCTGGAGCGTGGTGATCGGGGTCTCGGTGCTCGTCCACGAGTTCGGGCATGCGGCCGTGTGCCTCGCGTTCGGCTCGGGGGCGGACATCGTGCTTCAGGGGTTCGGCGGCTCGACCCGGCCGCGGGACCTGTCGGCGTTCGGGACCTGGAGGACGGCCGCGCTGGACCTGGCTGGCTGCGCGGCGGGATTCGCGCTCGCCGCGGCGGCGTTCGGGGTGCTGTATGCCGGCAGCGTGTGGAAGCCGCATGTCCCGCCGCTCGTGCTCGCGATCGCGACGGCGCTCTTGCAGGTCAATATCTGGTTCTCGCTGTTCAATCTATTGCCGATCATGCCGATGGACGGGGGAAGGCTCGTCTCCGGTTTGCTGCGCGCGCGCTGGGGCGTCAACGGACAGCGCGCCGGGCAGGGGCTTGGGCTGGCGCTCGGCGCGGCGGCGGCGTTCTGGTTCTATCGGGGAGGGGCGTTCTACGGGGCATTCCTGTGCGGGGCGATGGCGGCGGGCGAGGGGCGCGCGCTTAAGCGCTCGCTGTCGATGACGGAGGCCGACTCCGACGAGACCGTGACGAGCGAGCTGCCGCGCGCCGCAGAACTGTGGGAGAAAGGACGCCGCGAGGAGGCGGTGGCCGCGCTCGCCGCCCTGCGGGTAAGGACCGGCGCGGGCCTGACCTACGGCACGGCGACGCTTCAGCTCGCGGTTTATCTTTATCTGCTCGGGCGCGTGCCGGAGTCCTACGCGCTGTTCAAGATCGCGCCCGAGTCCGACATGTCCTCATCGGCCAAGCACGCGTACGCGGACGCCGCGCTGCGGAGCAAGGATTACGAGACGGCCTTGCGCCTGGGACGTACGAACTTCCACGACGCGCCGGGGCCGCAGACCGCGGCGGCGGCGGCGATCGCGGCCGCGGGGCTTGGCGACGCCCGGGAGACGGTCGCCTGGCTTAAGACCGCCGTGCGGCTTGGCCTGGAGAGATCGGAGCTGCGTGCCAAGGAGTTCGACGCGGTGCGCGGTACCGAGGAATTCCGCGAGCTCGTCGAAGACCTGCGCTAGGAGTGTGTCCGAGTAATCGGCAGCGGCGCGCTGATCTACGCTAATAGATGATCACTCGTCCCGGAACGAGTTATTATCATCGAGAATAGATCAAGCGATGACCGCCAGCCCGAGCCCTGGATCGGACATACTCCTAGGGCTGGCGAAAAAGGGAAGCGCGGCTTATACTCGTGGTCCCGGCGCTTGATGACGCGCCGAATCCCAGCTGTTCGGAGGCCGCATGGCTGATCCGAGACAAGTTGTGGTCGTGGTGCCGAAGAAGGGCTCTTATGCGTGGCCGGGACGCGAGATGCTTGATGACCGCACGCGGGTTTTGCTGGAGTCCCGCACGCTCGACGAGTTGATGGACGCGACGAGCGAGCTCGAGGCGGAGAATCTGGAGTCGGTGCTGGGCTACTGGGAATATCTGCGCTCGGACTGGCAGTGGCTGCACGATGCCAAGTTCCGCAAGAAGAACCCGGGCTACCTCTCCGTGCACGTCATGAGCCTGCGCGAGGGCGGCCACTACCTGCGCTCGACGAAATGGCGGGGCGGCATTCCCAGCAGCGACTCCATCTCAGAGTATCTCGACCTGCTGTGTAATTAGGCCGCGCTCCGGGATTGACAGGACGAGGCCCGGGGCTATACTAGAGGCATGAGGGCCCCTCTTCTGTTCTTGATGCTGGCGCTCGCGCCGAGCGCTTCGGCCATGCCCGCGTCCTACGCGACGCTCGACGAGGCCGCCGTGGCCTTCGTGGACCTCGTGCGCTCCTATCCTCAGCAGAAGAACGAGTACTGCACCTGGCTCATCAAGGAGCCCGGCGGCCGCATCCGCTTCGGCACGATCAACGAGGGCGACATGGACAGGTGCCCGAGCTCGTGGCCCAAGCCCGCCGGCACCGTCGGGTCGGTGCATACCCACCCGATCTGGGGCCCGGGCTCTTCGGACGTCGCCTCGGCCGGCCAGGTGTTTTCAGAGGGGGATTTTTCGCATGCCGAGCACGCCGACGTGAGCGTGCCCACCTATCTGGGAGCGCCGGCCGGCCATGTCCTGCGCTACGATCCGGGCGGAAGCTCGTGCTGGGGGAAAAGCTTCATCGCGCGGAGATTCAAGATCGTGCGCGACCTGAACCCCGGCGTGCGCGGGCGTCTGCCGCTGAACCCCGACGAGAAGACGCCGCTGTACGACACCGGCGGCAAGCCCATCCCCAAGCCGTCCTACTGCAAAGACTCTCCGCGCCCGTAGTCAGCGCGGGTCCAGGGTCTCGACGAGTGCCGCCGTGACCTTGGCCATCTTCTCGTAGTCCAAGGTGTCGGGCGCGTCGGTGTGCTCGTGATAGTTGGGGTTACGGTAGAAGGCCGTGTCGGAGAGCATGAGCGCGGGATAGCCCAGGTCCCAGAAGTTGAGCTGATCGGAGAGCGCCAGCCCCGAGAAGACGCCGGGGAGGATCGCACCCTGCAGGGAGAAATCGGAGGCGGCGCGCCAGTCGCGCAGGAAGCGGCTCAGCAGACGGCGGCTCTGCATGTTGCCGACGACGCTGACATAGTCGCCGTGCGACGGGTAGAACAGGTGCATGAAGGGCGGGTACAGCTGGGAGCCCCTTCGCGGATTGTAGTAGCCCAGCATCTCCAGGCTGATCATCGCGTGGACCTTCACGCCGTTGTCGCGCATCGAGTAGGCGTATTGCGAGCTGCCCATGTTGCGCGTGCCGAAGGAAGGGGGCTCCTCCGTGCCGAAGGCGACGAAGCGGATGTCGCGGCCGGGCTTGCGGGCCTTGAGGATGCGGGCGGCCTCGATGAGGACGGCGACGGCGCTGGCGTTGTCATCGGCGCCGGGGGTGCCGGGGGCGGAATCGTAATGGGCGCCGACGATCCACGCGCCGCTCTGGTCGGCGGGGGATGAGGGCAGGACGGCCTCGACGTTGTGGAACTGATAGCCGTTCTTGATGGAGGGAAGCCACGCGGCGCCGTAGGGAAGTTTTTTGGGTTTGTAGCCGGCCGCGGCCAATTGGTCGAAGACGTAGTCGCGCGCGCGGGTATGGGCCTTCGGCGTGAAGGCGTCACGCTCGCCGATGGTCTGCGCCAGCATGACGACATGACCGCGCAGTCGTGCGGCGAGAGGGGACAAGGTCTTCGGATCATGGATCGGGAAGGTCGGCGCGACCTTGGCGAGGCGGACCTGGCGCTCGGCGCGGTCGGTCATGAGGAACACCGGTCCCACGATATAAAAGAGAATTGCGGCGAGGATCGCAGTGAAGGCGAGGACGCGCATCAGGCGTGGAGGCGGCGAGGCGGTCGTCGTCGGGCGGGAATCGAGCAAGGCCTGGACGCGCTCGACGGCGGCCAGCGGGATGGCCGCGCCCCAGACCACGCCGAGGCTGATGCGTGCGATCTCGCTGGCTGATTCCCGGATGACTATTCCCGCGCCGATGGCGAGGGCGACGAGAAGGAAATCCGCGCGCGTGCGGCCGAGCCAGAATAAAAGTGCGGCGACGGCGAAGATCATGTCGATGATCCACGAGCCGAGGTGAAGCCCCGTCAAGCCGAGGTACAGAGCCCAGGCCGCCGCACCCATGGCGGCGAGATTCGAGCGCAGCGGCCCCCACCAACGGCCGCCGCCGAAACGGCCGTGAGCCCAGAACACAGGGGCGGCGAGAGCGGCCGCGCCCGCGAGCTTGAACACGCAGCGGTCGAAGCAGGCCAGTATGGTGGCGTGGCGCACGACGCCCATGATGAGGACGAAGAGCAAGGTCGAGATGATGGAGGAGCGCGCCATCGGGAGATCGGCCTTCGTCGCGCCGAGGGCGAAGGTTCCCGCCCATTGCACGGCGAGCAGGGCGGCGAGGATGGGGAAGATCCAGTGATGGTGCGCCGCCTGGTAGACGGGGAAGGAGGCGAGGGCGATGAACAGCACGAGGTTCAGGATGACGACGGCGGCGGCGGCGCGCAAGCCCCGGTTCTCCATCAGTACTCGTTCCAGAACCGGCCGCGCGTGTCGGTGTGGGTGCAGTCGATGAAGATGGTGCCGGTCAGGCTCGGGGATGACGGTGAGACGACGAAGGCCCAGCGCCCGCTGTCCGTCGCGGCCGTGCTCGTCACGACCGCCGCCTCGGCGGTATGGGTATGCGGGATGTTGTCGTAGCTTCGCCACAAGGTCGGGATCCCGGGGATGGTCTTGGCCTCGACCATGGCTCCGATCGAATCCGGGGCTCGCCCCTCGTGCTCGTTGCGGTAGCGGTCGACGGCCAGGCGAAGTTCGCTGAGGTTCCCCTTGATGGCGCCTTCGGCGCTTTTACGGAACAGGGGGGCGAAGGTGGGGGCGACGATCGCGACGAGAAGGGCGCAGATCCCGGTGATGATGACGGTCGTGCCGATCTCGGTTTTCATCGAGCTTTCGGTCACGGCCACGGCGCCGGTGACCACGCGCCAGGTCTCGCGGCCTGCCAGCCACGCGATGACAAGCGGGATGGCCGCGCTCCAAACCAGGCCGAGGCTGATGCGTGCGGAGAGAGGGTGTCCTTTCCATACGGTCGTCGCGGCGCCAAACAGCATGACGATGCCGAAGAGGCCGGGCAGGATCACGATCCATGACGCCCGGCACGCGGCCCAGGTCCAGACGAGCCAGCGCCGCGGCTTGACGCCGGCGGCCAGCTCGGAGGTTTCTTTTAAAACTTCAGCCTTGGCGCAAAACCAGGCGTCGCGCGCGACGAAGCCGACGGCGATGGGCCAGCAGATGAAGGTGATCGTGCCGTGGAGCAAGGCCAGCGCCGGCAGGATGATGGAGATGCCGATCAGGATGACGACGCCGCGCATGAACGACCCGATGTAGAAGTGGCCGAACCCGGGAAGCGGAATGGAGATAAGAAGCGCTAACAGCGGCGACTTGAGCGAAGGTCGAGGCGCGGGAGGAGTGGTCAAGGCGAGCGGGGCCTCGCAGTCCCCGGGGCCGCGGCGAGGATCAGGCCGTTTTGTGGGTTCGCCTCGTATTTCTCGCCCTCGGGCGCGCGTAGCATGGTCCAATCGCCGTAGGCTGAGTAGCCGAAGTTCTGCTGGCCGCTTGTGACGACGACGTATCGTTGACGCACGACCTTGGAGGGAGCGGCCGGCGTCAGGCCCATGGGTGCTAAGCCGTTCACCGGGCTGAGCTGAAGCGTGATGGCCGGCGCCGAGCCCGTTTTAAAGGAAGCTGATTCCCCGGGCAGCGCAATCTCGACGGCGCGCCCGACGCCCGCGCGCGCGGACGGCGCCTCGCAGGCGAGCAGAGCGCCGAGGAGGACGCGCTGAATGGGGCTCACCCCGGAAGGATAGCCCGGGAGAGCCGGATTTACCAGTGCGCGCGGCGCGCGGCCCAGGAGCCGGCGCGGCGCAGCGGGCCACCGGCGGCCGAGCCGAGATAGATCCGGCCCGAGGAGATCCAGAAGTAGGCGTCCTGCCTGAACGACGCGGCGATCGCGCGCGCGGCTTCGGGCGAATCCACGACGAGGCCCCAGCCCGGCTCCCGGTGCGAACCATCCTTGCTCCCGCCGGTCACGCGGAAGCGTTGGATGTTCAGCGTTTTGAGATGACGGCGCAGCGCGGCATCGCGGCGACGGTTCGCGGCGGGCGTCGATCTTCGTCCCATCGGATCGCACGCGGTGATGACGGCGAAGCGAGAGGGGATTTTTCCGCGGATGTCAGCGGAAAAGTAGGCGTTGAAGTAGGACGCTTTGAGGCGGGCCACGGACGCTAGATCTGAGGGTGCGGCGGAGGGGGAGTCGGCTCGGGGCGGCCTTTGCAGGCGCTGAGGTGGGTCAGGAGGCTCGTGACCTTGTCGCCGCAACGCTTGCAGTAGCCGGGCTTGTTGACGCGTCCGAATGTCCCTTTGCTCGACGACTTATTCTTGTGGCTGTAGCGGTTGACGATGTCCTTGATGTCGTTGGCGCGCTCTTTCTTGTCACGGAGAAGCGGACACTCCGGCTTATGGTCGGAGAGCTTGACGACATTGACCGCGTTGCAGCGAAAGCAGATCTTCACTTTGTACATTGTAACCTATCATGATTCGCCTTCGGCGAATCATAACGGCCTTGACGCGCGACGCCGATAGAGTTATATAGAGGCATGATCGAAGAAACGGTCGCGAAGATCGAAGCCGCCATCCGCGAGACGCGCGGCGCCGATCCAAAGAACAAGGCCGAGCTCATCGCCATGCTCGAGCAGCTCAAGCTCGAGGTTCGGCGTGAGACGCGCTCCAAGGACATCCTTGACAAGGCCGACGAGAAGCTCAAGAACGCCGCCGTCGAGTTCGACGTGAGCCACCCCCAGCTGGCGGCGATCGTCGGGGAGATCAGCATGCTGCTCTCGAAGATCGGTATTTAACGCCGGGCCTTGACGGAATCGGATACCCCTGCTACACTGAAAATGTCGGACGGTGATGTTCGACGGCCCTGTAATACGGGACCCAAAGCGTTCGGACCCTGGTCTTCCTTGAAAAAGCGGATCGGGGTCGCTCCTTTATAAGGCGCGGCTCCGAGGCCTCCGAGGCGGGAACGGCGAGGAGGGTTTATGTCCATCCAATCGAGCGGTGAGTACCTGGACCGAGGACTCGAGTTGCTCTTGGCGGACAGCGCGGAAGAAGCGCTTGCTATCTTCGAAGAAGGCGCGCGAAAGTTCCCCGGCGACGCGGAGCTGAACCTGGGGCGGGCGTTGACGCTCAACCGCGTCGGCGAGTACGTTCGGTCCTGCGATATCCTGGAGGGCCTGCGCGGGAGCACCACGCAGATCGAAGACGTGCTGACGGGCTTAGTCGAGGCGTATCTCGGGCGGGGCATGATCGCGCAGGCCAAGGCGGCGGCCAAGGATGCGTCCGACGGTCCGGCCAAGCACGACGCCGAGACGCTGTGCCGGCTGGGCCGGTTGTTCTATATGAAGAAACGGACGCGCGATGCGCTGCCGTTCTACGAGAGGGCCGCGGAGCTTTCCCCGAAATGGAGCGAGGCGTGGTTCGGATTGGGCGCGTGCCAGTGGGCATTGTCGCACCCCGCCGGGGCGGAGGCGGCGCTGCGTCGCGCCGTCGAGCTCGAGCCGACGGATTGGCAGGCCCGGCAGTTCCTGGGCTGCGTGCTGCACGACTTGGGTCGTAAAAAGGACGCGCGCGAGATGCTGGAGTCGGTGCCGTTGAACGTCTCGTGGCAGAAGGCGGCGCTGGAAAGGATGGTTGCGATGGCCTGGTGGCCCCAGGACGCGGAGAGACGCAGACAGATGGAGTCGCTGTGGAAGAGCGTGATGGGCGGCGCCCCTGGGCGTGGGGCAATGGACGTGCTTGAGGAAGTCAGCCGGAAGATGGAGTTCAAGCCGTAACGCGCATCGTCGTCCGCACAGCCGAGCGGGGGCCGCCGGGACTATACCGGCGGCCCTTCTCGTTTTATGGCGGTGTCAGGCTTACCGGTATTTGCAGTATTTCCCGCGCAGTGCCCTATGCGATAATGGAGGCATGAAAGATCGCCGCGCTGAACTTGACGAGACCGTCGCCCGCTTCGCCCGCGAGCGGAAATGGGGAAAGTATCACGGCCCCAAGAATCTTGCGATGGCGATGGTGAAGGAAGCCGCCGAGGTCGTCGAGATATTCCAGTGGCTGACGCCCGCTCAGGCTAAGAACCTGACGGTCGCTCAACGCGCGCATCTCGCCGAGGAGCTCGCCGACACCTTCATCTACCTCAAGAAGATCGGCGACCACTTCGGCATCGACCTCATCGACGCGTCGCTCGATAAGATGAAGAAGAACGCCCTCAAGTACCCCGCCGCGCTCAATCGCGGCCGCATCTATAAGCGCTGACGCTCGAATACTGCAAATACCGGTAAGCCTGACACCTTGGGCAACCTAGGGCAGGGCGTTTAGGCCGTCCTGGATGACGGCCAGGCGCTGGGGGACGGTCAGCATGACCGGCTTGGTTTGGAGCTTGAGGCCGATGATGGGGCAGGACGGCGCCGCGTCGAGGGCCGCCTTCGCGGCCGCGGGGGTGAGCAGGGATTGCGGGCATTTCGTCGAGAAGGGGGCGTGGGAGTCGCGCCACTCCCCATACTCGGGGTGGGCGGGCGTCACGCCGGAAAAGAACAAGGCGCCGAGAAGATCGGCCTGAACGGCGCGGGCGATATGAACGAGCGGGCCTTCGGCCGTGTGGGTTTCGACGGCGGAGCGGCCCCAGTTGATCGCCAGGCCGATCGGCGTCTTGCCGCCTGAGAGCTTGGCCGCCATGACATCGTCTTCGATCCGCAGGAAGCCTTTGTCGGGCGCCTGGCCGGGCACGACGGCGTCGCAATGTTCGACGAGCAGACGGGCTCCCTGCCAGTCGCGGCCGCGCAGGTCGGTCAGCGAGTCCGCGAAGCCCTCGAGCGAGGACTTCGCGCCGGAGGCGCCCAGGCGCGGCGCGGAATGAACCATGACGGCGCGCACGGCGCGGCGGCCGAGCGCGTGATGAAGCTTCTCGACGGCGAGGCGCGCCGATTCCATGTAATCGAGGGCGCGCTTGCGGCCGTCGGGGTCGGCGCTGGCCAGGCCGAAATGTTTATCGTCGCTGAGCTTGTCCATCGTGCCGGGCAAGGTCGTCAGGACGATGGTCCAGTCCGGCCGGATCTGAGAAATCAGCCAGCCTTCGTCGCTGCGGTGCAAAGCTCCGAAGAAAGGCTGCTCGAGCCCGGCGACATCCATGTTCGCGATGCCCGCGTAGAGAGCGGCTTCGGCGGCCTGATCCAAGGCCGCGGCGGCGGCGTAGGCGCCGATGTGGATCTTCATCCGCTCATCGTATAACTATCGTTGTCCCGCGCCTAGGCCTTTTGCCGGGCGCATCTTTAGGCCTTCCGGACCCATGTGTTCGCCGCGAGTGGGTTAGACTTGGCTTATGGTGAATACGCTCCGCCGTTTCGCCGTCAGCTCGGTGCTGTTGTCGTTGGCGTCCGCGTCTCCGGCTCAGATGCGGACCGCGATGCCGGTCGCGCCCGTCGTTTCATTCTCCGTTCCGCTGACGCCGTTCACCCAGTTCTCCGCTCCCGCCCTGTCGTTCTCACCGTCGTTGTCTGCCCCGCTGTTATCCCCGATTCTTTCGCCGTCCATCGCGCCCGCCCTCTCCGCCGCTTCGCCGGTCACCGTCGCCGAAGGCCGCGCCTTCTTCGACGGTGCGGCCGCGAAAGCGGACGCGCCGGCCCCGGCGAACCCCGCGCGCGCCCCGCGCGGCGATTCCGTTGTTCTTAACGGAGCCGTCCTCCCCTCGCGCATGTTCTCCGACCAGACCTCGATCGCCGGCCACCTCATCCGAGCGATCGACGCCGCTCAGGTCTCGATCGATGTCGCGATCCACGGCCTCGCCCTGCGCGAGGTCGCCGCCGCTCTCGTGCGCGCCAAGAACCGCGGCGTGAAGGTCCGCATCCTGATGAACCAGACCCACGTATTCCCGGAGAAGCCGCGCGACAAGCGCAGCCCCGAGGTGCAGCAGCTCATCGACCTGGGCTTCGAGATGAAGATGCTGCGCGGCGGCGACATGTTCGGCATCATGCACAACAAGATCGCGATCTTCGATGATCAGGTGCTGGAGACCGGGTCGTTCAACTGGACCCACGCCGCCGACGCCTGGCATTGGGAGAACGCGATGTTCCACGCGGAGCAGGCGCGCATCAAGGCCTACCAGGCCTACATGGATTGGATGTGGTCGGTCGCCTCGAAGATCCCGAACACGGCCCCCGCGATCCCCACGCCGATCGCCGAGGGCGAGCCGCACCCCGGTCTGCCGCCCGCTCCGCAGGACGGCGCCCGTCCCATTTCGTTCAACGGTTCGGCATTCCCGGCCCAGGCCTTCTCGCCTGGCGGCGTGACCGCCCACCTCGTGCGCGCGATCGACGCCTCCAAGTCCTCGGTCGACCTGGCCAATTTCTCCTTCACCTCCGAGGATCTGCGCGACGCGCTGCTGCGCGCCCGGGAGCGCGGCGTGAGGATCCGCATCGTCTTCGACGCCGACCAGTACAAGTTCCTCTCCGAGATGCGCTGGTTCACGGAGAATGGCTTCGACCTCATGCTCTCCCACGGCAAGGACGGGCAAAAGGGCGTCATGCACAACAAGTTCGCGGTGTTCGACGGCGCCATGGCGGAAGCGGGCTCGTTCAACTGGACCCGCAACGGCGAGAAGAACAACTACGAGAACGCGATGTTCCTCGACGCGCCCGACGACGTCGCGGCGTACGCCGCGTACTTCGCGCGCATCCGCGCCCAGGCCTATGCTCCGGCGCCTGATGAGCATGTCGGCCCGCACGCCGCGCCCGAAGACTTCCACTTCGGACTCTGACCGCTCGGCCCGCGCGCCGTATTGACGGCGCCCGGGATGGCGTCTATACAGGGGTCGATGGTTGCGCGCCTCGCTCTGTTGCTCCTCCTCGCCGGCGCGCCGTTCGCGCGCGCCGAGGGTCCCGACACCAATAAGCCGGGAGACGGCTTGGGCCTGACGCCCGGCCAGGGCGCGGACTTGATCGGTCCTCGTCAGCCTGCTGCGGGTACGACCGGGCCCCCCGGTTTTTCGGACCTCGGCAACGGTTTTCATAAGGGAGGCGGCTCCGCGGGGCCGCAGGTCCTGGGAACCTCGACCTCGCCCGGTGTCCCGGGAAAAGGCCGCTCCGGGGCGGGAGGCGCCGCGGCGACCGGTGGCTCCGGCGGTTCGGCCGCCGCTGCGGCCCTCGCCCCGGCCCGCGTCCCCGCTCCTTTTGGCGAAAAGGCCGGAGACTCGGCCTTGGCGATCAAGGCCGGCGTCGAGCTTCAGTTGGGCGATCTCGCCGCTGCCTGCGCGGACGCCGGCGCCGCGCTTAAGGAGAACCCGAACGACGCGAAGGCGCTCAAGATCGAACGGCTCGCCTGCCGCGCCGGATTGTCGAGCGGTCCGAAAGCGCTCGACGCCGGGGAGCTCAAGACCGGGCCCGCGGGCAAGGACGTGACGCTCGACGCGGCCTCCCGGTCGCGGCTGCTGCGCGGCGAAACGGGAGGGGGGGCCATGACCGGCCCCGGCGCGCTTCAGGCCTGGCTCGTGCGCATCACCGAGACGAAGGAGCGCGGCGACGACGCCCAGGTGATCCTGCTCTGCGACGAGGCCTTGCGGGAGTTCCCCGGAAACACGAATCTCCTCGATTCGAAGGCGACCGCGCAGAACAAGCTCAAGGACTTCAAGGGAGCGCTCGCCGCGGCCAACGAGGCGCTCGACATCGACCCGAAGGACGCCGTCGCGTGGGCGAACAAGGCCTTCGCGCTCGGCGGCCTCGGCGACCGGGAGGGGATGATCGCGGCCCTGCGCGCGGCGGCGGCGCTCGATCCGCGCTTCGAGGCGGCGCTGAAGGCGGCCCTGGCCGGCGACGCCGCGGGGCTTTTCGACGTCAAGGCGCCGGGGGGCAAGGCGCTGCCGATGGCCGTCTGGATCGGCGTTCCGGCCGGCGTGGGCTTCCTGCTGATGTTGATCGTCGTGCTCCTGGCCCGGCGCGCGGCGCCGCGGCCCGCGGCCGAGCCCGCGCCTTCGGGGCCGCTCGCGCCGCGCACGATCGGGGCCGGCGACGTCCTGGGCGGGAATTTCCGCATCGACGGCGAGCTCGGCCGAGGCGGCATGGGCGTCGTGTTCGACGCCTTCGACGAGAAGCTCGAGCGCCGCGTCGCCATCAAGCAGCTCCAGCGCGACGCGAGCACGACCCCGGACGACCTCGCGCGCTTCCTTAAAGAGGCACGGCTCGTCGCCAAGCTCAAGCACTCCAACCTGGCCGAGATCTACACCGTCCTTGAGGAGAAGGACGAGCTCCTGCTCATCTTCGAGTTCGTCGACGGTCGTACGCTCGACAAGGTCATCGCGACCAATCGCGGCGTGCCGGTGGCGCAGGCGGAAAAAATACTGTCCGGGATCGCTGGAGCGCTCGATTACGCCCACGGCCTGAAGATCATCCACCGAGACCTCAAGCCGTCGAACGTCATGATCACGCGCGACGGCGCGGGGGTGAAGGTCATGGATTTCGGCATCGCGCACCAGGCGACCTCGACGGGGCTGACCAAGACCGCGGCTTCGGGCACGCCGCCGTACATGTCTCCCGAGCAGGGCCTGGGCTCGGTCTCGAAGTCGTCGGACCTGTACGCGCTCGGCGTGATGACCTACGAGATGGTCACCGGCGTCCGCCCCTTCGCGGGGCCGGACTTCCTCGAGCAGAAGCTGCGCAAGGAGTTCGTGCCCGTCGCGCAGCGCGGCGCGGCCCTGCCCGCGGGGCTCGACGCGTTCTTCGCCTACGTCCTCGACCCCGATCCCACGAAGCGCCCGGCCACGGGTGCGGCGTTCCTCCAGGCCTTCCGGTACAGCGCCGGCCTCGGATCCTGACCTTGACAATGGACGGGCCCGGAGCTATACTTCTTATATAGTTCAACATTAAACTATATGGGATCGCGATATAAAGGGACGGCGAAGGAAGTCCGGGCGCTGAACGCGTTCGTCGCGCTGCAGCGCGCGGCGGAGTCCGTCGAATCGGCGACGCAGGCGGAGATCGTGCGGGCGAGGCTGACGCAGAGCCAGTTCGGGGTGCTCGAGGCCCTGCTGCACCTGGGCCCGCTGTGCGCGAAGGACCTCGCCCGGAAGATCCTGCGCAGCAAGGGCAATCTGACGCTCGTCATCGAGAATCTGGAGAAGGCGGGGCTCGTTTCCCGGGTCGCGCGCGAGGAGGACCGGCGCTACCTGACGGTGACGCTGACGGCGAAGGGCCGCCGGCTCGTGGCGGGGATGTTCCCCCGTCATGCGGGGACGATCGTGAAGGCGCTAGACATCTTGACGGCGGATGAGCAACAGGTGCTTCGGCGGTTGTGCCGCAAGCTCGGCAAGGCGCAAAAGTAAGGAGGCGGTCATGAACGACAAGAGAGAAGGGTACATCGAGGTCAAGAAGGCGGGGGACCGCTTCCACACGCAGATCTCGTGGCTGAACGGCCGGCATAGCTTCAGCTTCGGCTCGCACTACGATGCGACGAACACCCATCACGGCTTGCTCCTCGTCAGCAACGAGGACTACATCGACCCGATGAAGGGGTTCTCGACGCACCCGCACCAGGACATGGAGATCGTGACCTGGATGCTCGAAGGCGAGGTCGAGCACAAGGACTCGATGGGCAACAGCGGCATCATCTATCCGGGCCTGGCCCAGCGCATGAGCGCGGGCACGGGCATCTATCACTCCGAGATGAACTCCCGCGCCGACGGGCGCGCGCATCTCGTGCAGATGTGGGTGCTTCCCGACACCGAGCGCATCAAGCCCGGCTACGAGCAGCTCGACATCAATTCAGAGCTGGCGAAGGGGGAGCTTATTCCATTGGCCTCCGGAAACAAAGATCTGGCGGCGATCCGCATCCGTCAGAAGGACGCGACATTGTGGGTCGGCCGCCTGGCGCCGGGCAAGGCGGTGAAAGTTCCCGAGGCCTCGCACGTGCACCTTTTCGTCGCGAAGGGCTCGGGCACGCTCGCGGGCGCCGGAACGCTCGAGCAGGGCGACGCCGCCCGCCTCGTTCGCGCCGGCACCCCCCTGTGGACCGCCGGCCCGAAGGGCTCCGAAGTCCTCATCTGGCAGACGGAAGCCTAAAGAAGGGGTCTGACCTCCCGTTGTTGCGTAACTTACGCAACAACGGGAGGTCAGACCCCTAAACTGTCATAATGAACGCATGAGAGGACGAGGACGCGGCGGGCATCAGAGTCAGAAGGGCGGCAACCGGGGCGGCGGCAAGAGCTCCGGGGGCGGGACCTTTCTCGACGGCAAGCTCCAGCATAAGGGGCGCTTCGGCTTCTTGATCTCCGAGGTCGTCGGCGCGGCGGACGTGTTCGTCAGCGGTCCCACGCTCGGCCTCGCTATGGACGGCGACCGCGTCAAGGTCCGCCTCGGCGGCGAGCGCAACGGTAAGCGCATGGGCGAGATCGTCGAGGTGCTCACGCGCGCGCGCACGACCGCGATCGGATTCCTGCGTAAGGCGGGCAAGTACTGGGCCGTTCTGCCCGAAGGCGCTGATGAATCCCAAGCTCTCCTCGTTCTCGGCTTCGCGCCGGGCGCGGGCGAGCCCGAGCCCGGCGTCCTCGTGGCGCTCAAGATCGAGCGCTGGCCGACCCCCACCGCCCCCGCGGCGGGCACGGTCACCAAGATCCTCGGCAAGGCGAGCAGCCCCGCGGTGCGCCTCTCCGCCACTCTCGCCTCCAAGGAAATCGACACGACTTTCCCCAAGGCCGTGGAGAGCGAGGCCGCGAAGTTCGGCCTCGACCCGACGCCTGAGCAGTGGGCCGGGCGCAAGGAGCTGTTCCATCTCCCGGTGTTCACCATCGACGGCGCCGACGCGAAGGATTTCGACGACGCCGTCTCCCTCGAGGAGCTGCCCGGCGGCTCCTGGCGGCTGGGCGTGCACATCGCCGCCGTCGCCGAGTACGTCAAGCGCGGCTCGGCCATCGACGCCGAGGCGATCAAGCGCGCCACCAGCGTGTACCTTCCCGGCCGCTGCATCCCGATGCTGCCGCCCAATCTCTCCGATCACCTCTGTTCGCTGCGTCCCGACGTGCCCCGCCTGACCGTCACTTGCTGGCTCGAGCTCGACGCGCACGGCGCACCCGGGAAGGTCGAGGTCCAGGAGACGGTCATTCGCTCCTGCCGGCGCTTCACGTATGAAGAAGTGCAGGACGTCGTCGACGGCAAGCCCGTCGAGCGTGTGACGCCGGAAGTCAAAGCCGTGGTCCTGAAAATGGCGACGCTGGCCAAGATGCTGACCAAGGTCCGCATGCGCCGCGGCGCCCTCGACTTCATGACGACCGAGTACTACGTCAAGATGGACGAGGAGGGCCTGCCGCTGATCGTCCTCAAGCGCCCGCGCCTCGACAGCCATCGCTTGATCGAGGAGTTCATGGTCGCGGCCAACGAGGCCGTCGCCCGCACATTGTCGAAGAACAAGATCCCCTTCATGCGCCGGCTCCACGAGACGCCCGATCCCGTGCGCCTGCAGGCGCTTCAGGAGGAGATGGGGCAGCTGGGCATCGTCGCCAAGACCTCCCTCGTCGCGCATCCTGTGGAGGGCCTGCAAAGCCTTCTCGCGGCCGCAGTCGGCCATCCTTTTGAAGAGACCGCCAACATCCAGGTCATCCGCAGCCTGAAGCAGGCGCGCTACACCGCAGAGGCGGGCGGCCACTTCGGCCTCGCGTCGAAGGACTACTGCCACTTCACCTCGCCGATCCGCCGCTACCCCGACCTCGTCGTGCATCGTGCCGTCAAAGGCCTGCTCAAGGGCGACAAGACGAGCCACGTCTCCGGCATCGACCTGGAAGGCCTCGCCGTGCACTGCTCCGAGCGCGAGCGCGGCGCCGCCGAGGCCGAGCGCAAGGCCGTGGACATGGCCCGCGCCGCGATCCTGGGCCGCTCCGTGGGCCAGGAGTTCGACGGCGTCGTCATCAATGTGACCACGGCCGGGGCCTTCGTGTCCCTGCCCGACTCCGGCGCCGTCGGCCTGTGGCGCGGCGCCAACGCGACGATCGGCCAGAAGCTCAAGGTGAAGCTGACCGGCGTCGACGAGGCCATGGGCCGCATCGAGCTCGAGCCCGTCAAGGACTCCCTGCCCAACCAGATCCGCGTCACGCCCTGGCAGAACAAGAACAAGCCCGCCAAGCCGTCCCCTTGGCAAAACAAGAACAAGCGCCGCCGCCGCTGACCTGTTTTGGTGTCAGGCCTTTACTTACGCAACATACTTTTAAAAGTATGTTGCGTAAGTAAAGGCCTGACACCGATAGTGACTCTAGTTACGAGTTCTTGAAATGTCGTCGTAACAGGCCTCGGGCATACTCCGAATGTCGGCGCCCCCCGACAAGGAGTACACCGAGATGAACATCATGATGGTCGCCGCCGCCGCCGGCCACGGAACCAATCCCGCTCTGCCGTCCCAAGAGGGCATGCTGTTTTGCCTGTTTCTGGGGATAGCGGGGATGATGTTGCTGACCGCCGCCGGATTGATGGTCCGCCGCGAGGTGCCGAGGCACGAAGTGCGCTACGCCCGTTCACACCGCCGCACGAACGGCCTTTAGGTCTTCCCAGCGCGTCGTCCAGCACGGCGATTGGCTTTCGCAACGCGAGCCCCAGGCCGTCGAGGATTTCTCGCCGCCGTAGCGCAGGGCGCCCGCTCCGAGCGAAGCGTTGAGCCGGTCCACCGTTTGGGACAGGCGCGCGGACTTCTCCGCGGATCCGTCATCGAAGAAATCGCTTTGCGCGGTGTCCGCCGGCTCGAGGCCGCTCAGCACGATCCCTGCCTTCTTATACGGGCGTCCTTCCACGAACAGCCTCTCTGCGAGCGCCTTCGCCGCGCGGATAAGGGTCGGGGTGTCGTTGGTGGGGGCGAGGCGAACGCTATCGCCGTCCATCACCGGGCGCTCGTCCTCCCGCCAGCCGAAATGAACGTTGAGCTCGCCCGCGCGCAGGCCGTGGCGCCTCGCGCGCTCGGCGGCGCGGGCCGCGAAGGTCGCCAGCGCGGATTTGAGAGCCTCGAGGCCGTACACGGGCTTGCCGAACGAACGCGAGACGGTCATCGACTGGCGCGCCGCGGGCACGTCGGCCAGGGTCAGGCAGGAGATGCCGCGCAGCTCGTGGGCGAGCTTGAGGCCGCCGATGCCGAGCACGCTTTGTATCGAGGCGTCGCGCATGCGTGTGAAGTCCCCGGCGGTGCGGATCCCGTACGGCGACAGGCGGAGCGCGGAGCGCTTGGCGATGCCCCAGATGTGGGTCACCGGCGTCTCGTCCAATAGAGCCTCGCGGATCCCGGCGTCGAGCAAGGACAGCACGCCGCCGTTTTTCTTCGCCTTGTCGGAGCCGAGCTTGGCCAGCGCCTTCGTCGGCGCCAGGCCGACCGCCACCGGCAGGCCGGTCCAGCGCCGCACCTCGGCGCGCATGGCGTGGGCGCGCGCCTCGAGCTCCTTGTCTTCTGGGAAGGTGAGGAAGGACTCGTCGATCGAGTAGTTCTCGACGACCGGCGCGTGGCGGGTCAGAACGGACGAGACGCGGCGCGACATGTCCACGTACAGCTCGTGGTTGGCCGAGATCACGGCGACCTTGTGCTCGACGACGGTCGCGCGCACCTCGAAGAAGGGCGCGCCCATGCCGATGCCCAGGGCCTTGGCTTCCTCGGAGCGCGAGATCACGCAGCCGTCGTTGTTGGAGAGCACGATGACCGGGCGCCCCTCGAGCTCGGGGCGGAAGGCGCGCTCGCAGGAGACGAAGAAGTTGTTGCAGTCGACGAGCGCGAAGGCGGGCATCGCTACGGCGCGCGCACGACGAAGGCGACCACGCCCCAGACCTCGAGGCCGTCGTCCTCGCGCCACCCCGGGGGCAGGCGGCGGACCAGCATCTCGCCGCGCACCACGGCGACGATCACGCGCCCCGGGACGGGGGGCTCGGCGCGGTCCACGATCAGGAGGTCTCCGTCCTTGACGTCCGCGTCGGGCGCCGATCCCGTCGCGCGCAGAAAGAAGGTGGCGGCCGGCCGCTTGATCAATCGATCGTCGAGCTTCAGCCCGACGTCGTTGTAGTCTTCGCTCGCGACGAACATGCCTTAGTATAGTCGAACATCCGTACTAGTGCAAGGCCTCGGAGAAACTATCGTAACTATAGGCCTGACACCTGGAAGGCAACTATCCTAGGATGGGCGGGTCGCAATCGGCTGGAGGATTCAACCATGAGAAAATCGATCGCGCTTTTGATGACGCTCGCCTTCGCCGCGCCGGCTTACGCGCTGGAGGTCACGGTCTATAATTCGAACCTGGGTCTTATCAAAGAGACCCGGCCGTTCACGCTTAAGAACGGCGTCAACTCGGTCCAGGTCGTGGATGTCGCCGCGCAGATCGATCCCACCAGCGTTCACTTCAAGTCGCTCACCGCGCCCGACGCGGTGTCGGTGCTCGAGCAGGACTTCCGCTACGACCTGATCAGCCAGGAGAAGATCCTCTCGCGCTATATCGGCAAGGAGATCGAGCTCCAGCGCTACGGCCGCGATGGCGACAAGAAGGAGATCATCAGGGGGACCTTGCTCTCCTCCGCCGGCGGGCGCATCATGAAGGTCGGCGACAAGCTCGTTCTCAATCCGCAGGGCGAGGCGATCCTGCCCGAGCTTCCCGAAGGCCTTCTGACCAAGCCGACCTTGATGTGGCTGCTCAACGCGCGCAAGGCGGGCGAGCATCAAGGGGAGATCTCGTACCTGACCGCCGGGATGTCGTGGAACGCGGACTATGTGCTCGTCATCGACAAGGATGATGCGAAGGCCGACCTCAACGCCTGGGTCACCGTTTCGAATAATTCCGGAGCGACCTACAAGGACGCCAAGCTCAAGCTCGTCGCTGGCGACGTTCACCGTGCGCCGGTCCCGATGGCGCGGGGACGGGTGTACGGGATGATGGCCAAGTCGATGCGCGCGGAGGAATCCGACGGGGGCATGAGCGAGAAGTCCTTCTTCGAGTACCACATGTACAGCCTGGGCCGCCTGACCACGCTCGCGGAAAACTCCTCGAAGCAGGTGGAGATGGCCTCGGCGGCGGGCGTGCCGGTGCGAAAGCTCTTCACCTACGACGGCGTCGAGGGCATCCAGTGGAATTACTTCGGCGACTCGGGCTACTGGGACCCGAACTATGGCCTGGGCTCGGGCAAGAAGATCGCGGTGCACTTCGAGTTCGATAACAAGAAGACCGAGGGCCTCGGCATCCCGTTGCCTAAGGGCCGGGTCCGCGTCTATAAGAAGGATGACGACGGCTCCCTGCAGCTGGCGGGCGAGGACGCCATCGATCACACGCCCAAGGACGAGAAGGTGCGCGTGAAGATGGGCGAGTCCTTCGACCTCGTGGGCGAGCGCAAGCGGACCAACTTCAATTCCGACAACAACAAGCGTCGCTTCGAGGAGACCTTCGAGATCAAGATCCGCAACCACAAGGACGCCGACGCGACGGTGACGGTCGTCGAGCATCTCTATCGCTGGACGAACTGGAAGGTCGTGGACGCGTCGGCGAAGTGGACCAAGCGCGACGCGCAGACGATCGAGTTCCCGGTGACGGTCAAGAAGGACGGCGAGACCGTGGTGACCTACACCGTCAAGTATTCCTGGTAGGGTCGGCTGAAAGAAGAAGGGCCCCGCTCGCGCGGGGCCCTTTCTTTTTTACGGGGGGAAGCTTAGTACGCGCCGATCTCGCTTTCGAGGTCGTGCTCGGGAAGGCTCTGGTGGCGGTCCGAGCGCACCGGAGAGCTCTTCTCGGAGCGGTCCTTGCTCCCGTCGAAGAGGTTCTCGAGCTTCTCGCGGGCGGCGGCGGAGTCCTTGGCCGAATCGCCCTGGGAGGGAGCGGCGAACTGGGCGCGAAGGGCGGTGGGATAAGGGAGGGCGATGTTCTCGTGCGCCGCGAGCTTCCAGCGGTGCTCGGGGATCGCGGAGATGGGCAAGGTGGGCATCACGGGGGTGGCGGGAATAACCGGGATCACGACCGGGGCGGGGGCGAGCGTCACCGAGAGGGCCGGGGTGAGCAGGGGCGCGGGAAGGCTGATGCGCGGGCTGATCAGGATGCCGCCCACGGGACCGGGCAAAGTCGTCGGCGTGCCGATGTACAGGTTGCCGCGTCCGCCGGGAAGGATCGAGATCATCTGCGCCGAGGCCGAGGTGGCGAGGATCAAAGTGAGGGTCGAGACGAACGTCATCATCTTGGTGTTCATTGCCCCTACAGTATAGGCGGCGCGGCCGGAATCCCCGATGAGTGCGGTCAACCCATGTAATTGATGTCGGTCAACATGGATTCTGTATTAAAAATAACGTTAATTTTTAATTTTGCCCGAAAGGCCTAGAACTCCGCGGGGTCTAAAACGATGGTCACGGGGCCGTCGTTGACCGATTCCACGGCCATCGAGGCGCCGAATTCTCCGGTTCTTACCGTCAGGCCCGCGGCGGCGAGCAGCTCAGCGGCGCGGCGATACAACGGCTCGGCCTTCTCCGGGCGCGCGGCGGCGGTGAAATCAGGCCGGCGTCCGCCCTTGAGCGAGGCGCACAAAGTGAACTGGGAGATGAGAAGGATCTCTCCCTTGATGTCGAGGACGGACTTGTCGAACTTGCCCTCATCGTTGGAGAAGATGCGAAGTGCGAGGATCTTGTCGACGGTCTTTTTGACGGACGCCTCGTTATCGTCAAGGCCGACGCCCAGAAGAACGAGTAGGCCCGCGCCGGTGTCACGCTTCTCGCCGGCGCAGGAGCCGTCCCGGATGAGGACTGAGGCGGAGAGGACGCGGGACACCACGCATTTCATGAGCTATAGTTTAACTTCTTATGCGCCTGTTCATCGCCGTCGCCGCAGACGAAGAGATCAAATCGGCCGCGGCCGAGGCCGTCGCACGCCTGCGCCGCATCGGGGGGAATTTCCGCTGGGTGGACCCGCGCGACATGCACACGACCTTGCGCTGGTTCGGGGCGACGCCCGAGGAGAAGCTCCCCGAGATCCAGGAGCTGATGGCCCGCGCCGCAGCACAGATCGCGCCGTTCGAGCTCGTGTACGGCGGGGTGGGCGCGTTCGACTCGTTCGAGGAAGCGCGCGTCGTGTGGATCGGCCTCAATGAGGGCCTCGCTCCGATGGAACGCGCCGCGGGGCTTGTCGGCCGCGACGAGCCGCGGCCGTACGCGCCGCACATGACCTTGGGCCGCAACCGGGACGACGCCGCGACGCCCGAGTTCGTCGCCGCCCTCAAGGCCGAGCCCGTCCTGAGCCTGCGCCGGCCGGTGACGAGGATCAGCCTGTACGCGAGCAAGCCCGCGCCGTTCGGTCACGCGTACGAGATCCTGTTCGAGGCGGAGCTGACTGGCATCGCCTAGTGTGGTGTCAGGCCTACCGGTAGTTACAGTATTTCCCCGAAGCAATAGCTGAATACTGTAACTACCGGTAGGCCTGACACCTGGTTTGTGAGGGGCGCGGCTTAGCGCGCGCTAGAAGTCTTCGTACTGCGGCTTCCAGAGACGGGAGAAGCCGATGGACACGCCCATGGTCATGCTGTAGCCGCGCGTCGGGCGCGTCTTGAGCTGGAACCAGTAGAAGTCGAGGAAGGGGGCGACCGACAGGTACCTGCGGACCGGGATGCGCAGCTTGACGTTGAAGTCGCCTTCCAGGCGCAGGTCGCCCGCGGTGTCCTGCTTGGTCAGGAAGAAGTAGTTGTTCCAGAGCTCGCCCTGGAGCAGGGCCTTCGCGGGGCCGATCTCACGGGAGAAGACCGAGCGCAGGCGCAGACCGCTCTGCGTGTTCGGCGGCTCGCGGCCGAGATCGCGCTTGATGATGCCGGCGAGCTCCAGCGAGCGGATGAAGGTGCCGTCGAAGAACTCGACGCCGGGGAAAAGGCTGTACACCTGCTTGCGTTTGAGGCCCGGCGCCGACTCGAACTCCCCGTCGTACTGGAAGCCGAGAGAAGGTCCCCAGGAGCGCGCGAGCCACTCCTGCCGGATGCCGCCGGCCCGGCGCGTGCCGAGGGTCAGAAGCATGAGGCGGTTGGCGGCGACGTTCGTCGTCGCGGGCGCGTTGCGCGGCTCGATGCGGCTGCGGGCGTACTCGGCCTCGATGGTGTTCGTCCATTTAAGCTCGCTCTTGAGATACTCAGCGTCGGCCTTGAACACGCCGCCGATGAGGAGCTCGTTGAAGCCCTGGATGCGGGAGTTGGGCACCGGATCGAAATCATTGGAGCGCACGACCTTCGTCTGGCGCAGGTTCAGGCCCACGTCGCGGAAGTTCAGGCGCCAGAGGCCGGGCGCGCTGAGCGGGGCGCCCGTCATCCAGGCGTGATAGTCGGCGGGAGATTTTTTCCCCGCGCGTGCGCGCAGCTCATCGAGGACGGCGGGGCCGACGGCGGGCGTGCCCGGCACCGGGTTGCGCGGCTCAGGCAGGCCGAGCGCGTCGGCGGCCGCGCGCGAGGTGGCGACGCGGTAGGTGCCGGCGGCATCGAGAGGGGCGCCGCGTACGCGTTTTTTAAAATCCACGCCGCCGACGACGAAGCGCGGGCGGCCGGTGAGCGCCTTGCCGGACGCCTCGCGCCGGGCTTGCTCGGAGGCCTCCTCGATCAGCGACCTCAGCCGGTCGCCCTTGAGCGCGACGGTCACTGCGGCGTCGGGCGGGCCGAGCCAGTCGCGGACGTAGGACTCGCGGATCGCGCCGACGCTTTGCACGCCGAGGCTCGGGGCGAGCAGGAGGCCGACCTCGGCCTTGCCTCGCTCGGAGAGCAGCCCCGCCGCCAAAGTCCAGAAGTCGCGGGACTCGTAGATCGGGAAGCCGCTCGCGCGCTCGTTCGGCGGGAACACGGCGCGCGCGTCGGGCAGAAGCGGGGGGATCGTCGAGCTGAGGATGGAGAAGGCGTCGAAGGAGCCCTCGGGGTAGCCCTCGGCGGGGTTGATCGAATCGTCGAGGAAGACGGCCGACTGGGCGACGCGCCAGTCCACGCGCTCGCCGTCGGGCGTGCGCTCGACCGACACGAGGTTCAGGGCCGGGTCGTAGGCGCGCAGGGGCGGGAACGCGTTGGCGAAGACGGGACGGTCGTCCTGCTCGATGATCGTCGCGGGCGGCGCGGTACGGCTCAGGAAGGGCGCGTCGTCGCCGATGATCAGGTCGAGGCCGCGCGCGAGCGTGCTCAGCCGCGCCTGGTCCGCGGACGGCAGGTCGGAGAGCACGATGACGAGGTCGGCCGCGGCGCGCAGGCGCGGGATCAGGGGCTCGAGCGCCGCGATCGGGTCGAGGATCTTGAAGCCGCCCAGGCCCCTGGCGCCGAGCAGGCGTTCGGTCCATGGCGGCGTCAGGCCGGCGACGGCCACGCGCACGCCCGAGGCTTCGAACACGGCGAACGGAGGCAGGACCGTCTGCGCCGTCGCCGTCGAGTAGACGAGGTTGGCCGAGAGCCAGCGCACGCCGTCCGGGCGCTCGGAGGCGTACGCCGTCCGCTCGGCCCAATGCTCGAGCTCGGAGGCGGAGACCGCCGCGTACATCAAGCCCGCGCTCTCGAGCGCATCGAGGACGGCCCGGCCGTGAGCGTCGGACGAGGCCGCGCCGAACGTGCCGCCGCGCGCCAGGCCGGTGAACTCAGCCTTTGACGCCTCGAGCTCGGCGGCCGCACCCAGGCGTCCGAGCCCGCCGAACGTGCGGCCGATGACGGCGACGGCGGCATCACGGCCCTTCCAGCGCAGGCGGTAGTACGCGGCGAGGCCCGAGCGCACGCGGCCCGTGGCCGGACGCTCAAGGCGCGTGCGTAGCGAGAGCGT
This sequence comes from uncultured Elusimicrobia bacterium, assembly GCA_964537395.1. Lineage (GTDB taxonomy): Bacteria > Elusimicrobiota > Elusimicrobia > UBA1565 > UBA9628 > GWA2-66-18. The sequence continues at coordinate 29,607 of CAZIBN010000022.1, forward strand.
GGTCTCCCCGCCGGGGCCGGTCGCCGAGGCGAACTCGGCGTCGCCTGGGATGAGGCGCACGGAGTCGGGGATGCGGAAGGTCTTCGGGTCCGCGGCGGCCTGGCGCAGGGCCTCCACCAGGCTTTCGTCCGCCGGAAACACGAACACCACTTCGGCGTCGCCCTCAAGGACGGCGGCGGTCGAGGTCTCGTCGCCGTTGGGCGCGCCTCGCCCCGGCGGAAGCCGGAAGCGGTAATCCGCGCCTCCGAAGTAGACGGGCACGTTCTCGACGCCGAGCAGCGCCGCGTCCTTGCCGGCCTCGCGCAGGACGCGTTCGAGCGGCTGCGCCAGCTGCAGAGTCGTCCGCGTGGGCGTGTCCTCGATCAGCGCCAGCCTCACAGGCGGCGCGGCGTTCGCGGCGACGGCGACGGCCAATAGAAATGCGATCACGGGACGGTGATTCTACCAAACGCCGATACAGGGGGGGCCGTCGGCATGATGTCCGTCGGGGACGCGCGGCATTTAGCCGCGCTCGGGTCTAGCGCGACCTATAAGCATCTCGGTCGCGCGACCCACGCCCCGCCGGACATCATGCCGACGGCCCCCTGCATCAACGTTTATCGAAGCGCCGACCATGCGAGGTTCGGGGGCCGTCGCCATCGTCGCTTGCGCGACGACGGACCTTGATAGAGAAACTGTGAGTGGACGAGCACACGCCGGCCGCGGTGTATAGCCCGGCGGGGCGTGGGTCGCGCGACCAGAAATGCTCATGCGGTCGCGCTAGACCCGAGCGCGGCTAAATGCCGCGCGTCCCCGACGGGCTATACACCGCGGCCGGCGACACGAACCTCCGCTCGATGTTTTTCTATTGAGTGACTGCGTTGCGCGTGCGTCGTTCGGCCTGGCCCACGGGGATCGCGGGGGAGATGGAGGTCAGGTCGGCGGCGATGCGCAGGGTTTCGTCGAGCACCGCGTCGGGCGCGTCGGCCGGGTGATCGAAGCCGGGCTCGTCCTCGTCGAGAGGCATGGCGGGAGGCGTGGCGGCGGTCGTCGAGGAAACGGCGGGCGCCTTGCCGTCGAGGATCGCCAAGGTGATGTCCTCGGAGGCGTAAGGCTTCTCCTTGCGCGCGCCGCGCTCCTTCTTGCGGGCGGCCTGGCGGTCCTCGTCGGTCTTGCGTTCGGCCAGACGGGTCTTCTCGTTGAGCGAGAGGGCCTTATCCTTCTTCTGCTTCTCCCAGCGGCCCATGTCTTCCTTGATCCACTGGAACTCGCGCGAGGAGGCGACGCGCGCCGTCGACGCTTTGGCCAGGGACGACAAGCGTGCCTGCAAGGTCGCGCTGCGATCGTAGGTGATGGGCTCGATCTCGTCGTAGGGCAGGGCGCTCTTCTGGGAGCCTTCGGTCGTCTCGCTGAGGTCCCCGTAAAATGGGATGTGGATGTCGGGCAGGACGCCGCGGTGCTGGGTGGAGCCGCCGGAGACGCGGTAGAACTTCTGGATCGTGAGCTTCAGCGCGCCGGGCTTGTAGGAGCGGTAGGCGGGGGGAAGGTACTGGTTGAGTTCGAGCACGGACTGCACCGTGCCCTTGCCGAACGTGCTCTTCTCGCCCACGACGACACCGCGGCCGTAGTCCTGCAGGGCCGCCGCGAAGATCTCGGACGCCGACGCGGAGCCGCGCGCGGTCAGCACGATCATCGGCCCGTCGAACGCCGTCATGGAGTCGTTGTCGCGCAGCGGCTTGATCGAGCCGCGGGCGTCCTTGACCAGGACGACCGGCCCGGTCTGGATGAAGAGGCCCGTCAGCGAGACGGCCTCGGACAGCGAGCCGCCGCCGTCGCGCCGCAGATCGATGATCAGGGAGTCCACGCCGCGCCGCTTCATCTCGGCGATGAGGCGCTCGACGTCGCGCGTGGCGCTCTTGCCGTCGGAGCCGCCGCGCATGTCGGCGTAGAACGAGGGAAGGTCGATCATGCCGACCTTCGAGGGCTTGCCGGCCTTGCCGGGAACGGTGAAGATCTTGCCCTTGGCCTCCTGGTCGGTAAGCTTGATCTCGTCGCGCACGAGCGTGATGACGACGCGCGTGGCGGGGTCGATCGCGTCGGCGGGGATCACGCGCATGCGCACGACGGAGCCCTTCTCGCCGCGGATCATCTGCACGAGGCGGTCGAGCTTCATGCCGACGGCCTCGATGAACGGGCCGTCGCCCTGCGCGACCGCCTCGATCTTGTCGCTGGGCTTCAGCCGCTTGTCGACGTCGGCGGGGCCGCCCGGGACGAGCGAGACGATGCGCGCGTAGCCGTCCTCGGAGCGCAGCACGGCGCCGATGCCGACGAGCGAGAGCTTCATGCTGATGTCGAAGTTCTCCTTCTGGGCGGCGGCGAGATAGTCGGTGTGCGGGTCGAAGACGCGCGTCAGCGCCGAGACGAAGGTCGAGAACACGTCGATGCCGTCGTACTCCTTGTAGCTGCGCAGGATGCGTTCGTAGCGCTGGTCGATCGTCTCCTTGGTCGTCAGCTCCTTGGGCGGCTTTTCGTCCTTCTTCGGCTCGGCCTTCGGGGCTTCGGCGACGGCCGTCGAGGTCGAGGCGGACGCGACGGTCTTGGCCGCGGCCTTCTCCTTCTTCTCCTGCGCCGTCTTCGCGGCGGCGGCCTTGGCTTCCGCGGCCTTGATCTTGGCGAGGTTCTCGAGAAGGACCTCGTGCTTGATGCGCAGGCGCCACAGCTCCTTGGCCTCCGCCGGGCTCGCCGGCCAGGGGAGCTCGTGGCGGTCGAGGATGACCTTCTCGTCGGCCGTGAAGGTGAACGTCGAGGACGTCAAAGCCTTGACGAGGGCGACGCGCTCCTCCAGGCGCCGGGTCACGCGCTCATAGATCTCGTAGGCGGCCTCGACGTCGCCGTCCTTGATGCGGTCGTCGAGCGTGGTCGCGTACTTGGCTTCGAACTCGTCCACATCGCTCTTCTCCAGGATCATGTGGTTGTAGTCGTAGGAATCGATGTAGTTGCGCAGGAACTCCTTGGAGACGACGTCGTCGATCGGACGCCGGGCGTAGTGGGTCTGCTCGAGCAGGCGGCCGACGAGCTCCGCGACGATGGGGCCGCCGCCGTACTTGTCGAACGCGGAGGCGGGCGTCGCGAGGACCAGGGCCAGCGCGACGGCGAGAAGACGGCGGAAGATCGGGGCGTTCATGTTGTTTTACCTTTGGGCGGCGTTGCGGTCTGAAAATTGGTTCACGAAGTCTGCGTCATTTTGTAGCGTCCAGTCCAGGTCGGCGACGTTGAGATCGAAGCGGGCGAGGAGCGCGGCGGCGTCCGCCGGCGTGAAGCCGGAGGCGGCGAGGTCGCTCAGGATCGCGGCCCGGGTCTCGGGCTTCGCGAAAAAGGCTCGCCAGGCGCGCACGCCGGGCTGGTAATCCTCGACGCGGTTGCGGGAGGTGCGGCTCATCCACGGCATCTCGAGGGCGATGCGCTCGTCGGGGATGCGCCCGGCGACCGGCGCCGCGCGGCTGAAGGCCTGCTCGAAATCGATCAGCCAGGGCAGCCCTCCCTTCACGGGCGACAGCACGTTGCCGGGATTCACGTCGGAGATGCCGAAGGTGTGGATGAACAGGGCGGCCGCCACGCGCTGCTCGAGCGTGAGCGCGTCCTTGTAATAGGAGGGAGACGCGTCGAGCTTCTCCATCACCATGTAGGAGTCAGAGCCGCGATCGACCGCCACGGAGGCGGGCGTGCGGAAGTAGCGTCCGAAGAAGCGCCGGGCGATCCGGCGCAGGGCGACCTCGTTGCGGATGATGTCCCATTGCGCGATCTTGACGACGACGGGCGTCTTCCCCGGCTGCTCGACGGAGAGGATGGTCGTGTTGAGCTTGCCGGGGTCGTCTCCGTGCAGCTTGTTCTTGGTCTTGGCGAAGAGCGGGTCGTAGCCGAGGCGCTTGGAGACCTCGGCCCCGCCGACGATCGTGTCGTCGAGGGCGGCGGGACCTTTGGGCGCCGGTCCGAAGGTCAGGGCCGGGCCCGCCGGTGCGGCGTCGAGCCGGGCGAGCGCGGCGAGAGGTTGCGCCGCGGACTTCGAGGATCGGAGCGTTTCCAGCGTCTTGGCCCAGACCCCGGAATCGGGACCGAGGCGGGCGCGCAGGCCGGACAGGAAGACCACCGGGTCCACGCCCGCTCGCGCGAGAAGCTCCGGAGCCATCATCTGATCGAGCACCGGGCGCGGGCCCGCGTCGGTCAGGCTGCCGGCGTCGACGATGACCCAGCGCGAGCGCCAGTGCTGCCACACGAGGTTCCCGCGCGCCAGATCGGCGGTGATGCCGCCTTGTATGAGCTTGGCGGCCAGCTCGGGCCAGCCCACGGCCTGGGAGCGGGAGAACGCTCCGCGCGTAAGAAGCTCGTGAGCCGTGGAGCCCTCGATGAATTCCTTGACGAGGACCTTGCCGTCGTGGCTTTCGGCGAGCAGCTTGGCCACGGGCAGATCGGACTTGCCGATCGCACGCAGGATCTCGGCCTCCTCGCGCACGCCTGGAAGCGCCATCGCGCCGGGATGGATGAGTTTGAGCGCGTAGTGCCCGTCCTGGGATTGCCAGACCTTCGAGGTCCCGCCCTCGCCGACGGGCTTGCCGAGCGCCGTCTTATACCGGCCGACGCGCACGGCATCGCCGGCCTTCCCCGGCCAGGCTGGAGCCAACTCGCCCAAAGACAGGTAATTCTTGACCTTGCCCCACAGCCCGGCGGACGCGGCGGGAGTCTCATCGGGCCTCGCGGCGCCCTGATCGAACAGGGCCCGGCCCGGGTCGGTCCCGACCTCAGGCGACGCGTTCGGCGCGGAAGGCGCGGACTTGAGAGCCTCGGCAAGCGCCTGGGGCTTGACCGGCGCTGCGGCCGAGTTCGGCAGGACCGGGATGGCCGCGGCCTTCACCGTCAGCGGCTGAATGGCCGCCGCTTGGGCGACCGGCTGGATAAGGATAGGCGCGGGGGTCAAGGCCGACGCCAACGTGGGCGTGCCTGAGCCGGTCAGCGACGGTATGCTGAGCTGGATCGGGGTGGGAGCGCCGAGGTTCGAGCCGACTGAGCCGCTTTGGTTCCCGAGCTGGATGTCCCCGGACACGGGGCCCTGGATCTGGCCGGCCCGGAGGGGGGCGGACAGGGCCAAAGACGCTAGTAGGAGGGCCCGGGCTGCGAGGGGTCTCACAAAGCCACTATAACAGGAGTTTGGAAGGCGCGCCAGGGGGCAAAAGTCAGGGTTTTGCGACGAGCGCCTTCATCTGGCGTAGGTATCCGATCATCGCAGCCAGGTCATTATAAGGAACGCGAACACCCTTTTTGGACCAGCCCGTGTACCCGGCTTCAACCACCCACTCGCGGAAATCGATGCCGACCGTCTCTTTATGATGCGTGATCCGGACCACGAACTCGACGCCCATCTTCTTGGGCACGCGGACGAGCTCCAGGTCTTCGGCGGCCGCCGGCTGGGCGGGGAGCTTCTCGAGAACGGGGATGGTCTCATCGAGGACGCGCGCGTTCATGGTGACGCCCGCCTTGGTGGGGCCGGAGTAGGCGTCGCCCTTCACGAAGGTTCGGATCGAGCCGTAGCGGTGGCCCTTGAACTCGTCCACGTAGAATTTGAGCTCGCTGGTCTCGCCGAGCGCGATCGCGCCCAGTTCCTTGAGCGGCTTGAATTCCTTGGCTTCGGCCATGGGCCATGCTAGCAAAAAGAATAATTCGGGGCTCGCTATTGATAATCACTAGTTCCGGAACTAGTGATTATCATCAGCGCGGATGGAAGGGCTGGACGGGTCTTATTTTTCTCAGCGTCCGAGCTCTCAGCCTTGACAGGAGAATGGTACCCGCCTATCCTACGCTGTCCATGACCGGAACAACGTCCAAAGGCTTTCGCGCTTTCCTGGCCGCGCAGGCGACGAGCGCGTTCAACGACAACGCCTTCAAGACCTTCGTCATCCTGTCGGTGGTCGCGGCCGACCCCAAGGGCGCGCCGGCTTTCATCGCGGCGGCCAGCGCCGCGTTCATCATCCCGTTCCTCCTTTTCTCGACGCTCGCCGGCGACGTCGCCGACCGCTGGCCGAAGGCCCGCCTCGTCGTTCTCTTCAAGGCGATGGAGGTGGCGCTTCTCCTTCTCGCCGTGCCGGCGCTGGCCGTGGGCAGCGTGCCGGCCCTGCTGGTCCTCGTCTTCCTGATGGGCGCGCACTCGGCCTTCTTCGGTCCGGTGAAGTTCGCGATCCTCCCGGAGCTCGTGCCGGACGCCGAGCTTTCGAACGCGAACGGCCTCGTACAGATGACGAGCTTCGGCGCGATCATCCTCGGCACGGCCGCCGCCTCCGAGCTCGTCATGCGCCTGCGCGACCGCCCGGCGCTTGCCGCCGCCCTCCTCGCTGTCGTCGCGCTTGCGGGCTTTCTCGGGTCCCTGCTGATCCCCGCCACGACCGCCGCCCGGCCCGGAGCGGCGTTATCCTTGGATCCGTTCTCGAGCACGGCCGCGAACATAAAGCATCTCGCCACCCTGTCGAACGTGAACCTTGCGACCTACGCGGCGGCCTTCTTCTGGTTCGTCGGGGCGTTGTTCCAGCTGAACCTTCTCGTGTACGGGACGCGCCTGATGGGCTTGAGCGAGGCGGCGTGCGGGAGGTTCCAGGTGGTGCTGGCGCTCGGCATCGGCGCGGGCTCCTTCATCGCCGGGCGCCTGTCGCGGGGCCGCGTCGAGCTCGGGCTCGTCCCGGTGGGCGCGCTCGGGCTCGTGATCTTCGGCGCGGACCTCGGCTTCGCCTATCATTCGACGCCACGCGTCATCTTCGACCTGCTCATGGCCGGGCTGTCCGCCGGATTCTACGCGGTGCCCCTTCAGGCCTTCATCCAGCAAAGGAGCCCCGTGAGCGAGCGCGGGCGCGTCGTGGCGACGGGGAACTTCGTCTGTTTCGCCGCGATCCTGGTCGCCTCGGCCGTGCTCTGGGCCCTCGACGCGAAGTTCCGGCTCGATCCCGCCCAGGTCTTCCTCGTCGCGGCCGCGATGTCGGCGGTGATGGCCTACGAGCTGCTGAGGCGGCTTCCTGATTTTTTCCTGCGGCTCATGTTCCTGCCGCTCACGAACTGCCTCTATACGATCCGATCGGTCGGCCAGGAGAACGTGCCGCTCGAGGGGCCGGTACTCATGGTGGCCAATCACGTCTCCTTCGTCGACGCGATATTGATCGCGATGGCCAACCAGCGCCTCGTGCGCTTTCTCATGCTCCGGGCTTTTTACGATCTGCCCGTGGCGGGGGCCTTCTTCAAGGCCATGGGGTGTATCCCTGTCTCCAGTGGAGATGGGCCGAAGGCCCTCGTGGCTTCTTTTAAGCGCGCGAGGGAGTACATGATGTCGGGTGAAGCGGTGTGTATCTTCGCCGAAGGCGAGATCAGTCGTCATGGCCAAATGCAGAGGTTCAAGCGCGGCTTCGAGAGCATGGTGCACGGCGTCGACGTGCCGATCGTTCCTGTGCATCTTGATCAGGTATGGGGAAGCATCTTTAGTTTTTCCGAAGGAAAAATTCTTTTCAAATGGCCGCGCGCGATTCCATACAAGGTAACCGTCAGCTTTGGAAAGCCTATGGCGGCGACATCGACGGCGTTCGAGGTACGACAAGCCATTTTAGCGCTGGGCGCGGAGGCCTTTACTCATAGGCTTCAGGACTCGCCACCGTTGCCTTTGGCGTTCAGCCGTCAGGCAAAAAGTCGTCCTTTCGCGCTGAGCATGGCCGATTCGTCCGGCACCCGTTTGAGCGCCATTCAATCGTTGACGGGTTCCTATCTGATAGGTAAATCGATCGCCGTTAACGTCGCCGAAGGCGACGAAAACATCGGCGTATTCCTCCCGCCGTCGGCTGGCGCGGCGCTCGTCAACGTCGGCCTTCTTCTGCACGGCAAGGTCGCCATCAATCTGAATTACACGGCCAGCAAAGAGGTCGTGGATGCATGCATCAACAAAGCGGGTATTCGCACGGTCATCTCCTCGCGCAAGTTCTCCGAAAAACTGGGCTGGGAACCGAACGGCAAAAAAATATATGTCGAGGATCTCGCCCCGTCGATCTCCCCGCTCGCGAAGGCCGTCCACGCCGTTATTTTTCTGATCACCCCATCTTTCCTCCTTGAACGAACGTTCTTCGCCAAAGCCCGCGGCTCTCTCGATCGCCTCGCGACGATCATGTTCACCAGCGGCTCCACCGGGATCCCCAAAGGAGTGATGCTGACGCACGCGAATATTTTGGCTAACCTTGAAGCCGTCGCTCAGGTCATCCAATTTGGGCCGGATGATCGCATGCTCGGCGTCCTCCCCTTCTTCCATTCCTTCGGCTTCACCGTGACCTTGTGGATGCCTCTGCGCCTGGGCATGGGGGCGGTATACCACTACAACCCGCTCGACGCCCGTCGCATCGGCGACCTGGCGGAGGAGCACAAGGTCACCTGCCTGCTCGGCACCCCGACCTTCCTGCTCGCCTGGATGCGGCGCGTGGAGCCCGACAAGTTCAAGACCCTTCGCCGCGTCGTCGTCGGCGCCGAGAAGCTGCGCGCGGAGGTGGCCAAGGCCTTCCAGGAGAAATACGGCCTCGTCCCGCTCGAAGGCTACGGCGCCACCGAGCTCTCGCCCGTCGCGGCGGTGAACATACCCGACATCGCATGGCCCGGCATCCACCAGACCGGGACCAAGATCGGCACCGTGGGCCAGCCTCTGCCCGGCGTGTTCATGAAAATCGTGGACCCTGAGACCGGCAAGGAGCTCGGCGCCGACTCGCCCGGCCTTCTGCTCGTCAAAGGCCCGAACGTGATGAAGGGCTACCTAGGCGACGAGGCCAAGACGGCCGAGGTCCTCAAGGACGGCTACTACATCACCGGCGACATCGCCAGGATCGACGAGGACGGCTTCGTCACCCTCACCGACCGCCTCTCCCGCTTTTCCAAGGTCGGCGGCGAGATGGTGCCGCACATCAAGGTCGAGGAAAGCCTGCACGAGGTCCTCGGCGTGCTCGACATGACCTTCATCGTCGCGGGCGTCCCCGACGACAAGCGCGGCGAGCGCCTCGTCGTCCTGTACAAGGGCGACGTCGAGATCGAGCCGCTTCTCAAGAAGCTCACCGAGACCGGCCTGCCCAAGCTCTGGCTTCCCGATAAGTCGAACTTCCACAAGGTCGAGGAATTCCCTCTGCTCGGCTCGGGCAAGGTCGATATGCAGAAGCTGAAGGCCGAAGCCCGGCGCCTGGAAGGGCTATAATCCCCGCACGATGCTGATGCTCCTCGTCGCCGCCCTGATCGCCGCGAACGCGCTGTTCGTGCTGATGGAGTTCGCGCTCGTGCGCGTGCGCCCCGCGCGCGTCGAGGTGCTGGCGCGCAAGGGCGGCCGTCGAGCGGTCGCGGTCCAGGACGCGCTGGCCCGGCTCGACGACTATCTTGCCGCCTGTCAGGTCGGCATCACGATCCTGTCCTTGACCTTGGGCTGGGTCGGCGAGCCGGCGATCGCGAACGCGGTCGAAGGTTCTCTCGGCGGCTGGGCCTCGATGCTTCCGCCGGTCGTCTTCCATGGCGCGGTCTTTGCGATCTCTTTGGGCATACTGTCGTGGCTGCACATCGTGCTGGGCGAGCTCGTGCCGCGCACGATCGGCATCCAGTTCTCCGAGGTCGTGGTGCTGTGGGGCATCCTGCCGTTGATGGGCTTCAAGGCGTTCCTGCGCTGGCCGGTGCGCTTTCTATCGGCCTCGTCGCGTGGCATCCTGCGCGTGTTCCGCGTCAAGCCCGCGTCCGAGGCCGACCACTCGGTCACCGTCGACGAGATGCGAGTCCTGCTGGGCGAGACCCAGGAGCGGGGCGCCATGCCGCTCGAGCGCCTGCTTCTCCTCGAGAACCTCTTCGATTTCGGCTCGTCCAAGGTCTCCGATGCGATGCGCCCGCGGGAACGGATCGCCTATCTGTCCCTGGCGCGGACCTGGGCGGAGAACCTGGCCGTGATCCGCGACAAGCGCTACTCGCGCTACCCCCTGTGCGAGACCGAGCTCGACACGGCGATCGGCTTCGTGCACATCAAGGATCTCGTTCTCAACGACGCCGGCGCGGAGCCGGACCTCAAGAAGCTGCGCCGCGACCTCTACGAGGTGCCCGACACGGAGCTGCTCGAGAAGTTGCTGAAGACCATGCCCGACAAGGGCGTGCACCTCGCGGTCGTGCGCGACGGGCTCAACCGCATCATGGGCCTGCTGACGCTGGAGGATATTTTGGAGGAGCTCGTCGGCGAGGTCCGCGACGAGTTCGAGAAGGTGCAGGATTGGATGACGGGGGAGTTCTTCTCGCGGGCGGCCGTGGACGCGAACCTTCCGACGACGGAGCGCAAGACGACTATCCGCCACCTGATGGACAAGATGAAGGCCGCCAACCCCGAGCTCGACGCCGAGGGCGCCTTCGCCGCGGTGTGGGAGCGGGAGCTTAAGTTCGCGAGCGCGGTCGGCCACGGCGTGCTCGTGCCTCACGCGCGCCTGCCGGGCTTAAAAGAGCCTTTGATCGCGGTCGGCCGCTTCGCGAAAGCCCCGCCCTTGCCCACGCCCGACGGCGCGCCTCTGCGCCTGGTGTTCCTGATCTTGACGCCGCTCGAGACGCCCACGATGCAGCTCAAGGTCCTCCAGCGCATCGCGTCCCTGATCACGAACGAGACCTTGCGGCGCAAGATCCTGCGCGCCAAGACCGACGAATCCCTGCTGACCATCCTGCGCACCGCCGACACCCTCCTCGCGACCTGAGCGGTGTCAGGCTTACCGGTATTTGCAGTATTTCAGCAAGTTGCCGGATAAATACTGCAAATACCGGTAAGCCTGACACCGGCTGGGATCTAAGTGGTATTATGGGGTTATGGCTAACGAAACCCTGCGCTTTTTGCGTGCTTGCCGGTCCCAGCCCGTTGACGCGACGCCCGTCTGGTTCATGCGCCAGGCCGGACGCTACATGTCGGAGTACCGCGAGCTGCGCAAGACGCATTCAATCCTCGCGCTCGCGAAGACGCCGGAGCTCGCCTGCGAGGTGACCTTGCAGCCGGTGCGAGCGTTGCCCATCGACGCCGCGATCTTGTTCGCCGACATTTTATTGGTTCTTGAGCCGATGGGGCTCAAGCTCAAGTTCGCGCCCGGGCCGAGCATCTCCAACCCCGTGCGCACCGAGGCCGACATCAAGCGCCTGAAGGTCAAGGGCGCGGCCGCCGAGCTCGACTGCGTGTTCCAGGCCGTGAAGTTGATCCGCCGCGAGACCGAGGGCAAGGTCGGCCTGATCGGCTTCGCGGGTGCTCCGTTCACCGTCGCGAGCTACATGATCGAGGGCGGCCACTCCGACCACTACAAGCTCACCAAGGCGATGATGACCGACCGCCCCGATCTGTGGGACCTGCTGATGCGCAAGGTCCGGACCGTCACAGCCGAATATCTTGAAGCTCAGGTCGCGGCCGGCGCGCAGGCCGTCCAGCTGTTCGACTCGTGGGTCGGCGTGCTCTCGCCCGACCAGTACCGGCGCTACGTGCGCCCGCACTCGAAGTGGATCCTCGATCGTCTGGAGAAATCGGGCGTGCCCGTCATCTCCTTCGGCACGGACACCAACGGGTTCCTGGAGGATTTCGCCTCGGCGGGCGGCTCCGTGATCGGCGTGGACTGGCGCATCGACATGGACGTGGCGCGGCGCCGCATCGGCAATAAAGCCGTGCAAGGCAACCTCGATCCGATCCTGCTTTTCTCGGGGAAGAAAGCGCTCAAGGCCGCGGTCAAGGACATCATCGACCGCAACGGCGGCCGCAAAGGGCATATCTTCAACCTCGGCCACGGGATCTTGCCGACCACCCCCGTGGACGTCGTCCATCAGGTCGCGGATTGGGTCCACGAGTTCAGCTCGCGATGAGACCCGGAAGGCCGATCCCGACGAAGCGGGTCATCGTCCTCGGCGGCGGGATCTCAGGCCTCGTCGCGGCCTATGAGCTCGTCAAGCGCGGCCATCCGATCGAGGTGACGGTGCTCGAGGCCGCGCCGGCCCTCGGCGGCAAGATCCGTTCCGAATCGATCGACGGGCAGACGTTCGAGACCGGCCCCGACAGCTTTCTGACCACCAAGCCCGAGATGCTCGAGCTCGTGCGCGAGCTCGGTCTCGAAGGCGACCTGACCGGCACCGGCCCTGACGCCGGCTTCGACATCCTCCTCGGCGGCCGCTTCGTCCCGATGCCCGCGGGCATGAACCTGATCGCGCCGACGCGCATCCTCCCGTTCGCTCTCACGAGCCTGTTCACGCCGGCCGCGAAGCTGCACATGGCCCTCGAGCCTCTTCGACCGACGCGCAAGGACGGCGTCGACGAGTCTCTGGCCGATTTCACGCGTCGCCGTCTGGGGGCGGAGGCCCTCGAGCGCCTCGTCGGCCCCATGCTCGCCGGCATCTACGCCGGCGACCCGGAACGCATGAGCGTGCGCAGCACCTTCCCGCAGCTGCTCGAGATGGAGAAGAAGGGCGGGCTGGTGAAGTCCATGTGGCTGGGCTGGCTTGGGACCAAGCGCCCGGCGCGCCGCGACGGCCTCACGACCTTCGTGACGCTGAAGGGCGGCCTGTCGAAGGTCGTCGACGCCTTGCAGCGCCGCCTGCCGCCGCGCAGCGTGCGCACCGACTGCCCCGCGCAGGCCCTGCGCCGCCGCGACGGGCATTGGGAGGTCGTCACGCCAAACTCGGTCCTCGAGGCAGATTCCATTATATCCGCCCTGCCCGCGTCCGCGTTCGCCGACGTCGTCGAAGGGCTCGACCCCGAGCTCGCGATGCGCCTGCGCGAGATCCCCTTCTCGTCGACTGCGACCTCCGTCCTGATCTACGACGACAAGGACGTGCCGAACCGGCCGAAGGGCTTCGGCTTCCTCGCCCCCAAGGGGGAAGGCCTGACGGTGACGGCCGCCACGTATTCCTCGGCGAAGTTCCCGGGCCGCGCGGTCGCGGGCCGCACGACGGTCCGCGCCTTCATCGGCGGGGTGGGCCGCGAGGCCGATGCCGAGAGCGCGATCACGCGGCTCGAGTCGCGCGTGCGGGCCGATATCGACAAGGTTCTGGACCTGAAGGGCGCGGCGCCGTTGGCCCAGCGCACCACGCGCTGGATCAAGGCCAACCCGCAGTACGAGGTCGGCCACTCGCGCCGGCTCGACCGCATCAGCTCGTGCCTGAAAAGCCACCAAAGCCTGATCCTCGCCGGCGCTTCGTACTGCGGCGTGGGGCTGCCCGACGGCGTGCGCTCCGGGCGGCGCGCCGCGGAGCTCGTTTTCGCCGGTTCACGGAGGAGCCATGATGTCGTTCGACCAGGACTTGCTTAGCCTTTTCGTCGCCCTCACCCTCGGGGCCTTCATCGGCCTCGAGCGCGAGCTGAGCGATAAGGCCGCGGGTCTGCGCACCAACATCCTGATCTGCGTCGGCTCGTGTTTGTTCGCGATCCTCTCGCGAACGCTCGCCACGGCCGCCGGCACCGATGTGACCCGCATCGCCGCGCAGATCGTCTCGGGCATCGGCTTCCTCGGCGCCGGCGCGATCATGCGGGACGGCGAGCAGGTCACGGGCCTGACCACGGCCGCGACGATCTGGGTCGTCGCCGCGATCGGCGTCACCGTCGGCTTCGGCTTCTACGCCCTCGCCGCCGTGACCGCCGTGATGACCTTGGTCGTCCAGGGCGTGTTCCCGCACCTCGACACGATGATCGACGAGCTCCGCCAGCGGCACACATTCAAGATCACCTCGGACCTCGACGACGAGGGCCTCGAGGCGATCAAGACCATCTTCCGCAACGCCGATGTGAAGGTCCTGCGCCGCAAGCTGATGAAGCGCGCGAACCTGTACTACAGCGAGTGGTACGTCGCCGGCCCGCGCCTCGAGCAGAAGAACGTCGTGCGCATGCTCCTCGACAACAAGCACGTGCGGGAGCTCACTTACTGATGGACGCGGCCAAGGTCCAGACGGCGTTGACGGCCCTCGGCCAGCCGAAGTTCCGCTGGGACCAGGTCCGTCAGGCCGTGTTCGGACAGGCCGTATCCTCGTGGGACGAGATCGCGGTCCTGCCGGCTGAGACTCGCCGCGCTTTGTCGGAAAAGCTCCCGTTCATGAGCGCGCGCGAGCGCCGCGTGGACGTTTCGAGCGACGGGCGCGCCCACAAGGCCCTGCTCGATCTGCATGACGGACGCGTCGTCGAGACCGTCCTCCTGCGTCCGAGCGACACGCGCTGGACCACCTGCATCTCCTCTCAGGTCGGCTGCGCGGTCGCCTGCACGTTCTGCGCGACGGGGCTTATGGGCCTTACGCGCAGCCTCACACCTGAGGAGATCACGGATCAGGTCTTGTTCTGGCGGCAGTACATGGCCAAGAAGGGCCTCCCGGGACGGCTCGACAACGTCGTATACATGGGGATGGGGGAACCTTTTGCGTGCTACGAGCAGGTCTCGGCAAGCTTGAAGATACTGCTCGATCAGAAGCAATTCGGGATCGGCGCGCGGCACATCTCGGTGTCCACGTCGGGGGTAGCACCCAAGATCGCTCTGTTCGGCCGCGATTTCCCGCAGGTCAACCTCGCGATCTCCCTTCACGCCGCGACCGACGAGCTGCGCACGCGCCTCGTGCCGATGAACAAGGCGTTCGATCTCGCCGCGCTCGCCGATTCGCTCAAGGAGTACATCGGCTCCACGAACCGGAAGATATTCTTCGAGTATGTCCTGCTGAAAGGGGAGAACGACCGCCCCGAGGACGCCGACGCGCTCGTGAAATGGCTCGACGGCGTGGGCCCCAAAGAGCTGCTTCACGTCAACCTGATCGTGTTCAATCAGACTGACACGCCGCACAAGCCGACCGACGAGAGAGACGCGCGTGAATTCCAGGCGCGCATGCTCGCGGGCGGCTATAAGTCCACGGTCCGACAGAATCTCGGGCGCGACATCGACGGGGCCTGCGGACAGCTGGTGGTATTGGAGAAGGCGAAATGAGCGACGAGTATCGGCAGGAGCCGCCCTTGAAGGACATCCGCGAGCGTCCTTCCCGCGCCCGCTACGACAAGATCAAGTCCACCCTCGACCTCAAGTGGCGGCGCCGCGCGCTTCAGAGCGAGCGCATGACGCGCGAGCTCGCGGACCATCTGTGGGACGCCTTTGAGAACCCGTGGTCGTGGTGCGGCTTCTGGCTGCTTCAGCCCGACGGCAAGATGTTTCAGCCCGGCCCCGCTCGTCCGGCGCCGGCGACGGCGCCCATGCCTGTCGAGGGGGCGATCGCCGAGGCCCTGCGTACCGGGGACTCGAAGTCCGGCGGGACGACGATATTCGTGCCCGTCTTCGACAAGAACGCGCGCGTGTGGGCGGTGTTCGAGGCGCGCTCGTCCGCCCCGTTCGACGACATGGACGCCCGCTGGATCGAGCGTCTGTTCAAGCCGTTCCAGACGATCGAGAAGCTGCCACCTCAGCCCCTGTAAAATGGCCCGCCCGGAACCGTATAGGTTCCGGGCGGGCGCTCCTGGTTGGGGTCGACGCAGACTGTTGTCGTTCGAGTCAGCCTTACCGCTGCGTCTAAGGAACATCGTAACAGACCTTCGTTTCTAATATATTTCGGCCGGCCCGGGGACCGTGGAAGATTCGGAGAGGATAAGCCATACTATGGCCATGAAAGTCGCGGTGAAATTGAGCCCGCTTCTCGCCCTTGCGCTCCTGTCGAGCTGCGGCGAAGTGACGGTGCGCACCGATATCCCGTCCGCCTACGGCGCGCCGGCTCCCGGAACCTCACCGCTGGCGCCCGGCGAGACCCGCCTCGATCCCGCGATCTCAAATGCGCTCATCAAGCTCGCCGAGGACCGTCGCAATCTCAAGCGCGACCTGACGAAGATCGAGGGAACGCCCACGGCCGACATCCTGACCGTCGGTTCACCCATCGGCTACGCACTCAGAAACCGCTTCCTCAACGTGGGCATCCCGCTCGGCGATGCCTTCTCCCATAGCACGGATCCCGCCTTCCGCGCTCAACTGCTCGAGCTGTCCAGGTGGGATCGCGACGGGGAGTCCCGCGCCGCGGCGCTGATCGCGCTGGCGCGCACGCACGATCTTAAGTATCTCCAGGTGTTCAACGAGGCCTTGATCCACCTCGACCCCGCGGTGCGCTTCGGCGCGCTCGAGGCGCTCGTCGTGTTCGAGCATCCGCGCGAGGCGATGCCGCTTCTGGCCGCCGCCTCCGAGCGCGACACCGAGCCCCTGCTGCGCGTGTACGCCGCCGCGGGCCTCGCGCGCATGGGCGACGTCGCGGGCCTGCATCGCGTGCGCGCGTTCCTGGACAACCCTTCCTGGGTCGTCAAGGCCCTGGCCGCGAAGTATCTTGGAGAGATCGGAAGCTCCGAGGACTACGATCTTCTGCTCCGGCGCATCGATAGCGAGGTCGGCAATGACTTCGTCGTGGCCGAATACGCCGTCTCGGCGTTGAAGCTCTGGCCCAAGAAGAAGGCGGCCGGCAAATGAGGACATCGCTCGCCGCCGTCCTCGTCATGCTGCCGCTCCTGGCCCGCGCGGCCGATCCGGTGCCGGTGAACCTGAGCCTGGACGCCAGCCAGTTCTTCTCCCTCGAACCGCTGACGATCACCGCGCCTCGCGTCAAGCAGGAGGATCAGATCGATCCGCGCATCAACGCGCATCTGCTCCGTCTCCTTCAGCAGCGCATGGACGCGCGCCCGGACGCGCTCGCCTCGAGCGACGCCTCGTTGTTCAATCTCAGCCGGCTGTCCACCCTGACCGGCTACTCGCTCAAGACGCGCTACACCGAGATCGGCTTTCTGCTCACCGAAGGCCTCGCCGGCACCAAGGACTATCAGCTCCAGCGCGAGCTCGAGACCGCGGCGCGGCTGTCGAAGAACGTGCAGACGCGCGCGGCCGCCCTCGTGGCCCTGGCGTACACGAAGAACATGCAGTACCTGACCCTCTTCCAGGGCGCGCTCAACGACCAGAACACGACCGTGCGCTTCGCGGCGCTCGAGTCCCTGCTCATCCTTGGCGATCGCGCGGTCCAGCTTCAGCTCGGCGGCTCCGCGCGTAACGACCAGTCCGTGGCCGTGCAGATCTACGCCGCGGCCGGCATGTGGCGGATGGGAGACAACTTCGGCAAGGAGATACTCCTGCGCCTGCTCG
Source organism: uncultured Elusimicrobia bacterium (assembly GCA_964537395.1). GTDB lineage: Bacteria > Elusimicrobiota > Elusimicrobia > UBA1565 > UBA9628 > GWA2-66-18. The sequence continues at coordinate 46,745 of CAZIBN010000022.1, forward strand.
ACCATCAGGACTGGTTCGCGCGCGCGATGGCGGCGTACTACATCGGCGAGATGGGCGGCGGCTACGAGTACCGGCGCCTCCTCCAATATCTGGACCGTGAGACGGATCCGTCGACGCGCGCGGAACTGGCGACCGCGCTCATGAAACTGCACCCGAAAAAGGATGAGCCTTGAATAACAGCCCCTTGATGGCGTTGGCGCTCACCGGCGGAGGCTGGGTCATCTGGGCCTTGATCCTGAGCTCGATCGGCGGCGTCGCCGTGGCTTATGATCGCTGGAATCTGCTGAAGGAAGAAACGAAGGCGCTTGCGGCCCTGCGCCCTCTGTTCCTCGCGGCGCTCGCCGCCGAGGACCTCGGCGCCGCCGATAAGGCGGTGAAGGCCAACCCCGGAGCCACGTCCCGCGTCCTCTCCGAGCCGAACAATCTTCAGGCGGCGCTGTCGGACGAGAAGCGCCACCTCGAGGGCCGCCTGCTGTGGCTCGGCACGCTCGGCAATAATGCTCCGTTCGTCGGCCTGTTCGGCACCGTGCTGGGCGTCATCAAGGCCTTCCACGACCTCGCCGAGTCCGGCGCGGGCCCCGAGGTCGTCATGGCCGGCCTGTCCGAGGCGCTTGTCGCCACCGCCGTCGGCCTGCTCGTCGCCATCCCGAGCGTGCTGGCCTTCAATTTCCTGCAGAAGAAGATGCGCGACCTGCTCTCCGAAACGGAGTCGCTCGGCCTGCGCTACGCCTCCGTCCGGGCTCCTCATGCAAGCAAGCGATGACTCCGACGGCCCCATAACCGGGATCAACGTCACCCCGCTCGTGGACGTGGTGCTCGTCGTGCTGATCATCTTCATGGCCACCGCTCCGATGATCGCGCGCCGCGCCATCCGCGTCGAGGTCCCGAAGGTGGCCAAGTCGGACAAGTCCGCCACCGACGCGCTCGCGGTCGCGCTGAACGACAAGCGGGAGCTGACCCTCTCTGGAAAGCCCACGACGCTTGATGAGCTGAAGAAGATCCTGTCCGTCGCGATCGCGGCCAGGCCGGAGCAGGCCGTCTCGTTGTCCGCGGATAAGACCTTGCCCTACGGCGACGTGGCCGAGCTGCTCGACACCGTTCGCTCCGCCGGCGTCAAGAAGGTCGGCCTGGAGGTTCGCCGCAAGTGACGACCGCCGAGAAGAAGCGGGCGCCTCAACCCCCGCCTTTTAAGCGGTCGCTGGGCATGTCCGCGGGCATGCACGCGCTATTCTTCGCGGCGCTGTGGGTCCTGCCGCACCTGAGCTGGGACTCGCCGCCGCCGTTCGAGGTCGAGATCACCAGCCCGTTCCTCGGTGACGGACCCGCCAAGCTTGGCGCCCCGAAGGCCTTCGTGCCGGGCATCCCCGCCAAGATCAACGTGACGCCCGATGTTCCCATCACGCCTCAGCCCGTCCCCAAGGCTCCGGAGCAGCCCAAGGACTGGACGCTCCCCGGGCCGAGCACGAAGGTCATCGAGACGCCGACGCCTCCCGCATCGACGCCCGGCGGCGCCGTCGGCGGCACCGGCACCGCGGCCAAGACCGGCGGTTCAGGTGAGGGCTCAGACGACGGCGTGCCCGGCGGGACCGGCCACGGCGGCACGCCGCTCAAGGAACTGCCCCGCCTGCTCAACCGCGACGAGGTCCTGGCCGGCATGCGGCGCCTGTACCCGGAAAGCGAGCGTCAGGCGGGCCGCGAGGGCGCGGTCGTCATCATGATCCATCTCGGGGTCGACGGCCTGGTGTCGTCCTCCGACATCGCGCGTGCGGCGAGCCCGGCGTTCGACGAGGCCGCCAAGAAGGTCGGCGCGCTGATGCGATTCTCGCCCGCGATCGGCCTCAATGGGAAGCCCGTCCCGGTGCGCATGCCCCAGGAAGTCCGCTTCCGTCTGACGGACTAGCGCTTTCCGGCGGCCGCGGCGCGCACCTGAGCGATCGGGAGGTTACGCACGGGCCAGAGCAGCATGTCGATCATGTGTTTAGCCGACGGAACGCCTCCTCTTTCGGATGAGGTGGTAGCGGTTTCGTTTTGGTCAATCTTCTCGCGCGCGCCATCGATCCTTGCCGTTGCCTCTGTGCGATTTTTTTCGGCTTCCGCAAGTTCCTGATCGGCTAAAGCCAGCAGAGTTTTTGAGGTGGCATCCGGAGACGGCTTCGCGGGAAGGTCTGCTGCGGCTTGAGCAAGCCTCTGTCCGTTCGTGCCGAGATCAAGATTGCCAGCCATCGAGGAAGAGTAGAACATCGCCTGGAAGTTGGACTTCTCGGCGTATTCCACGACGCGTTCCGTGATCACTCGATGGGAGAAAACCAGCGCGTTGATGGTCTTGGCTTGGGCGTAAAAACGGGCGGCGGCGACGGCGGGAGCCATCTTCGTCTCGGCGGCGCGCGCGGATAGGGACAGAACGGCGAGCATCAGGAGGGTTTTCATGGTGCCATCCTATCAACTTTAGGGGTCAGGCTTTCCGATCTTGCGATTCGTCTACAAATCGGATGAGCGGAGAATTGCAACATCGGAAAGCCTGACCCCTAGGGGCGTTTGATCTCGAAGACGACGGTGGGGTCGGGGGAGCCGTCGGGCTTTTGGCGCTCGAGGCGGCCGACGAGCTTCGCGCCGATCTTCTCCATGGCCTTGCGCGAGCGCAGGTTCTGTTCCCCAACGTGGAAGAGCGCGCGGCGGACGTAGATGAAGGCGTGGTCGAGCATCACGAACTTCAGCTCGCGGTTGTAGTTTCCGCCCCAGTACTCGCGCGTGAGGAAGGTGAAGCCGATGCAGACGGAATCCTTGGCTTCGACGTCGTAGTAGCGCGAGGTGCCGATGATCTTCTGCGTCGCCTTGTCGAGGATCGCGAGCGCGCCGCGGGATCTGAGGGCGCGGTTGAAGAACTGCTCGAATATCTTCAGCTCGTGCCGGTTCGGGGCCGGATGCTGCTCCCAGATGAGGGGATCGGAGGCGGCGGCGTAGAGCGCGTCGAAGTCCTCGAGCTTGAGCGGGCGCAGATACAGCCGCGGGCCATGCAGGACGGGCTGGAGCTCCATCAGGGCTTGAGGCGGCGCGAAGCGAAGAAGACCACGGCCGCCAGCACGCTGAAGCCGCCGCAGATCCAGATGAGCGCGAGAGCCGTCGGCAGGGCGCCGAGCAGGCCGCCGAGCGCGAGCGAGACGAGCGCCGAGCCGATCACGAAGGCGCCGTACAGGAAGCTGATCGCGCGCGGCTGATCCTTCTCGGAGACCGAGCGCTGGACCTCCGAGCGCAGGGATAGGTCGCTGGCGGCCCAGGTGAGAGAGGAGAACAGGATCAGCGGCAGCAGGAGCGCCAGGCTCGTGGAGAAGGCCAGGGCCCAGGTCAGCAGGAGGCCGAGGGCGCCCCACTTGACCCACCCGTGGGAGCTGGGGAAGCGCGAGGCAAGCCGCAGCAGGACGGCCGCGCCGGCGAGCTCCCCGGCGTTGGAGGCGGTGAGCAGCCAGGCCGAGGCCGCGGGATTGTCGAGCACCGTTTTCGCGAACACCGGGATCAGCAGGTTCTCGAAGACGCGGTGGACGATCTGCGGCAGGACGAAGGCGAGGGCGACCCAGCGCATGCGCCCGTCGCCGAGCACGAGCTTCGCGCCGGCCTTGATGTCGCTGAAATAGGCGCGGATCTTCGCGCCGACGCCGGCTGTCGAGGGAGGAACGTCGGCGGGGAGGGGATGCTTGACGCGCCAGAAGTACCAGGCGGCGAGCGCGAAGGCCGGGGGCTGGATGGCCAGGGACCAGAGCGGGCCGACCAAGCCGATCAAGGCGCCCGCGGCGAGCGCGCCCACGACGCCGGCGACCTCGTAGGAGATATGGAGCTTCGCGTTGTACTTCTTGAGAGCGGCCTCGTCCTGGCCGAGGAGGAGGGTCGGGATCGAATGGCGCGTGGTTTCGATGACGCCGGTCACGCCGCCGATCAAAAGGTAAAGAGGGATCAGGGTCGTCATCGACAGGGCGCCGACGGCGCCGACGCCGATCAAGGTCGCGACGAGGGCAGCCTGGGCGAGGACGGCGCCGGCCAGGACCTTGCGCGCCGAGAAGCGGTCGGCGAGGCCGCCCGCCATCGCGGCGAAGATCGCCTGAGACAGGCCGTAGATCACCACGAGGCCGGCGACGGCGGAGATGCCTCCGAAGGCGGTGAGCGCGAGCATCGGCACGCTGAGGGTGATGGTTTCCATGCCGGACTTCATCACGGAGGTGCCGGCCATCATGCGGCGGACGTTGACGGCTGTTTCGGGGTTCGGGGTGCGGGCCTCGGCGGGGG
>CAZIBN010000023.1:0-1747 GCA_964537395.1 uncultured Elusimicrobia bacterium
TTCTTGATCTTTCCGACGGTGTTGAAGGTCGTGGTTCCCGAGACCTTCTTCCAGCCGCCCCGGCTGGAGCTGCGCAGGCTCGTCGTCAGGTTTCCCTCCATATGGTACGTGACGACGTCGGGCGGCGGCGGGAGCGGCTTCTCGACGATCTGGAACCCTTTATAATCCGACTCGAGCAACGTCTTCGTATCCTTGACGAGAAACACCCGGTACAACCGGCGTCCGGACATCGTCTCGGGGATATTGAACGGCAGGGAGACGGAGGCGACCGCTCCCGCCGCCACCGCCTCACGGGGCGAGAACTGCGCGGTGCGGGCGATGAGGCGGTACTCGAGGTCGTAAACCTCGCCGACCCAATAGTACGAGCCCGGGTCCCACTGCGCCGTGCCGGTATTGACCGCCAACGCCTGGAGCGAAACGATGTCGCCGGCCTGCGCCGGGTCCGGCGCCGGCACGGTGAACTGCAGGCTGGCGGCATCGGAGGCAAAGGCGCGCGCCGGCGCAAAAACGAGCGCCGCAGCGAGCATCGCGCCGTATCGGGGAAGTCTCAAGGGCTATAGGGTGCGCGGTCCGTGTGTCTATTTCTTTTCAAAACGCATGCGCACCTTCTTCGTCTTGCCGTCCTTGTCCTTCATCTCCAGATCGAGGGCCCGGTCCTTGACGGCGGCCGCGTCGAGAAGCTTCAGGCTCTTGTTCAGGTCGGCGGCTTTAAGCCCGTTCTGCCAGGTGCCGTAATCCTGAGGAGCCATGTCCTTGGCCGCCTCGGGCGCCTGCCCGGCCCCTCCCACCTGTGTCAGCTGGCCGGCGCGCAGAGCCGTCGTGCCCTGGTCGTTCATCACGTCCACGAATCCTTCATACACCTTGACCGTCATCGGGCCGTCGCCCATGCTCATATCGGCCTCCGTGCCGCGAACGGCGGCAACGGCGGTGGGCGTGCGCAGGCGCATATCGGACTTCCCATGAAGGAGCCGGGTCCAGGCGGTCCCGAACTTGGTGAACACGCTCGTCGGCTTGCTGCCGCCGCCGCTCTCCAGGACGAAGGTGGAGTCCTCATTGATACGCAGCTCGGCGCCTCCCACGAAGGCGACGGCCACGCGCATGCCGTGGCCGGTCTTCACCGTGTCGCCCTCGCGGAGCATCTCGTTAAACTTCAGCCGCGAGAATTTCTTCTCCCCGGCGCGCTGGAATTCCGGGCTGCCCTCGATCGAGATGACGACGCCGGCCACCGGCGCCACGGCATGCGCCGCCCCCGCAACGAGGACCTGCAGCATCGCCAGGCATGACAGCACGCTTCTCAGCCGTCGGTTATTGATCTTTTCCATCGGGGCTCTCCTTGATTTTTTCAAAGCTTATCTTCAGCGACGTCCGCGGAATTGCGATCAGCAGATAGGGCACCGGCTTGCCGCCCGGCACGGCTTTCGCGCCGCCCACGGCGAACGGCTGGACATACGAGACCAGACGGTACTTCACCGTGAACTTGTCGGCCAAGGATTGCATATTATCAATCTCGATGCGGTTGGCGCCGTCCTCCTTGCCCGCCATCACCGCGATGACCGAGTGCGCCGTGAAGTCGATGAGCGGGGCGGGCTCATCGCTGAGCTTCGGCCAGAAGCGCTTCCAATCCGCCTCGCTCTTGATGGTCACCGCCAGCGCGGTCTTCGACAGCGGCCTCATCAGGCCGGACCAGGTCTGCTCCTTGACGATGGTTTTGGGCTGCTCCTCGCTGTTTTGCAGATCCGACGGCGGC
>CAZIBN010000023.1:1847-30142 GCA_964537395.1 uncultured Elusimicrobia bacterium
CTCCTTGACGATGGTTTTGGGCTGCTCCTCGCTGTTTTGCAGATCCGACGGCGGCTTCGCCCCATTGTCGAGCTCGACCTTGGCGATGGGCGCCGACGAGGGAGGCGGGAGCGGGGCGATGAGCGGCGGGCCGCTGACGCTGGCCTGAGCCTGACCCTGGCGGAGCTGATCGAGAAGGGCTGCGAGCTCGGCGCAGGTCAGGTTCCCCTCCATCCCGGTGAAATTGTAATCGTCGAGGTTGAGCCCTTGATCCCGCAGCACCTGCCGGATCGCCAGCCAGATCTGGTCGCCGCTCACCGAACCGCAGTCCTGCGCGAACGTGCCGGTGGAGAGAGCGGCCGGGCGGGTCACGGTCAAGGTCTTGCAGTTGTTGCTCACGGTGTCATCGAAGATGGTCAGGCAGGCGATGGCGAGGCCCTCGTTCATGTCCGCGGGGATGGCCGCCGACACGTTGAAGGTCAACGAGTCTCCCGGCGACATCTGCGACACCGTGATCGGCGTGTTGGGCGCCGTCAGCCCTCCCAAGGTCACGCGCAGAGGCGTGTTCGTCTCCGTGGTGTTGCCCTGATTCTTGACGACGACGTTGAAGGGGATGTTCCCGCTGGAATCGATCGCCCCCACCACGTCGAGGGAGGTGACCGCCATATCGCGCGTCAGCGAGGTGTTGGAGACGGAGAAATTGTAGGGAACCTGGCTGGTCGCCACGATGTTGCCGTTGACATCGAGGCCCTCGACCTTCCACCAGTAGGTCTGGCCGCTCGACAATCTCTCCCGGGGATCGGTGGGATTCTGCGGATAGGTCAGCGAGCTCGCGCCTATGCCCGTGACCTGGACGTACAGCGCGTTGTACAGCGAGGGGCTATCGCCCACCGTGACCCGGTAGGTCGAGGCCCCGCTCGAGTACCACTGGAACGTCAGAGGATTGTCGGTGAGGTTCTGCGCACCGTTGGGCGGATAGATCAGCAGCAGGTTGGGAGACGAGATGGTAAAGGTCTGGGTTTGCTCGAGCGGGATGCCGTCGAGGTTGGCCAAAGCCTTCAACGTATAGAGGCCGGGCCCCTGCACGAAGCCGGAGATGGCGAGCCCGTTGACCTGGCTGGCCGCGTTGCCCACGGTGCCGCCCACGGAGTTGCCCACATGGCGGAACACGATGTTCCCGTTGGGCGCCGTCACGGAGAATTGAAAGAATATGCGGTTGGCGCTGAAGACTCCGTTATTGACGATCTGGATGAAACCGATCTTCTCGTTGGTCGAGAAGGTCGCTCTCTGGGCGCCCGTCTGATCCAGGACACTCGCCCCCTGCCCCGTCAGCAGGCCGGCCGACGCGAGCCGGGCCGTCAGAAGCAGCGCGGCCGCCAGGAGTATCCTCCTCATCTCACCACCGCCAGCTTCTTGATCACCGTGGCCGATTGGTTCTCGGTGCCGCCACGGATCTTGACCATGACGTTGTAGACGCCGGGAGCCACGGACTGGCCCGAGGAGTTGTTCAGATTCCACACGACGTGCTGCAGCCCGCCGCCCATGCGGCTGATCTGCGAATCGGAGAATTCCTTGACGAGGTTGCCGACGAGGTCGAAGATGTAGATGCCGGCCTCGAGCGGCGCCAGCGCGGTCTCGAAGCGGATCGTCGTCGAGGTGCGCGCGGGGTTGGGGAAGGCGAAGACGGACGCCGTGGGCAGAGGATCGAAGACGAAGGCCAGCACCCGCACCTCGCCTTCGCTCAGCTGGACGTCCTGGAAAGCGGTGTAGCCCAGGCCCGTATGGGCCCTGACGGAATAGGTGCCCGGCAGCAGGCCGGGGATGCTCCAGCGCCCGCCCGGCTGAACCATGGTCCGGGCGACCTGGCGGCCCTGCTGATGCAGCTCGATGAAGCTCTCCGCGGACGCCACGCCCAGGCCCGCCGCCGAGGGCCCGCCGAAGGAGGATGCCGTCAGTGACGACAGGGTTCCCGTCAAGGTAGCCAGAGCGTAATCGATGTTCAGGAAGAAGTCAACGTTGGTGGAGCCCATCGTGATCCCGTCCTGCCACAGCGAGCTGGAGAAGCCGTTGACGGTCCAGGTGACGCGAAGCTTGTAGCTGCCCGCCGGCAGGCTGGTGACGCTGAAGGTGCCGCTGCCGTCCGCCAAGGTGAAGGTCGTTCCCATCAAAGCGTCCGCGGAGTTCCAGCAGTCGACCTGCACCGCCGTGATGCCCTGGGTGGAGATGTCGAGGACGTGCCCGGTGATCGCGTTCAGCGGCGAGGGCGCGGCCGTCGTGGACGCCTGGTTCGAGAAGGCCGACCAATTGCCGTCGCTGTCGGCGAGCGCCAGGCTGATGTAATAGGTCACGCCCGGGCTGAGGCTCGAGAGCGTGCGGAACTGCGCGGCCCCGGGATTGACCCCGGCCGTGGAAATGACCACCTGCGCCGTCGAGGTGCTGGCCACCGCGGCGATGTCCGTCGAATAGAAGATGCGGTATTCACCGAGCGAGATCGCGCCGACGCCGGCGTCATCGCCCGGCGCGGTCCACGACAGGTTGATGCTGCCGGGAAGAGCGCCGTGGGCGGTCGCCAGGTCCGTGACCGCGGCGGGCGGGGTGACGTCCTGCCAGGTAAAGGTGGCTCCCGACACGAAGAAGTCCCCCTGGTTGGAGGGCAAGGCGTTGTCGGAGCCGCGCACCGCGATGAAATAGCTGGTGCCTGAATCAAGATTGCCCTTCAGCTGAGACGTCGGAGACAGCGACCAGGCCGCGGTGCCGGCCGTGATCGAGGAAACGGCCGTCGGGCCCCAGACCTGTGTGAACCAGTTCCACCACAAGCCGTCGGTGTTACGGCGCAGACGGACCTCGACCGAGGACAGGCCCGCAGGATTGGGCGCCGGATCGGCCGACGTGCCGCTGAGCACCGGCAGCACGGACACGGTGGAATTGGGCACCGGCGCCTGCACCACGACGGTGGGCGCTGACAGGTCCATCACGAAGGTGGCCGTCGCGTAGGTCGCCGAGTAGATATTGGCGGTCGTCGAGGAGCGAGCCACCGCCCGGTAGTTCGCGCCGTTGACCCACGGGATGCCGGGCGACAAGGTCCAGGCCGTGGTGCCGGAGGCCGGCATCATGATGGGTGCGGCCGAGTTGAACGCGACGGACGCGGGATTCCAATAAAGCCCGGACAGGATATCAAGAACGCTGACCTCGGTGCCCTGCACGCCATAGATGCTCGCGGCCGTGCCGCTGAGCGTCGCCAGCGCCGAGTTGAAGGAGCTGTTCTGCGGGGCGGCGATCGCGACGCTCGGCCCGGTCGTGTCCTTGTGCACGAAGAACGCGTCGTTCAGCGTAGTCGTCGTTCCCGCCGTGTCCCAGGAACGCACGGAGATGTAGTTGGTGACGCCGGAGATCAGCGCCGCAAAATCGACCGGCCACGGCGTTGTATAAGAGGTCGTATTGGCCACCACGGGGATGTCCGTCCAGGGGATGACGGCGGCATTGGCACTTCCGGCGACAAGGCTCGCGCTGTACTGGAATGCAGCCAGGCCGCTGCTCGGATCGCGGACGCCGACCGTGTAGGTCGTGCCGGGCACGGAGCGCGCGACGGCATCGCCGGCCTGCGTATTGACGATGATGGGAGCCGTCGTGTCCTTCTGAACATAGAATGCGTCCTGCAGGACGGTGAAGTTGTTCAGCGGCGGGCCGTTGAAGACCTTAACCGTGATGTAGTTGGTCACGCCCTCGATCAGCGAGTTGAACACGGATCCGGGCAGCGCCCACGGCGTGTTGTAGCTGTCGGCGGGGCTGAGGCCGATGATGACGTCGGTCAGCGGCGCCACGTTGGTGCCCAGGCCGCCGGCCGTCGTCGAGGCGCTGACCTGGAACTTATCAAGATGCGAGCCGCTGGTGTCGAGGAACGCCACCTGGTACAGCGTGCCGACGCTGCGCCGCCAGGAGTCATCTCCCGTCTGCGAATCAAGGACGCTGGGGAAGAGAGGGCTGACCACGGTCAAGGTCGAGCCGAGATTGACGAATGCGGAGGGCACGCTATTGTGGTTGAGTGCGCGAATGCGGAGGTAATAGCTCGTGTTGCCGGACAGGCCCGTCAGCATCATGCTCGAGCCGAAGACCGGCACCGTCGTGAAGGTGATCGAGGTCGCGAAGGTGTTGAAGTCCGCCGCGGTCGAAAGCTGGACGGTGTAGGTCGTGATCGCGAGCGCGTTACCATTGGTGTCCCAGCTGACGGTGAACGACGTGATCCCGACCCCGGTGAACGTCGAGACGGCCGTCAGCGGAGGGGCCGCCAAGGTCGAGGTGGCGCCATAGGCGGCGAACAAGCTCGAGCGCAGCGGCCCGTTGGCCTGGACGAAGAGGAAATAGCTCGTGTTGGAGAGCAACGACGGCGCCTCCACTGTGGCGGTCGTCGCGGCGATCGACATCGTCGTGCTCGAGGCCGCGATGGCCACGGGCGGATTAGCGGGCGAGAGGGAGGCGACGAAAGTATATCCGGTCGCGCCGGTCACCAGGCCCCAGGTCGCCGAGATCGTGGTGCTGGACACCGAGGTGAACCCGGCGAGCGCGGGCACGCCGAGAGGCGCGATCACGGTCGTCGTGGAGCCCAGGCTGACGAAGGCCGTGGCGCTCCCGCCATGATTGACCGCCCGCACCTGGAAGAAATACTCCGTGAAGTCGGTCAATCCGGTGAAGGTCGCGCTGGGGCCGGCGGCCGGCGCCGTCGTGAAGGTCACCGAGGTCGCGAAGGCGTTGAAGTCCGAGGCGGTGGACAAGGTGACCGTGTAGCTCGTGATCGTGAGAGGATTGCCGGCGGCGCTCCAGCTCACGGTGAGCGACGAGATGAACACGCCGCTGAAGGTCGAGACCGCCGTCGCGGGCAGGACGGCCAAGGTCGCCGTGCTGCCCAGCGCCGTGTACGCGCTCACGGCGCCGTTCCAGTTGATCGCGGCCGCGTATCCGAAGTAGGTCGTATTCGGGATGAGGCCGGCGACGGCCGTCGCGGTCGGCAGCGATCCCGATGGGGTCGTCGAGAGGATGACGTTGCCGAAGAACGAATTGAAGGAGCTGCCCGTCGACAGGACGACGCTGTAGGTCGTCACGTCGACGGGATTGGTGTTGGCCCCCCAGGAGTAGGTCGCCGAGGACTCATGGACCGCGGCGAAGGTCGGCACGGCCGCGATGGGCGCCAGCGCCAAGGTCGAGGTCGAGCCGAGCGCCGCGTAAACCGTGCGCACTCCGTTCCAGTTGACCGCCGAGGCGAACGCGAAGTAGGTCGTGTTGGCGACGAGCCCCGTCAAGGTGGCCGTCGGCAGGGCTCCCGCCGGTTGGGTCGAGACGACCGTGCGGTTGCCCGTGTTGGCGTTGGGATAGACGGCCTCGGTCGACACCACGACCGTGTAGGTCGTGATCGACACCGGGTTCCCGTTAGGAAGCCAGGAGACCGTCAGCCCGTTTGTAGCCACGGCCCCAAACTGCACGGGGGCGGACGCCGGGACGGCGGCCAAGGTCGACGTCGAGCCGAGAGCAACGAAGGCCGTCGTGATGCCGGGCACGTTTCTCGCCTGGACCGAGAAGAAGTAGGTCGAGTTCGGGGTGAGGGCCAAAGTCGCCGTCGAGGTCATCGCACCCCAGTCAGAGACGAGCACGGCCGCTCCGCCGCCATAGCTGGATGATGTCGATGCCCGCGTCTTGAACTCCGTGCTGGGAGGGTTGTTGTTGAGCGCCCACGAGAACGTGACCGAGTCGACCTCAACGACGGCGAACGGCGCCGCGACCGTGCCCGGCAAGGCGGCCCACGTATAGGTCGAAATGACGGCCGTTTGCGCGCTGAGAGTCCCCGTCTGGTTACGGGCACGGGCCCTGAAGTTGACCAGAACGTTCGGCGTCAGTCCGGTGAATCTGGTGGCTACGCCCGGGTCGTACGCTTCGTTGGTATTAAGCGAGGTGGCACCCCCGTCGGCGCTGCCGCCCATGGCGTAGATATGGCCGCCCGCCGCCACGGCGGTCAAGCCCGCGCGGCCCGTGATCATATTCGTGCGGGCGACCCAGGTGTCGGCCGCTACATCGTATTCATAGACACCCTGAGACGCGAGAGCTCCTCCGAAGACGTAGATCTTCCCGCCCAACGAAGCCGCCGCCCCCTGCTCGACCGCGGCGGGCATGAAGGTTTTGGCGGCCCAGGTATTGGCGACCGTGTTATACCCGTAGTTGCTGTTGGTGGGGCCACCGCCGCCTGCCGCGATGACCATCCCCGCCCCCGGGCCCGCGGCCGCCGCAGCGGCCATCTGAGTCTGGGTGACAGGGAAAATGGGACGGACCGTCCACGCGTTGGCCACCGGATCGAATTGAGCCGTCTGGTCGATCTCGGTTCCGCTGTTCACGCCGCCGAACGCGTACACCCCGCTGCCGACGCCGACTGCGGACAGGTGGTCGGCGCCCGTGGGCAGAACCGCCTTCGTCGCCCATGTATTGGTCACGGGATCATATTCCTCGTTGACGCTCAGCGAGGCGCCGCCGTCGGGGGTGCCGCCGACCGCATAAATCTTACCTCCGGCGAACGCGCCCGCGAGGCCGTAGCGCGTCGAGGAGATGTCGGGAAGCGAAGACCAGAGGTTCGTCACCGGATCATACACGCGGGCCGATTTCTGAACGGCGCCGCCGTTGATGCCGCCGAAGACATACACCAGGCTGTTGAAGCCCGCCGCGCCCGCCTCGCTGAGCGGCGCCGGCAGCGCGGTCGTCGACACCCACTGCTCGCCGTGGACCGGCTGATAGATGGTGTTCTTGGATATTTGGGTCCCGGACTGGCCGACGCCAAGATTGGAGAAGAAGGGCGTCGCAACATAGGCGGACGCCACGATCGTATTGCTCGAGATCTCATCGAAGACGATCGTGGACGGCGCCGAGATTCGCGTGACGGTCGAGCCCAGGGCGGAATAGGCGCTGACGCGGCCGTTATGGTTGATGGCAGCGATATGCAGGTAATAGAGCGTGTTGTCGCTGAGCCCGCTGATGCTCGCCGCAGGCCCCGCGCCCGCAGGCATCGTCGAGATCGTGCGGTTGCCGAAGAACAAGTTGGGATAGGATATGCCCGTCGACAGGACCACGGTGTAGGTCGTCACGTCGATAGGGTTTCCGCCGGGCGACCAGGACACTGTCATCGAAGTGAGGTTGACCCCGGTGAACGTGGTCACCGCGGTCGCCGGAAGATCGGCCAAGGTCGAGGTCGCCGGATAGGCCGAGAAGACCGTGCTCGCGCCGGGGCCGTTGGCCTGAACGAAGAGGAAGTAGGTCGTGTTCGAATTCAAGGCCGGCGTGAATACCGTGGCGGTGGTGGCGTTGATGCCGACGGGAGCGCTCGACGCGAAGACGGCCAAGGGGTCGTTCGTCAGCGAAGCGACCAACGTGTAGCCCGTGGCCAACGTAGTCAGGCCCCAGGTCGCGGTGATCGAGCTGATGTTGACCGCGGTCACGCCGGCGATCACGGGCGCCTGCAAGGTCACGGGCCGGGTCAACGTCGAGCCAAGCACGGCGTAGGCCGACGCGATGCCCTGATGGTTGTACGCGCGCACGCGGAAGAAATAGATCTCGTTGGCGCCCAGGCCGGTGAACGTGGCGGTGGGGCCGAAGGCCGGGGCGGTCGAGAAGGTGAACGATGACGCGAAGTCGTTGAAATCCGCAGCGGTCGAAACGTTGACCGTGTAGGTAGTGATCGAAAGTGGATTGCCGTTGGCGCTCCAGCTCACCGTGAAGCTCGAGAAGCCGATGCCGGTAAAGGTCGTGATCGCCGTCGCAGGATCGGCGGCCAAGGTAGGCGTCGAGCCCACGGCCGCGTACACGGAGGGCACGCCGCTCCAGTTGATCCCGGCGACGAAGGCGAAGTAGGTCGTGTTCGGCGCCAGGCCCGTCGTCCGGGTCGCGGTCGGTAGGACGCCCACCGGGACCGTCGAGAAGGTCTGGTTGCCGGCGAATGCGTTGGGATAAGACGCGCCCGTGGTCAGGACGACACTGTAGGTCGTGACATCGACCGTGTTGCCGTTGGGCAGCCATGACACGGTCAAGGACGAGATGTTGACCTCGCCGAAGGCCGGTGACGCGGCCGCCGCCGGGTTGGCCAAGGTCGCGGTCGCCAGGACTACGCCGCTGAGCGTGAAGTAATCCCCCCATACCGCCCCGACGCGCAGGAAATAGGTTGTGTTGGGCGCCAAGCTCTGGGGCGCCAGCACGGCCAAAGCCACGTTGGCGGTGCTCGAAGAGAACAAGGTGCCGGTCAAGTCCGCGGCCGTGGAGGCGATGACCGTATAGCCGTCCGCGGACACGAGGCCGTAGGAAACGCTGATGCTGGACGTGAACACGCCCGCCACCGCAGGAGAAGTGGGCGGCGCCGGGCTCTTCGAGGCCTCTGCTGTATTGCTGTAAGAGCCCAAATTAGGCCGGCTCCCGTTGGAGGCAAGCTCATTGACGAAGGGCTCCGAGGGATCGGCCGCGTCGATCAAACCCGAGGTATAGGTGTCATTGACGAAGGAGACCCCATTCCAGCGCCCCGCTTGCGAGAGATGATGGAAGTCCTCGGCGCCGGCCGACGGATTGGCCCAGCGCGGATGAAGCGACTGCGATCTTCCATCCTGGCCGATCGCCCCGTACCACGGGAACTGCAGAGAGGTTGCCCCCCACTGGATGCTGTTGAAGCTGTTCGAGCTGAAGAAGTTATTGTAGTTCGAGAGGAATCCAGCTTGGCTTGCCGCATCCACGCCGATAGCGGAGGAGCCGCTGGTGACCGTCCAGGAGCTCGAGAAGACGTTGCCGCGGACCTGCGTGCCCGGGGAGTTCTGAAGATAGATGAGATAGGCGTTCGCGAGGGCGGTGCCCGTCGAATGGAAGTCGTTAAACTTAAAGACGGTGTTGTTGGTGGACTCCACAAAGGCGTTGCCGATGCTTCCGGCGGTCACCATCCCGGGATTGGAGAAGCGGTTGCCGGAGACGACGAGCCCGTCGCAGCCGAGTGTTCCGAGGGGCGCGGTCAGGTTCGCGCCGGTAAACCCGGGGCTGCGATAGTAGACTCCGTTATTCTGTATCGTCGCGCCCGAGGTCAGCCCGTTAAGATAGATGCCGTAGGTGTTGAATGCGGCGACCGGCACGGGCAGGATGGTGTTGGAGGATATCCATAATGCCGTGCCGGCCTGCTGGGCGGCGATGTAGAGGCCGTAGCGTCCGCCGGGAATCGTATTGGTGGATAACGTGATCGTCCCGGCGTTACCGGCGCCAAGGTAGACGCCCGCGCCCTGGGGGCCAGGTATGATCGTGTTCGAAGACATCGCAAGGCCGAGGCTTCCTCCCTGCAGGGCCAAGGCGCTTCCGACGGTGTTGGTCGCGACGAGCACGTTCGAGTTGATGACCGTGCCGGTCGAACCGCTGATGACCGCGGCCGTCGAGCCCTGGATATAGGAGTTCTGGATGGTATCCAGAGCGGAGCCCATCAGGGTCAGGGCGGCGTTGTTGGCGCCGTTGCTCGTGATCGTGCTCAGGCTGATCGTGTTTCGGGAGGCGCCGCCGGTGATGAACGCGGCATACCCAAGCGGATTCTTGATGTAGCTCCGGGTCACGGTGTTCGTGGCGGCGGCCGTGACGTAGAGCGCATAGACGCCGGACGCGGGCGTCCCGTTGCCCTCGATTACGCTCTGGTCGATCGTGTTGAAGTCGGCCCCGCTCGCGAGGTGCGCGCCATAACCCGCGGGGTTGACGATATAGCTCCCCGTCACGGTGTTGCTGTCGGACTCCAGGATGTAGAGCGCGGACCTGCCCCCGGCGTTTGAGCTCATGGTGCTGTAGCTGATCGTGTTATTGTCGGAACCGGACTGCAGCAAAGCGCCGTAGCCCAAAAAGTTCTGCATAAGGGAGCCCGTCACCGTGTTGGAATCGGCGTTATTGAGATAGAGCGCGTATCGGTTTGAGTCGTTGGAAACCATGGTGCTGAAGCTGATGGTGTTGAAGCTGGCGCCGCCGCCCAGAAGGGCACCGTAGCCGCTCGCGGCCTCGATGTAGGAGCCCGTCACCGTGTTGCGCTTCGCGTTGTTGATATAGAGCCCGACGAAGTTCACGGCGCCGGAGGTGATGGTGCTTTGGCTGATCGTGTTATAGTCGGCTCCGAAGTCGAGCTGCGCCGTATATCCCTGCGGGTTCGAAAGATAGCTGGCGGTCACGGTGTTGGAGGCCGCGCCGGAGATGAAGAGGGCATTGAAGAATGCCGAATTATTCGTCATCGTGCTGTACGACACGACGGCGAATTTCCCGTCCAGGCGCACACCATGCGCGTTCAGCACCGCGACGCTGGAGTAAGACAGCGAGCTGTAGCTCGACAGGACGATTCCCGCCGTGAGGATGGCGCCGCCGGTGAAGCTCTCATTGACGTTGACGCTGGAGATCGTGATATTGGCCGACGAGGCAATGATGCCGTAGGCGAGGCCGTTGTCGGGGATCACGTCGATGTTGACGATGTTGACGCTCGCGTTCTTGATGACGAAGCCGGAGCGCACCGTGGGGTGCACCGTCAGCGCCGGGTCGAGCATGATAGTGATGCTCGAGCCGTTGTTGATGAAGCCCTCCACCGTGACCTGCTCATTGTAGATGCGGTTGTCGCCGATGACGACGCAGGAATAGGCGGGGAGCGGGTTATCCAGGGCCGCAATCCCGCCGGTGATCGTCGTGGCGTCGCCGCCAACCGACTTGACGTACTTGGTGATCGGGCAGGGAAGAACGGTCTGAGAGGCCTCGGCGGTCTGGCCATAGGAGCCCTGGTTGGCCCGGGCGCCGTTAGGCTCGACCTCGTCATCGACGGAATCGGCCGTGTCGCCACGGTCGGTGCCGGACCCGTCCACCGCGTCCTGCACGAACCCGGATCCGTTCCAGCGCCCCGCGCGCGACAGCGGATGGAAGTCCTCCCCGACTGGGTTGACCCAGCGCGGATTGCCCGACAAAGTGTTGGCATCACGCCCACCGGTCGTCGTGATCCAGTTGAGGAGAAGGCTGACCTGGCTCGCGTCCCAGTACCCGTTGTAGCTGCTGTTGGAACTGAAGAACGTGTTGTAGTCGGAGGAGAGTCCGGTCCGGCTCGGCCCGTCGACGAGGATGATGCGGTTGGCGGTCGCCGTCATCGAGCTCGAAAGGATGTTGTTCCTGACGACGGCATTCGGAGCGCCGGTGAGGCGCAAATGGTTGAAGGTCGTCACGCCCGACCCGGTGGCGTAGAGGTCGTTGAACTTGAAGATCGCGTTCGACATCGCATCGAGCCCGGCGCCGATGTAGTTGCCGGAGGTGACCATCGAAGGATTGGAGATCCGGTTGTGATCGACCCTCAGGCCGGTCACCTGGGCGGCATAGAGGCCGTACGCTCCGGCGCCCACGCCGGTGAACGCCCCGCCGGCGGTTCGATAGTAGATGCCGTTGTTCTGGACCGTGGCTCCGCCGGCCAGCAAGTCGAGATAGACGCCGTAAGTGGTGGCGGCAGCGCTCAAGGCAGGGATGATCGTGTTGGAGGTTATCCACAAAGCCGCCGTGGGGCTCAAAAGAGCCACGCCAATGCCGTATTTCGCGGTGCGGGAGATGACGGTGTTCGTCGACAGGCGGATCAAGCCGCCGCCCAGGACGATCCCGATCCCCGCTTCGCCGCCTCCCAGGACCGTGTTGGCCGACAGGGTCAGCGTCTCGGAGTTGTTGGCGGAATAGAAACCGCTTCCGCTGACACCCGACCCCGCGAGCACGTTGGCGGTCACGATCGTCCGGCTCGAGCCGTTCAGATACACGCCCGTCGAGCCCTGGACATACGAATTGTCGATCGTGATATAGTCCGTCATGAGATCGCCCCAGACGCCTGCGTTGGCGGCCCCGCTGCCGCCCGTCACGCTGCTCAGGGAGATATTCAGCCCGGAGATAAGCTGCGCCTTGATGCCGCTGGCGCCGCCTTTAACCACGCTCTGCGAGATCGAGTTCCAGTTGGCGCCGTTATCCAGCAATATCCCGGTGCCGGCGTTGTTGCTGTTGGCGACCACGCTCTGCGTGATCGTGTTCGTCGCCGAGCTCCAAAGGTACATCGCAGGAAAAACAGCTGAGTTGTTCGTGATCGTGCTTTGAAGGATGGAGCTGTAGTACAGGGTCAACACCTCAGCGCCATAGCCCGTGCCGCCCGCGATATAGTCCGAGACGAGGCTGTTGCCCGTTCCCCTCAGATAGAGCGCCGCCACATTGCCGGTGATCGTGCTTTGGCTGACCGCGTTGTAATTAGTGATGCCTCCGCCGCCGATCGACAGCCCGTAGCCGAGAGTGTTCGACATGAAGCACTGGCTGATCGTGTTGCTCGAGCCTTCCGCAAGACGAAAGGCGTCGTTGGTGCCGCTGTTATGGGTGAACGTGCTGCCCGTGATGACGTTGTCATTCGACGTGCTGGTCAGCTGCGCTCCCGAGATGAACTTGGAATTCGCGATTTGGTTGCCGCTTGAGCCAAGCAGGATCAATCCATATGTGTTCGCGCCGCCGGCGACCGTGCTTTGGCTCAAGGTGTTGGAGCTGGTATTGAAGAAGTACGCTCCGACTCCGTTGGCGCTCGAGTTGCCCATATAGCTTCCACTGATCACATTCGAACTACCGCTAGTGATGTAAAGGCCGCGCGCGCCAGCGGAATCGCTGGTCATGGTGCTCAGGCTGATCGTGTTGCTGCTCGAACCGGTGAGATAGGCGCCATAGCCCTGCGGATTGGAGGCGAAGACGCCGCTGATGCTGTTAGAGGAAGAGCTGTTGAGATACAGCCCGTAGAAAGCCGCCATGTTGCTGACGGCGGTGCTCTGGCTGATGATGTTGCGGTTGGAGCTATCCAGCCTCAGGCCGTAGCCGTTGGTAGAACCCATCCAGGTCCCGCTGATCGTATTAGTGGCGGAGCCGCTCAGGTACAGGCCCTCGTTATTCTGGCTGCTAAAGCTGCTCTGGCTGACGGTGTTGCCGCCGCCGCCGTCGAAACGGACCGCGGTCCCCGACGTATTACGCGCCCACAGATTGGTGAGCGTATTCGAGGACGCCCCCGTCAGTTGCACGACGGCATTCCCTCCTGCGACGTTATTCGTCGCCGAGCTGTAGGACACCGTCGTGTTCGTCCCCCGCAACCAGAAGGCGATGGTATTGTTCATCGTCACGCTCGTGTAGCTCACCGTCACCCAGCTCGACAGCGAGATCCCCGCCAGGCTGATCGCGTTGAAAGGGTCGTAGACGATCACGCTGCTGATGGTCACGTTCGGAGAGGTCACGGAGATGCCGTAGGTCACGCCTCCCGACGGCCTGACATCGATGCCGATCAGGTTCACCGATGAGTTCATTATCCGGAACGCCGCCACGGAGGACGCCGGCGGAACGACACGCGGCGTGACCGTGCTCGAAGCCGGGTCCGACATGATCGTGATCGACGACAAGTTATTGGTGAAGCCGGAGACCGTCACCTGCTCGTTGTAGGTCGCCCCGTCGCGGATGACCACGCAGGAATGCCCGGTCAAGGTCGTCGGCAGGGCCGCCACGCCCGAGGAGATCGTGACATAGGGCTGGCCCAAGCCCACGTTCCTGGTCACCACGCAGCCCGGGTACGGCCCGGCCTCCCAGCCCACCACCGAGTTCGGGTCGTTTTCGAAGGACGTGCTGGTGCGCACTCCATAATGAGCGAACATCGAGATGCGCGAGGCGGGATCCAGCGCCGCAGCGCTCACGTTGGCGCCGACGCTCGTGTCCTCGAAGTTCGCCAAGGTGAAGCTCGACGTAAATGTGCCTCCCAGGTAGTGGATCGCCGTCGCCCCCGCGGTCAGCCCCCTGAAGGTGATGGAGTCGACGGCGAGAACGAAGCCCGTCGCCTGCGTCGAGATCTCCAACCCGCGCCGCGAGCCGGTCACCGTCACGCTCCCAATGGAGACAAGGCCCTGATTGTTGAAATCGAGAAGAAGGCCGCGTCCGGACGGACCGCCGCGCAAAGTCGTGCTGGCCACGGTGACGAGGCCGCCGATGCCCTGGTTCTGCA
This sequence comes from uncultured Elusimicrobia bacterium, assembly GCA_964537395.1. Lineage (GTDB taxonomy): Bacteria > Elusimicrobiota > Elusimicrobia > UBA1565 > UBA9628 > GWA2-66-18. The sequence goes on from CAZIBN010000023.1 coordinate 15,868, forward strand.
CGGCCAGCGCGTTGCCGATGGTGCTGGTGGCGACAAGCACGCTCGATTCGATGGCCACACCGATCGAGTTGCTGACGAGCACGGCCGTCGAACCCTGGATGTAGGAGCCATGAACCGTGTTGGATGTGCCTTGCAAGAAATACAGAGCCGGATTGAGCGCGCTGTTGCTGATCACGGTGCTGAGGCTGATGGTGTTGTAGTCCGAGAATTGGTCCATATAGGCGCCGGAATTGCCGCCCCACATATAGCTGCGCTCGGCAATGTTCACATCGCCCCCGAAGATATAGAGCCCGCTGTTCGAGTTGCCGAACATCGTGCTGAGGCTGATGATGTTGCCGTCGGCGTTCGTAGCCAGGTAGGCTCCGTAACCGCTGCCCCACAGGTAGCTCTGCGTGACGGTATTCGAATCGGCAGCGCTGATATACAGCCCGACGGTTCCGGTGCCGATCATGGTGCTGAGGCTGATGATGTTGCCGTTAGAATTGGTGTCCAACCAGGCGCCACGCTGGCTGCCCTGCATATAGCTCTGCGTCACGGTGTTAGAGGCGGCTACGGTGGCGTAGAGCCCGTTTTGGGTATTGCCGATCATGGTGCTGAGGCTGATGGCATTGAAGTTGGAATTGCCGATAACGAGGCCATGGGTGGAGCCCCACATATAGCTCCGCGTCACGCTGTTCGAGGAAGCCGTGGTGTCGATATAGAGCCCGGCCGTCCCGCTGCCGACCATGGTGCTCAGGCTGATGGTGTTATCATTTGATCCGGCGTCCCAGTAGGCGCCGATGTTGCCGCTCTGGAAATAGCTCTGCGTCGCGGTATTCGAATCGGCCCCCAAGCCATAGAGCCCTTGGCTTGAATTGCCGACCACCGTGCTGAAGCTGATGGTGTTGAAGGCGGAGTTGTTCAAGTCGGCGCCTCTGGAGCTGCCCCGCAGGAAGCTCTGCGTCACGGTGTTAAAGGAAGAGACGTTCAGACGGAACGCGCTGCAGCCGCCGGTCGACGCCGTGAAGCTGCTCAGGCTCACGCTGTTGTAGTTGCCGTTATCGACACGCACCGCGTTGCAACCGGCGGCGGCCTGATTGACCGCCACGACGCCCATGATCGTGTTCGAGGACGCCCCATCAAGGAACAGGGCGGGCCGGCTGTCGCTATTGTTCACCACCGTGCTGTAGGCCACCGTCGTCATCGTGCTGCCCGCCAGCCACATCGCGGCGGCACTGAAATGGTTCACCGTCACGCTCGTGTAGCTCACCGTCGTCCAGCTCGACACCACGATGCCCGCCACGCTGTATTGACCGCTCGGATCGATCACATTCACGCTGCTGATCGTCACGTTCGGCGAGGACACGAAAATGCCGGTGTTAAGCGCGACGGTGGGGACCACGTCGACGTTGGCGATGTTGACGCTGGCGTTGAAGATGACGAAGCCCATGCGCACGGTCGGGCGCCCCGCCAACGCCGCGTCGCCCCTGATCGTGATCGACGAGCCGTTGTTCGTGAAGCCCTGCACCAGCACGAGATCGCCGCTGTAGGTCGCGGTATCACGGATGACCACGCAGGAATGCCCGGTCAAGGTCGTCGGCAGGGCGGCCACGCCCGCCGAGATCGTGGTGAAAGGCTGCCCCAAGCCCACGTTCTTGGTGACTGTGCAGCCCGGATACGGCCCCGCCTCCCAGTGAACCAACGAGCCGGGGTCGTTCTCGTAGGCCGTGCTGGTGCGCACGCCGTAGTGGGCGAACATCGAGATACGTGAAGCAGGATCCAGGGCCGCGCCGCTCACGTTGGCGCCGACGCTCGCATCCTCGAAGCTCGCAAGCGTGATGCTCGACGTGAAAGTCCCGCCCAGGTAGTGGATCGCCGTCGCGCCCGCAGTCAGGCCGCGGAAGGTGACGGAGTCGATAGCGAGGACGAAGCCCGCTGGCTGCGTCGAAATCTCAAGCCCGCGCGCCGAGCCGGTCACCGTGACGCTTCCGATGGAGACCGTGCTGCTGAAGCCGACGTCGAGCAGAAGGCCGCGGCCGGAGGGGCCGCCGCGCAAAGTGCTGCTGGCCAAGGTCAGGCCGTAGCCGCCTTGCTGCAGGGCCAAAGCGGTACCGATGGTATTGGTAGCGACGAGCACGCTCGAGTTGATCACCGTTCCCGTCGAACCGCTGACGATCACGGCAGTCGAGCCTTGAATATAGGAGAACTGGATGGTGTTCGTGGAGGAGCCGACTATTTTGAGGGCCCAGAGGTTGGCTCCGCCGCTTGCGATCGTGCTTTGGCTGATCGTATTGTAATTGGCGCCGGCGTCCAATATGACGCCACTGCCGGCCGGATTCAAAACGAGGGATTGGGCGACCGTATTGCCGACGGAGTTCCCGAAATAGAGCGCGTAATTGCTCGCGCTGGAGGCCATGGTGCTGAGGCTGATCGTGTTGTAATCGGCGCCGGCTTCCACTGTGGCGCTGAACCCCGCCGGGTTCGACATGTAGGATCCCGTCACGGTGTTGCTGTCGGAACCGTCAATATAGAGCCCCGCGCCCCCCGAGGCAACGGAGACCATGGTGCTGAGGCTGATCGTGTTGCTATTGGCGCCGGCGTTCAGGTAAGCGCTGTAGCCGGCCGGGTTAGTGATATAGCTGCCGGTGATCGTGTTTGAGGAGGTGCTGAGAAGGTGGAGCGCGCTGCGGCTGGCGCTGTTGCTCACCATCGTGCTCTGGCTGATCGTGTTGCACTCGGCCCCGGTGGTCAGGTAGGCGCCGTCGCCCGTCAGGCTCGAGATATATGAACCCGTCACCGTGTTGCTGTCGGCACCGATGACATAGAGCGCTCTGGCGAGTGCGAAGGTGACGGTTATGGTGCTCTGGCTGATGGTGTTGTAGTCGGCCCCGGAGTTCAGCATGGCGCCGTCGCCCGCCTCATTCGAGATGTAGGAGCCCGTCACCGTGTTGCCGTCGGAACCGGCGAGATAGAGCGCGAACATGCCCCCGCTGTTGGAGACCATGGTGCTCTGGCTGATCGTGTTGTAGTCGGCCCCGGCGTCCAGAAAAGCACCGTAACCCGACAGGCTCTCCAGGTAGGAGCCCGTCACCGTATTGCTGTCAGCCCCGGTGAGATAGAGCGCTCTGGAGGCCGCGCTGCCGGAAATCACGGTGCTAAGGCTGATCGTGTTGAAGGCCGAGCCGTTCAGCTCAGCGCCGCTGAATCGGCCCGACAGGTAGCTCTGCGTCAGCGTGTTGAAAGAAGAGGAGTACAGACGGAACGCGCTGCAGCCGCCGCCCAACTGCGTCGTGAAGCTGCTCCGGCTCACGCTGTTGTATGTGCCGCTCTCGATACGCAGCGCGCTGCAGGCGGCGGCGCCCAGATTGGTCGCCACGACGCCCGTGATCGTGTTCGAAGATGCGCCGCCAAGGAACAGGGTGGGCCTGCTGCCGCTGTTGTTAGCCGCCGAGCTATACGACACCGTCGTCATCGTGCTGCCCTGCAGCCATATGGCGGAGGCGCTGCCATTATTCACCGACACGCTCGAGTAGCTCACCGTCGTCCAGCTCGACGCCGCGATGCCCGCCATGTCGATCATGGACATCGTATCGAGCACGCTCACGCTGCTGATCGTCACGTTCGGCGAGGAGATATAAATGCCGTAATTCACCGCCACGGTCGGAGAGATCCGGATCCCGGCGACGGTCACCGAATCGTTGGCGATATTGAATATCGCAAAGCCGCCCGCGGCCGGGACGATAGCCGGCCGCGTGCTCACCGCAGGATCGCCCAGGATCGTGATCGACGAGCCGTTGTTGATGAAGTTGCGCACCGTCACCTGCTCGTTGTAGGTCGCGCCGTCACGGATGACCACGCACGAGTGCCCGGTCAAGGTCGTCGGCAGGGCGTTGATGGCGGACTGGATCGTGCTGTAAATCTGTCCCGCGCCCACATTATTGGTGACCACGCAACCCGGATACGGCCCGGCCTGCCAGTCCACCAGGGAGTTCGGGTCGTTCTCGTAGGTCGCCCCGGTGCGCACGCCATAGTTGGCGGCCATCCCGATGCGCGAGAGGATGTTCAGGCCCGCGCCGCTCACGTTGGCGCCGATGCTCGTGTCCTCGAAGTTCGCCAAGGTGATGCTCGACGTGAATATTCCGTTGAGGAAGTGGATCGCCGTGGCCCCCGGGGTCAGGCCGCGGAAGGTGACAGAGTCGATGGCGAGGACAAAGCTCGGCGTCTGGTTCGGGAGCTCCAGGCCTCGCGCCGAGCCGGTCACCGTCACGCTCCCGATGGAAACCTTGCCCTGGTTAGAGAAATCGAGCAGAAGGCCGCGCCCGGACGGGCCGCCGCGCAAGGTCGTGCTGGCCACGATCACGAGGCCGTCCGCCCCTTGGTTCTGCACGAACAAGGCTGTGCCGATGGTGTTGGTGGCGACCAGCACGCTCGATCCGATGGTGATGCCATTTTGATTGTTGACGATGACGGCCGTCGAACCCTGTATATATGAGCTCTGGATCGCATTGGACGTGCCTTGAAGGAGATAAAGGGCCGGGTTGAACTCGCTGTTGCTGATCACGGTGCTGAGGCTGATCGTATTGCGGCCGGCGTTGTTCTCCAGGTAAGCGCCATGAATGTTGCCCGACATCCAGCTCTGCGTCACGGTGTTTGAGGACGCGCCAGAGAGATTTAGTCCGTACTGGCTGCTGCCCGTCATGGAGCTGAGACTGATGACATTGAAGTCGGCGCCGGAGCCCATGACCGCTCCGACGCTACCGCCCCACATGATGTTCTGCGTCATGGTGTTCCATCCGGATGCGAATAAGGAAAGCCCATAGGCAGAGTTGCCGATCATCGTGCTGAGGCTGATGGCGTTGTATTCTGAGCCGGAAGACAAGTAGGAGCCGATGCCGCCGCCGCTCAAATAGCTCTGCGTCACGGTGTTCGAATCGGCGTCATTGAACTGCATTCCGTATTGGGTATTGCCGACCATGGTACTGAGGCTGATGGTATTGAACATGGCGCCGCTGTTCAGAAAGGCGCCAATAGCGGCGCCCTGCATGTAGCTCTGCGTCACTGTATTTGAGGCGACCGCGGTAACGTAGTACCCGTAGTTCGTATTACCGATCATGGTGCTGAAGCTGATGACATTAAGACTGGAATTGTTGTCCAGGTAGACGCCGTATTGGCCTCCTCGCACGAAGCTCTGCGCTACTGTATTTGAAGTGGCCGCGATGGCATAGAGCCCATAGTTCGCGATGCCGATTATAGTGCTGAGGCTGATCGCGGTTTTGTCGGCGCTCGTATTCAGATAGGCGCCGTAGGTGGCGCCCTGTATATAGCTTTGCGTCACGACGTTTGAATCGGCCGCGGTGATGTAGAGCCCAGGATTCGTATTACCGATCACGGTGCTGAAGCTGATCGTGTTGCTATCGGCGCCCGGGTCCAGGTAGATGCCGTATTGACCACCCCACAGATAGCTCTGCGTCACGGTATTCGAATCGGAGGCCACGGCATAGAGCCCGTAGATGGAATTGCCGGTCAAAGTGCTGAGGCTGATGGTGTTGTAGTCGGAGCCGGTGTCGATGTAGGCGCCGTAGGAGCCGCCCCGCAAATAGCTCTGCGTCACGATGTTCGAATCGGCCCCGCCGACATATAACGCGTAGTTCGCACCGGCCATTATCGTGCTGAAGCTGATGCTGTTATAGTTGGCGTCGTTGCTCAGCCTTACACCATTGGCTGCGCCCCACATATAGCTCTGCGTAACGGTATTCGAAGCGGATGCGTTGTCGATCCAGAGGCCGAATGAATCTCTGCCGACTATGGTGCTGAAGCTGATCGTGTTGTAGTCGGAGCCGGTGTTCAGATTGACGCTGCGCGAGGCGGCCCACAGGTGGCTCAGCGTCACGGTATTCGTATCCGAGTTCCGAGCGTAGAGCGCAATCCCCACGTTGTCGGGGTTGCTCGCGAAAAGCACCGTGAAGTTGTTGTTGCTGGCGTTGTCGAGATAGACGGCAGAGCGCGTCCCCGAGTTATTGATCGCCGTGCTGTAGGACACCGTCGTCATCGTGCTGCCCTGCAGCCAGAAGGCGGCGGCGTTGGACTGGGTCACCGACACGCTCGTGTAGCTCACCGTCGTCCAGCTCGACGGCGCGATGCCCGCCATGTCGATCATGGACATCGTATCGAGCACGCTCACGCTGGTGATCGTCACGTTCGGCGATGACACGTAGATGCCGTAATTCACCGCCACGGTCGGCGACACCCGGATCCCGATGACGTTCACCGATGCGTTATCGATATTGAATATCGCGAAGCCTCCCAAAGCCGGGACGACGGACGGGAACTGGCCCGCCAACGCCTGGATGGTGATCGACGAGCCGTTGTTGATGAAGTTGCGCACCGTCACCTGCTCGTCGAAGGTGCCGCTGTTGTCGATGTTGATGCACACCGGGCCGGTCAAAGTCGTGGGACTGACGGCCGCGAGCGCGTCCGAGATCTTCGGATAGGTGCTGCCGACGGTATAGGTGTTCGGCCCCGTGCAGTTGACGAGGGCGCGCGCGGGGACGGCGGCCAAAAGGGCCGCTGCCATCAAGAGACCGCGCGTTAGCGTTCTACGGAACATTCTTCTTCACCGATGCGGATTTCTTCCCGCCGAAATTAAAGCTGTACGACAGCCGATGCGCCGTTCCCAATTCGCCGGAAGGCACCAAGGCATAATCGAGGTCGCCGTACGGCGTGCGCAGGCCCGCCCCCATCGACATGCCGTAGAAATCAGCGAGGCCCGACGCCGTCGAGCCCAGCGACTTGCCGAGCGCGGCCGTGCGCTGAACGCCTGAGTAGGTGCGATAGCCGGCGCGCAGGGCGATCGGCCCGAAGCCGCGGTACTCGAAGCCCAGGCGCGCGTTCACGCCCTCGTCGCGCGGCTTATCGAACTGCAGGACGATCGCGTGCGGGAAATCCTTGCTAAGCCCGTAGGCCGCGCCGAAGCGCACGATCATCGGCAAGGGGTAGCTTTGCTCCACGTAGCGGATCGGCGTTCCCATGTTGGCGACGTTGAAGCCCAGCGAGATCGGATACTTCTCGACGCGGTAGAGCGCGCCCAGGTCCAGCGCGAAGGCCGTGGCGGAATAATTGGCGATGGTCTCGCGGATGAACTTGCCGGTCACGCCCACGCCCACGCCGCCGACCTTGCGCGCGTAGCTCACGCCCAGCGACGTGCCCGACGCGCCCACGGTCGCCTCGGGCGCCACCGTCTCGGTGGTGCGTTGCTCGATGCCGCCCAGGCTCAAATGAGTCAAGCTGACTCCAAAGGGCCGAGTGACGAAGCCCACCTGGGTCATGCGCACGCCTTGCGTAAGAAGGGCCTGCGATGCGAGGACCTCGTAGGCGCCGTTTGATTTCGCATCGGCCATAGTAGGATAAGCCAGGCCGGCCGGGTTGTAATAAAGGGCGGATGCGTCGTTAGCGACGGGGACGAAGGCCTCGCCAAAGCCGATCGGACGCGCTCCGAAGCCCATCTGGAGAAAAGCGGCGGCCGAGGTTCCTGCGCTTGCGGCGTGGGCGCTCGACACGGACGCCAAAACGCATAGCGCCAAGAGGAGGGGTCGAATGACGAGGCGTCGAAAGGGGTGTTTGCTCAAAATGACAACTTTGCGGTCTTCCCTATATAGAGACTATTGTAGGAGGGTCGTTTGACGATATTGTTACAACGGCTTTAAGCTTGAAATGACCCCAGTCACAGGTCATTTCGTCCAAATGAAGCGAGGCATGCAACTTTTTCAGGGGGTCAATCGTCTGTGAGTGAGGCTCCTCGGAACGAGCCCTTGACAAAACGTACTTTTAAAAGTACACTTAAAGTACTTAATTAAGCACGAACACAAGGGAGCCCGCGACCCATGGAAATCAACGCCGGCCAGGACGTCAAACCCATCTCTGACTTCCGCAAGGACTCCGCCAAGGTCTTAAAGCGCCTCAAGGAGACCCGCCAACCCGTTCTGCTCACCCAGCACGGCCGCTCCGTGGCGGTTTTGCTCGACGTTCATGAATACGAGAATCGGGAATACGACCGCCTGTTCGCGCAGGCCATCGCCGAAGGCTTAAAAGACTGCGCCGCAGGCAGAACGCATCCCCACGACGACGTCCTACGGGAGCTTGACGCCTGGGCCAAAGAGCCTTGAAAACGGTCGTTGAATGGTCCGACCACGTCAGACGGAACCTTCGACAGATCCATTCCTATCTTCGGGAGCGCTCTCCGAAAGCGGCCGCGCGCCTGGCCGCCCTGATCGCCCGAAAAGCTCGCCGCCTGGAACGCTTCCCAAAGTCCGGCCGCATCGTCCCGGAATTCCCAGGTTCTCACCCCACCTTACGTGAACTGATCATCGCGGACTACCGCCTGGTCTACACATACGGCAATAGGCGCGTCAAAATCCTAACGCTCTTCCACGGCCGGCGTGATTTTCCGAAAGCCTTCCCGCATTGAATCCGCCTCATGGGCGCGGCCTTGCGCAGTCGTACTGCATCTGGTACATATTCGGCTTGAGCACACTCACAACCGGCCTGGCCCGGACACTTTGGTTGCCTCTGGCCATCGCGCTAGGCCTGAGCGCCTGCGCCGGCCCGCAGCCGCTCCCCCCCGCCGCGGCGCCCGTCGCCGCTCCCGTCGTCGCACCCGCCCCGGCGGAGCCCGAGCCCGTCACGCTCGGAGAGCTTCTGGCCGGCATCGAGGCGGCCTACCGCAAGGGCGACTACAACCGCGGCCTCGCTTTGGTCAAGAAGGTCTATGAGCTCAAGCAGGCCGACGTGACGACCCTCGACCGCGTCGGATCGATCTACTACGTGCTGGGGCGCTACGGCGACGCGCTGACCGTCTGGCAGACGGCGCTGCCCATGGAAAAGAATCTAAAGCGGCGCCAGGAGCTGTCGAGGTCCATCACCGTGGCTCGCCAGACCTTGGGGCTGGGGCCGGAGGGCCAACCCCTGCCGCCCGCCGCGGCCAAGCCCAAGCCCGTGACGCAGCCGAAGCCTGTGGCGGCGAAGGTCGCCCCGGACAAGAAGGTCATCGAGCGGCTTTACCAAAGCGGCGTCAAGCACTACGCCGCCGGGGAATACCTGCAGGCCACGACGATCTTCCTTCGCATCGCCGCGCTCGATCCCGGCAACGCCAAGGCCGCCAAGGCCCTCGAACGCCTTCATCTCGAGGGCGCGGCGCCCGCGACGGGCGCGCCGTGAAGATCCAGTTTAAACTGGCGCTCATACTGGGCGCTACAATAGCGGCCGTCGTGGGGCTGTCCTGCCTGGCTTTCGTCGGATTGCAGCGAGACTCGCTGCGGCGCTCGGAGGTCGAGAAGGTGCACCTTCTGCTCGAAAGCGTCGAGCGCGTCGGCCGCGAGTCCCTGCTCGCCGCGGACCCGCTGATGCTCCTCGACTACCTGCGCTTCCTGCGCCGGGACAAGCCCGAGGTTCGGCATAGCCGCGTCCTGCTCGACGGGGAATGGCAGGAGGTCGGAGGCCCGGCCGCGCCCGAGCCCGCGGACGCGACGACCCGCCGCCAGCTCGAGATCTCCCTGCCCGACGGCAAGGCGTCGGTCTCCGTCGAACTCCTCCTCTCCACGCGCCTGCTCGCCGAGCGCGAGCGCCGGGAGTTCTCCCTCATGCTGCGCAACGTCGGGCGCGCCGGCGCGGGCCTGGCCGTCCTCGGCCTGCTGCTGTCGATCCCGTTGAGCTGGACCCTGACCCGGCGTATCGTGCTCATGAAAAAAGTCCTCGGCGCCGTCGCCGAGGGAAATTACACAGAGTCCGTGCCGGCTGACGGCGCCGACGAGCTCGCGGAGCTCGGCCGCGGGGTCAACGACATGTCCCGGCGCCTGGGCGAGCTCGACGCGATGAAGAAGCTCTTCATCGCGTCGGTGAGCCACGAGCTGCGCTCGCCGCTGGAGGCCATCGACAGCCATGCGCGGGGCATGAGCGCCCAGCTCCACGGCCTCGACGACGCGACGCGAGCGCGGCTGGAGTCCATCCACAAGAACGCGTCGCGCCTGGGCCATTTCGTCTCCTCTTTGCTCGAGATGTCGAAGATCGAGCGCGGCCAGCTCGACTACGCGCCCAAGCCCAACGAGATCGAGCCTCTGGTCAAGGATCTGGTCCTGTTCCTGGCGCCGCGCGCCGCGGAAGCGTCGCTGGCCCTCAGCGGCGAGGTCGAGCCCGGCATCGCCGCCTTCGCCTTCGACCAGGACCTCATCACGCAGGTGCTCACCAACCTCGTCTCCAACGCGATCAAGTTCACGCCCGCCGGCGGGCGCGTGACGGTGAGCGTCAAGCGCGAGGGCCCCGACAAGCTCGTCTGCGCGGTGGAGGACACCGGCGTGGGCATCCCGGCGCCGGCGCTGGAGAAGATCTTCGCGCCGTTCATGAGGGTCCCCAACTCCATGCACGCCAACGGGACCGGGCTCGGGCTGGCCATCTCCAAGAAGATCGTGGAGATGCACGGCGGGCGGATCGCCGTCGAGTCCTCCGCCGGAAAGGGAAGCCGCTTCTACTTCGAGCTTCCGCTCAAGGCCGCCGCCGCGAGCCGGTAGCCGACTCCGACCACCGTCTCGATCAGCTTGCCGGAAGGCCCGAGCTTGGCGCGCAGCGCGGACATGTGCCGGTCCACGGCCCGGCCGCCCGTGCCTGCATCGCCGCGCCAAAGCGAATCGATCAGATTGCCGCGCGTCAGGACGCGCTGGGGGTTGCGGATGAACTGCAGCAGCATATCGAACTCGAGCTTGGTCAGACGGATCTTGCGCCCGCCCACCGTGCAGGAGTGGCCTTCGGGATAGACCTCGATCTCGCCGTGGCGGAGAACCTCCTCCTCGGAGGGCGCCGATTTACGGGCGAGCAAAGAGCGCAGGCGCACGACCAGAAGCTCCTCGTCGAGGGGCTTGAAGAAATACTCGTCAGCGCCGGCCGTGAATCCCGCCACGGCCTCGTCCTTGGAGTGGGCATTCTCGGAGATCCCGATGAGAAGCATCACCTTCGTCCCCGCGTTCGCGCGCAGGGCGCGAAGGATCTCGCGGCCCTCCATGCCCTGCAGCTGCATGTTCAGCAGCACCGCGCCGGGACGCTTCTGCGCGATCGCATCGAAAAAACGGCCGAGCGTGGGGTAGCTCGACACGACATAGCCCTGGCCTTTGAACAGGGCCGTCAGCGCGCGCGCGAGCCGATCGTCGGGCTCGACCAGCGCGATGCTGGCCTTCATGCGAGCCCGGTGCGCAGGGCGACGCCGACCCGCTCGAGAAGGTTCTCGGGATCGAACGGCTTGAGCACGTAGTCGGTCCCGCCCGCCTTGATGCCCTTTGCCAATTGCGACACCGCGGAACGCACCGTGCAAAAGAGGATGGGGGTGCCCGGGCGGATCTTGCCGGCGCGGACCTTCGCGCAGAACTCGAAACCCGTCATGTCGGGGAGCATGACGTCGAGAAGGAGGAGGTCCGGGGCGTGCTCCCGGTAGAGGCTCAGCCCCGCTTCTCCCGTGGAGGCGTCGAAGACGGCGTAGCCCGCTTTGCCGAGTATTTCGCGCAGCAAGGTGCGGTACTCGGCTTCGTCTTCCACGACCAGTATCTTTTTCTTGGGGCCAGTGGGCGGCATGGGTTCCTCGACGGGCGTTACGGTGTCAGCCGGGCTGCGTGTGACGCGCCACTTTCGCGGTCAGCTTGGCGAAGTCCAGGGGCTTGACGATATAGTCGGTGGCGCCGGCCGAGAACGCCTCGTCGACCTCGGAGAGCATCTCGGCGGCGGTGCAGATGAGGACCTTGAGCTTTGCGGTGACGGGGTTCGCGCGGAGCGTTTTGAGGACCTCGAGCCCGCTCATCCTGGGCATGTTGCGGTCAAGGATGACGAGATCGAAGCGCGTCTTGGCGATCAAGGCGAGAGCCTCGGCCCCCGAGGCGGCCATGACGAAAGCGTGGCCCTGCGGGGCGAGGACATCCTGGATCAGGTCCCGGATCGCGTCATCGTCATCGACGATTATAATGTTAGCCATGTCTTACTCCTCATCCCCGCCCGCTTTGACGCGGGGCGGCTTTCCGGCGGCGAGCCAGGCCAGGTAGGCCTCGAGGAACGGATCGAGGTCGCCGTCCATGACATTGGCGATCTGCGAGGTCTGCTGGCCGGTGCGCAGGTCCTTGACCATCTGGTAGGGCATGAACACGTACGAGCGGATCTGATGGCCCCAGGCGATGTCGCCCATCTCGCCGTAGTGCTTTTCCACGGCCGAGCGCTTTTTATCCAATTCGATCTGGTACAGCTTCGCCTTGAGCATGCGCATCGCGTTCATGCGGTTCTGAAGTTGGGAGCGCTCGGTCTGGCAGGCGACGACGAGTCCGGAAGGCGCGTGCCGTATGCGCACCGCCGTCTCGACCTTATTGACGTTCTGGCCGCCGGCGCCGCCGGAGCGGAAGGTCTCGAGAGTGATGTCCTCGTCCTTGACCTGGATGTCGATCTCGTCCTCGATGTCGGGGACCACGTCGAACGCCGCGAACGAGGTATGGCGACGCTTGGCCGAGTCGAACGGCGAGATGCGCACCAAGCGATGCACTCCCTTCTCGCCCTTGAGCAGGCCGTAGGCGTTGGGGCCGCGGATGAAGGCGGAAAGGCTCTTAAGTCCGGCTCCGTCGCCCTTGGCCATCTCGGTGATGACGACCTCGTAGCCGTTCTTCTCGCACCAGCGCGTGTACATGCGCCACAGCATCTCGGCCCAGTCGCAGGCCTCGAGCCCGCCCGCGCCTGACTGCATCGTCACGATCGCGTCGTCCTTGTCGAACTCGCCGGAGAGCTTCAGGCGCATGTCCATCGCGCGCAGCAAGGTCTCGGCGTCCTTGATGCCCTTGGAAGCCTCCTTGATCTCGCCATCGTCCTGCATCTCGGTGGCGAGCTCGCAGTGCGCCTTCAGGTCGTTGAGCGTGATCTCGGCCTTGTCGTACTCGGCCACGGTCTTCTTAAGATCGTTGAGCTCCTTGGACTTCTTCTTGGCCTTGACCGAGTCCGCCCAGAACGACGGCTCGCCCGCCTCGGCCTCGCGCGACGCCACTTCCTTGCGCAAAGTAGGGAGGTCGAGCAGCTTGCCGATCTTGGCAAGCAGCGCCCGCATCTCGTCGATCTTGTTGGAGGTCTCAGTGAACATCAGGACTATTCTAGAAAATCTAGGGGCCAGACCTCCCGTTGTTGCGTAACTCCCGAGTTATGCAACAACGGGAGGTCTGGCCCCTACCGGGCGAAGAGCTTTAAGGTGGCGGCATGCAACCGCGCCGTGTCCTCGGGCGTGGGGCCGTAGCCGCCGCCGAGGGTGACGGCGACGGGGACGCGGTAGACCCGGCAGACGTCGTAGACGGCGGCGTCGCGCTCGAGGATGCCGCGCTCGGTGAGCTTGAGCCCCCCCAATCGATCATGCTCCCAAACGTCGACGCCCGCCTGGTAGATCACGAGATCGGGCTTGAACTCCATCACGGCCCGAAGACCGTGCTTGAGCTTGTCGTAATATTCCGCGTCTCCGGTGCCGGGGGCGAGCTCGATGTCGAGGGAGCTGCGGCGGCGGATCTCCGGGTAAAGACCGTACTGGTGCATCGAGAAGGTGAAGGCGTCGGGATCCATCTCGAAGATGGAGGCGGTGCCGTTGCCTTGATGGACGTCGAGGTCGATGACCGCCGCGGTCTCGATCATGCCTTCGGCACGCAACGATAATATCGCGAACGCGATATCATTGACCGCGCAGTAGCCTTCACCGTGGTCTTTAAACGCATGGTGGGCTCCTCCACCCGCATGAAGTCCGACGCCGGTCTCCAATGCATGCCGTGATGCCAGCAAGGTTCCCCCCGCCGCTAATCGGTGCGCGCGCGCGATCTCCGGAGAAAAAGGGAGCTCCAGGCGAGATATATCGGCCGGGCTCAAAACGCCGGTCATCAACTTCTCGACCCAGTCGCGGCTATGAACGGTCAGGAGCGCCTGCCGCGACGGCTCCACCGGCTCGATGATCTCGGCGAAAGACCGGCATGCGTCCGCGGCCAAACGGAACTTCTCCGTCGAGAACGCATGCTCGCCATAATCCACCTCATACTTCGGCGAGTACACCACCCGGGGCTTCATATCAGCACCGCGAGCGCGACAAAGAACATGCACAAAAGGCCCAGCCAGTCTCCATGCCGCGTATAGAAGGATCGCGCCGGGAACGCGTCCTGAAGCGGCACCTCGGCGTCAAGCCGCCCGCGCTCGTCGAGGGCCAGTTCCGCCGTCGTCACGCCCCACGGATCGATGACGGCGGACACGCCGTTGTTGCCGG
>CAZIBN010000023.1:30242-48742 GCA_964537395.1 uncultured Elusimicrobia bacterium
TCCGCCGTCGTCACGCCCCACGGATCGATGACGGCGGACACGCCGTTGTTGCCGGAGCGGATCACGGTCAGGCGGTTCTCGATCGCGCGGAAGCGGTTGATGCGGTAATGCTGGCGCGGCCCCCAGGTGTCGAGGTACCAGGCATCGTTGGTGATGTTGATCATCAGGCGCGCGCCGCGCGCGGCGTCGAGGCGCGGCCAGCGCGGGAAGATCGCCTCGTAGCAGATCGTGACGGAGGTCGGGCCCCAGACGGTCTGGAGCAGAGGCTGCCGCGCCCCTCCCGCCTCAAGGTCGCCGAGATTGTCGAGGATCATGAGCCAGCGATCGATGACGAAGCGCGGCACCCAGCTGCGAAGCGGCACGAACTCGCCGAATGGGACGAGCTGACGCTTGGCGTAGCGCCCGTCGAGGCGCCCATCAGGCGCGATCATCTGGGCGGCATTTGCGGGACCGCCTTCGCGATCGGCGGAGGCGACGATCCCGACGAGCTGCGGCGCGCCGAGCTTGATCGCCCAGCGCGCGACCTCGGGCACGGGCTCGGCGCGAGAAGACCAGCGCGGGATCGCGGTCTCGGGCCAGACGACGAGCGCGGGCGCCGCGGGACGCGGCCGGGAGAGAAGCTCGTCGTAGCCGGCGAGGATCTCGGCGATCCAGCTCTCGTCCCACTTATGATACTGATCGACCTTCGGCTGAAGGATCTCGACGCGGGCTGTCGGCCCGCGGTCGTCCGGGCGCGAGGCGAGCACGTAAGCGCCGTGCCCCCAGACGCCGGCCGCGAGCGCCAGCGCGCACGCCAGCGCCGGGACGGCTTTATCGTCCCTCTCAAGCCACGCCTCGGCCAGCGCCGCGTTGAAGAGGACGATCACGAAATCGAGCAGGTGCGGGCCGCCCCAGGAGCCGGCCTGGAGAAGGGCGAGGTTCGAGAATTGCGTGTACTCGAAGAGATCCATCCCGACGCGCGGCGTGAAGCGCGACAAGAGGGAGGCCACGGCGGTCCAGCACAGCGCCCACAGCCAGGGCCGCACGGCGCGCGACGAGGCGCGTGTCAGCCGGTGCGCGAGAGCGGCGACGACGGCCCAGCTCGCGCCAAGGACGGAGGCCAGCGCCACGACCGCGAACGCGGAGACGATGGCCGGAACCTGCGCGAAGCGGCACGTCGCGTAGATCCAGTGCGCGGCGACGGCGTGATAGGCGAAGCCCGCGGCAAAGCCGTACAAGGCCGCACGGCGCGCGGTGGAGGCCGCGTTCACGGCGAGGATAAGCGGAACCAGGCCGAACCACGCGAAGGCCCAAAGCCCGAGCGACGGCAGGCCGAGCGCCGTGAGCGCCCCGCCGAATGCGGCGAGGCCTAGTTGGAGTCCGCCCCGTGGCATTTCTTGTACTTTTTGCCCGAGCCGCAGTAGCAGGGGTCGTTGCGGCCGATGCTCTGAAGGCTGCGGGGCGCCGAGACGCCTCCGCTCGACAGAAAGCTCTTGGCCGCGGCCGGCTGAGCGACGCGCGTCGTTTCGGCGACGGCGTCTTCGCCGGACGTGTCGCTTCCGGACGCATGAGGATGGACGGCGACGATCTCGGGAGGAGGCGGCGGGGCCTTGGGAGCCTCGACGCGGAAGACGTACTCGACGGTCTGCTCACGCACGCGGCTGAGGAGGGCCTCGAAGTAGCGGAAGGATTCCTTCTGGTACTCGATCTTCGGGTCCTTCTGCGCGTAGGAGCGCAGGAAGATCGCCTTCTTGAGGTGATCGAGGTCGTAGAGGTGGTTCTTCCAGGCCTTGTCGATCATCTGCAGCATGACCATCTTCTCGACCTCATGGAAATTGTAGCCCGTGAAGTCGCCGGGGCGGCGCGCGTAGATATCCATCGCGGCCTTGAGGAGGTCGCGCTTGAGATTTTCCTTGGAGAGGCGGGAGGCTTCCTCGGGCGTCGGGTTCCACACGATCGCGAACGTGCGCTCGAGGTAGGCGGAGAGCTCGATAAGGCTCGAACCCTCCGGGGTCGATTCATCCGTGATAGCGGCGTCCACCTGCTCGGCGACGTCCTCTTGGATCATCGCCTGGATCTGGGCGCTGACGGTCTCGCCGAACAGCACCTCGTCGCGCAGCTTGTAGACGACCTCGCGCTGCTTGTTCATCACGTTATCGTAGTCTAAGAGCTGTTTTCGAATGTCGAAGTTATGGGTCTCGACCCGGCGCTGGGCGTTCTCGATCTGATAGGAGACCAGGCCGGACTCGATGACCTCGCCCTCCTTCATGCCGAGCTTCTCCATGAGAGGCGCGATGCGGTCGGAGCCGAACAGGCGCATCAGCTCGTCGTCGAGGGCGAGGTAAAAGCGGGTCGAGCCGGGGTCGCCCTGACGGCCGCAGCGGCCGCGGAGCTGGTTGTCGATGCGGCGCGATTCGTGACGCTCAGTGCCGAGCACGTGGAGCCCGCCGACCGATTTGACGACCTCGTATTCGGCCGGGTCCTGAGGGTTGCCGCCCAGGAGGATGTCCGTGCCGCGGCCGGCCATGTTGGTCGCGATCGTGACCGCGCCCTTGCGGCCGGCCTGCGCGATGATCTCGGCCTCCATCTCGTGGTACTTCGCGTTGAGGACCTGGCAGGGCACGCCCTTGCCGCGCAGCATCGCGGAGATCTTCTCCGACTTCTCGATGGAGCGCGTGCCGACCAGGACGGGGCGGCCGATCTTCCACAGCTCGATGACCTCGTCGACGATCGCGTTAAACTTCTCGCGCTCGCTCTTGTAGACGAGGTCGGACTCGTCCACGCGGCAGGTGGTGCGGTTGGTCGGGATCTCACGGACTTCCATCCCGTAGATCTCCTGAAACTCGTCGGCCTCGGTCATCGCCGTGCCGGTCATGCCCGCGCGCTTCTTATAGATCTTGAAGAAATTCTGGAAGGTGATCGTGGCGAGGGTCTGGTTCTCCTCCCTGGGAGCCAGGTTCTCGTGCGCCTCGACGGCCTGATGCAGGCCGTCGGACCAGCGCCGGCCGGGCATCAGGCGGCCCGTGAACTCGTCGACGATGATGACTTCCCCGTCCTTGACGACGTACTCGACGTCGCGCTTATAGAGATGCCAGGCGCGCAGCGCCTGGGTGATATGATGAACCCATTCACCCTCAAGGTCGTCGTACAGGTTGCCCAGGCCAAGCATGGCCTCGCACTTCGAGATGCCTTCCTCGGTCAGGATCGCGGTGTGGTTCTTCTCGTCGACGATCGCGTCCCAGCCCTTCTGCAGATCGGTGCCGCTATACTTGGCCTGGATCTCGTCTTCTTCCGTGATGATGCGCACGCGCAGATTGGGGATCAGCTTATTGACGATGGCGTAGCGCTCGGTGGACTTCTCGGCGGCGCCGGAGATGATCAGCGGCGTGCGCGCCTCGTCGATGAGGATCGAGTCGACCTCGTCGATGATCGCGTAGTAGAGATGCTGGAGCACGCGCTCTTCCTTGCGCACGACCATGTTGTCGCGCAGGTAATCAAAACCAAGCTCGTTATTCGTGATGAAAGTGATGTCGCACTTATAAGCGGCCTGGCGCTGGTCGTTGGAGACGTCGTGCTGAACGCAGCCGACGGTCAGCCCGAGGAACTTATACACCGGCCCCATCCACTCGCTGTCGCGCTTGGCGAGGTAATCGTTGACGGTCACGATGTGGCAGCCCTTCCCGACGAGGGAGTTGAGATACGCGGGGGCCGTCGCGACGAGAGTTTTACCTTCGCCGGTGCGCATCTCGGCGATGGAGCCGTTGTGCAGGACCATGCCGCCGAGGAGCTGAACGTCGAAGTGGCGCAGGCCGATCGAGCGGCGCGCGGCCTCGCGGCACAGGGCGAAGGCCTCGGGCAGAACTTCGTTTAAGGCAGAGATCTCTGCCTGCTTGCGCGGCTCGCGCTGATCGTCGTCGTTGGCGGGAACCGTGATCGCGGCGAAAAGCTCGGCCACGCGGGCCCTGAGCGCCTCGGTGCGCACGGGGAAGTCGGCGTCGGCCAGGGCCTTGACCTCGGCCTCGAACTCGTTGCACTTGGCCAGCATCGGGGCGTAGCGCTTGAGCGTGCGCTCGCTGGGCGTGCCGAAGGCCTTCTCGAACAGGGCTTTTATCATGGCTGAGTTTTTAAGTGTAGCAATTTCACCCGGGCCTTAAGAAACGCCCACGGCGCCGTCAGCGCAAGCGCGCCTTGATGATCTTGTCGCCCGGCTCGAGGGCGTCGAGGACGTCCATGCCCGTGACGACGCGGCCGAAGGCCGTGTAGCGGCCGTCGAGATGCGGCGTGGGAACGAGGCTAATAAACAACTGGCATCCGCCCGTGTTCGGCCCGGCCTTGGGCATGCCCAGAGTCCCGCGCACGAAGGGCAGGCGATTGACCTCGTCGATGAGGCGGAAGCCGTCATCGCCCCAGCCCGAGCCGCGCGGGTCGGCGCCCTGCACGACGAAGGCGGTCACGACGCGATGCCAGACCGTGCCGTCGTAAACGCCCTTTTTCGCCGTCGCCGCGATCGCGGCGGCGGTGTTGGGGGCGGCATCAGCGTCAAGAAAAAGCTCGACCGTTCCTTTTTCGGTTTCCAGGACCAGCACCGGCGAAGCGGCGAGCGGCGGGAAGGCCTTCGGCTCGTCGAGGCCGGGCCCGGCCTTGACCGTGACGCCGGACGCCTTGAGCGCCTTGCGCAGGGAGTCACGGATCTCGGCGGTGAGGTCCGGGCGCGCCCACGCGGACTGAAGGGCGGCGGCGAAGGCCGGGGATTTTCGTTCGGCCGCGGCGTCGATCGCGGTGCCGATGAGCTCGAGCTGGGCCTTGGGATCGCTCAGAACGAGCTCGATCGCGGCGGCGGCGAGCGGGGCGGTCGAAGCGGCCAGGGTCTCCAGCGCCTGGGAGGCGACGCGGGGGTCGGGGTCGGAGACGCCTGCGCTTAGGACGGCGTCGGCATCGGGGAGGAAGGAGCTTGCTTCATAGGCCTTGGAGCGGATCCACCAATGGGGGTCCTTGCGGGCGCGTTCGAGACGCGAGGATTCGGCGCCGCCGCGGAGCTTCGCGAGCGCGATCAGGGCGCGGCCGCGGGGTAGGGGGCCGTCGGAGACGGCCATCTTCTCGAGATGAACGGCCGATTCGATGCGGCCGGTCGCAGCGACGGCGTCGGCGGCGGCGGCTCTCACGTGGGCCGAAGGATCCGCATATACCGACGAGGGGAGCTCTCCCGCGGCCTTGGCGGCGCCGAACGCGGCGACCGCCTCGGCGCGGACGTAGAGATCGGGGTCGGAGAGCAGGGAAACGTCGACGGAACGGCCTAGCTTAGAAAGAGATCGAACGGCAAAAAGACGGGTGACCTTGTCGGGGTCTTTCACGGATTGCGTCAACGTCTTCACTGCGCGTTCGTCGGGAAAACGGGTGAAGGCGTAAATTGCTCGCCAACGGACCTCGGAGTCAGAATCGATGGCGAGCGTTAATAGCTTATTAAGACTTGCCGTCGAGTACTCGGGGACTCGTTTAAGGAACCTTTGACGGAACAAGGCCAAAGCGACTTCGCCTCTTACGCCGGCATCGATATCGGTGCCGGCGGACAATAAAGCGCCTTCGATATCACCGCCCCCGGTTTTTCCTAACGCCTCGACGGCGGCGCGGCGCACGCTCGCCTCAGGATCGGACACCGACGGGATCAACGCCGCCGTTGCCGCCTCGCGCAGGGAGATCGCGGCGGCCGGCTCCGGCGCGCCCTCGGGGATCTCGGCCAGGCCGAGCTGTCCTAAGTCCCAGGCGGCCTTTGCGCGCGCCGCCGGATCGGCGGACTCCAGAGCGGCGCGGCCGCTCGCCAAGCGGTCGGGCGCGCTGAGGGTCCGCGGCGTGGCGCAGCCTGACAGGACGGCGAGACCGGCGAGAGCGAGCGCGCGCACGCCCCGATTATATATCCTTAAGACCGACATGCGCCGATCCCTCTCCTTCGCCTTCCTCGCCTCGCTCCTCGCGGCCTGCGTCACCGTCGAGGCGCCCGTCGATCCTCGCGGCGCGATCAAGCCCGGGCAGCGCCTGATCGTCATGGTCTATCAGTCCCCGGGGCCGTGGATCGTGGCCGACGCCGATTCGAAGGCGGAAAGCGCGCTGAAGATCCTGCCCCTGGGAACCTTCCTGCAGGGCATCCAGGAGGACCGGATCAACGACCTTTCTAAGGAGATCCAGCCCTATCTTCCCCGCCCGCGCTATGGCCAGGCTGTCGAGGACGCGCTGATCACGGCGCTCAAGGCCGCGCACAGCGGCCAGGTGCAGACCGCGGCCGAGGCCGGCATCTCTCCGATCCAGCGCAAGGAATGGAACGCGGCCTCCGACCAGCTCGACTGGCGCCGGAAATATTACTTCACGGACGCGGGCAAAGGCACGCCGCGCAACTACTCGACGCTGCTGTCGCTCGACGACGCCGTCATCGTCGATGTGAACCTCTCCTTCGGCCTCGAGCCCGACGACCAGGACCGGACCTTGCCGCTGCTGTCGGCCGCCGCGCGCGCTTACCGCGCCGACACCACGCGCATGCTGTGGAGCCGAGAGGAGCGCCTGAGCGATGCGACCTCCTCGTCCACGCTCACTGAATTCCGCGCCGAGCCCACGGAGCTCACGGACCGTCTCTTCGCCATGTCCGTGCCGCTCGCAGGAAAGATCGCCGCCGGCCTGGCGCGGGACACCGGGCTGCTCCCGCCGGCCCCGCCCATCGTGGAGTCGCCGCCGGAAGCGACCTTCATCAACGGCGCCGCGCCCGACATCTCGACGGCGCCGCTGGTAGCGCCGCAGGTGGCGCCATTGGCAGCGCCTCTGCCGCCTGCGCCTCCGCCGCCCGCACAGATCCCCCCCGCTTGGCCCCCGGCCGAACCCGAAAAGCCTCTAGAAGGATTCAAGACCCGTTGAAGATCACCGTGGCGGTCGCCGGCGCCACCGGGCTCGTCGGCGGACAGGTGCTCCGCCGCCTGCTGGAAGACGCCGCGGTCGGACGCATCATCGCGCCCACGCGGCGGGCCCTGCCCCCGCACCCAAAGCTCGACAATCCCATCATCACGTCGGATTGGCCCGCCCTGCCGCCGCTCGACGAGGCTTACGGCTGCCTCGGGACCACGCGCAAGATCGCGGGCAGCGAGGCCGCGTTTCGCGCCATCGATCTCGATCTTGCCGTCGCCTTCGCGCGCGCGGCCAGGGCGGGCGGCGCGCGCCGCTTCGGCCTCGTCTCCTCGGCCGGCGCGAATGCGGGATCCCGCTTATTGTATCCCCGTACGAAGGGCGAAGCGGAGAAGGCGGTCTCGGGGCTCGGCTTCGAGACCGTCGTGATCGCGCGCCCCTCCCTGCTTCTCGGCGAGCGGGCCGTGCCCCGCGCCGCCGAGAAGCTCGGCGAAACGGTCCTCGCTCTTATAAAGCCGCTCCTGATCGGGCCCCTAAGGAAGTACCGAGCCATCTCCGGCGAGGCCGTCGCGGCCGCGCTGATCGCCTCCGTACGGGGAAAGTTCCCGGGAACGCTCACGCTTGAGTCAGACGCGCTCGAGGCACATTGAGTAGAATACCCGGATGAACGCTCTTAATGTCGCCGTGGCGGGCCTCGGCACCGTCGGCCGTGAAACCGTCCGCCTTCTGCGCGCCCGCCGCTCAGAGCTTAAGGAGCGCCTCGGCGCCGAGCTTCGCATCGTCGCCGTCGCCGACCGCGACGCCTCGCGCGAAGCCCTCAGCCTCGGCCTGCCGGCCTCGGTCGTTCGCTACCGCGATCCGATCGACATGGCCAAGCGCGCCGAGGCCGACCTGTTCGTCGAGCTTCTCGGCGGGCTCGAGACGCCCCTGCGCTTCGCGCTGGCGGCCCTCGGTCGCGGCAAGGCGCTCGTCACGGCCAACAAGCGCCTGCTCGCCCACGCCTGGCCCGAGATCACGGGTGCGGCGCGCGCCAGCGGCGCGCGCCTCGCGTTCGAAGGCAGCGTCGCCGGCGGCATCCCCGTGCTGAGGGCGCTCGAATTATCCTTTTCAGGCGACCGCGTCCTCGGCGTCGACGGCATCCTCAACGGGACGACCAATTACATCTTGTCTCGCGGCGAAGAGGGCGTGTCTCCGGAGTCCGCGCTCCTTGAAGCGCAGGCGCTCGGCTTCGCCGAAAAAGACCCGGCGATGGACCTGTCCGGCCAGGACGCCGCACAGAAGCTGACCGTGCTCGCCGGCCTCGTCACCGGCGGCTGGCTCAAGCCCGGCTCGTTTCCCGTCGCAGGCATCGAGCCCGTGACCGCGCGCGACCTGTCCTTCGCGCGCGAGCGCCTGGGCATGGCCGTCCGGCTCGTGGCCTCGCTGAGATTCACCGGCAAGCCGGGCGCGCCCGCCGTCGAAGCCGCCGTGGCCCCGTCCTTGGTGCCCCTCTCCCATCCTCTCGCGGCGGTCCGAAAGCAATACAACGCCCTCCTCGTCCACACCGCATCGGCCGGCGACCTCATGTTCTACGGCCAGGGCGCGGGCGCCGGGCCAACCGCGTCGGCGGTGGTCGCCGACGTATTCGTCCTCGCGCGCGACATCCGCGGCGGCCTGCCCCCGGCGGCGTCGGCCTCGCGGCGTTTGATGCTCACCTCGCCCGACAACACGGTCTCCTCATATTACCTGCGTCTCGAGGTCCTCGACCGGCCCGGCGCCTTGGCCCGCATCGCCGACGCGCTCGCCGACGCAGGCGTCTCCATCGCCGCCATCCATCAGGACCCGGCCTCCGGCCGGCGCTCGGTGCCAGTGATGATCGTCACGCACCACGCTTCGCGTGGCGCGTTTAATATCGCGCGCAAGCGCATCCTGTCTCTGTCCGCCGTGTCGCCGCGTCATTGCGCGATGAGGATGATGGCGTGATAGGGCTGATCGCCCGCTGGCGCGACCGCCTGCCGGTCTCGTCCCGCACGCCCATCATCACGCTCGGCGAGGGCAACACTCCTCTCGTTCAGGCCGACCGCGTGGCGAAGGCCGCGGGCCTTCCTCCCGGCAGCGTCTTTCTTAAAATCGAGGGCGCCAACCCGACGGGCTCCTTTAAAGACCGCGGCATGACGCTCGCGATCTCCAAGGCCGTCGAGGCGGGCGCGACCGGCGTGCTGTGCGCGTCGACCGGGAACACCTCGGCCTCCGCCGCGGCGTACGCCGCCCGCGCGGGCCTGCGCTGCGTGGTCTTCCTGCCCAAGGGCAAGGTCGCCGCGGGCAAGCTCTCGCAAGCCGTGATGCACGGCGCCGAGATCGTCGAGGTCGCCGGCAACTTCGACCAGGCGCTCGTGATGGCCAACGAGGCCGCCAAGACGAAGGGCTTCGCCCTCGTCAACTCGTCGAACCCGTTCCGCATCGAAGGGCAGAAGACGGCGGCGTTCGAGATCCTGGAACAGCTCGGCCGCGCGCCCGACAACCATTTCATCCCCGTCGGCAACGCCGGGAACATCACCGCGTACTGGAAGGGCTACAAAGAGAGCGGCACCAAGCCCCGCATGTTCGGCTGGCAGGCCGCCGGCGCGGCCCCCCTCGTCTCCGGGAAGGCCGTTTTAAATCCAACGACGCTGGCGACCGCGATCCGCATCGGCTGCCCGGTCTCCTGGAACGGGGCCATCGCCGCCCGCGACGAGTCCGGCGGCATGATCGGCAAGGTCACCGACGCCGAGATCCTCGCCGCGTACCGGCTGCTCGCGCGCAGCGAGGGCGTGTTCTGCGAGCCCTCGTCCGCCGCCTCGGTAGCCGGGCTGCTCAAGCTCGGGAAAACCGGCAAGGCGCCGCGCGGCATCAGCGTCTGCGTGCTGACGGGCAACGGCCTCAAAGACCCGGGCATCACCGAGCGCTTCACGCCGAAGATCCGCCGCGTGAAGGCCGGAGGAGCGATAAAGCTATGAGCAAGATCCTGGCGCGCGTGACCGTGTCCGTCCCCGCCTCGACGAGCAACCTCGGCCCCGGCTTCGACTGCCTCGGCCTGGCCCTCGACCTGCGCAACGAGCTGACCGTCGAATTGGTCGAAGGACCGGGCGTGACCTTGGTCGAGAACCACGGCGAAGGAGAGAAGACCCTTCCTCGCCTTGAGAGCAACATGCTCGTCCAGGCCGCGCGGCTCGTCCTTCCCAAGCGTCTGCCCGGCCATCTCGTCTTCAAGGCCGTCAACCGCATCCCGCTCGGGCGCGGCCTGGGCTCCTCGGCCGCGGCCGCCGTCGCCGGGCTATGGGCGGGCGCGCACCTGTTCGGCACCTTGAGCCGCTCCGAGGACGAGCTCGAGGACCTGGCCGTCAAGCTCGAAGGCCATCCCGATAACGTCGCGCCCTGCGTGCACGGCGGCCTCACCGCGAGCCTCTCGCTGAACGGACGCTCGACCGCCCAGCGCCTCAACATCCACCCCTCGTTCTCCGCCGTCGTCGGCGTGCCCGATTTCCAGCTCGCGACCAAGAGGGCCCGCGCCGCCCTGCCCAAGAAGGTCCCTCTCGCCGACGCCGTGTTCAACACCTCGCGCGCGATCCTGCTCGTGCGCGCCCTCGAGACGGGACGCACGCGCGGCCTCGACGCCCTGATGGATGACCGCCTGCACCAGCCCTACCGCGCGCGCCTGGTCCCCGGCCTCAAGGACGCGCTCGCCGCCGCGGTCAAGGCCGGCGCCGCGGGCGCGGCCCTGTCCGGCTCGGGCCCCGCCGTGTTCGCGCTCGTGTCGGGCGACTCCGGCCGCCGCGTCGGCGAGGCCATCCGTCGCGCCTTCGCCGCGAAGCGCGTGAGATCCCGCGCGCTCGAGCTGACCGTCGACCATCACGGGGTGCGCGTCGAACGTTAGCCATGGCTCCGAAGAAAATCACCGTCATGAAGTTCGGGGGCACCTCCGTCGCCGACCCCGAGAAGATCCAGCGCGCCGCCGAGCGCGCGATCGGCGAGCGCCGCAAGGGCTTCGGCGTCGTCGTCGTCGTCTCCGCGCCCGGAGACATGACCGACGAGCTGATCGCGCTCGCCGAGCGCATCACCCCCAAGCCCGACGACCGTGAGCTCGACCAGCTTATCACGACCGGAGAGCAGGTCGGTATCTCCTTGTTCGCGATGGCGTGCGTGGCCGCAGGCTCTCCCGCGATATCCCTCACCGGCCCGCAGGCCGGGATCGAGGCGGTCGGAGACGCCTCCCGGGCTCAGGTCCGGCGCATCCGCACGAAAACGATCCTGAGGCATCTGGCGGCCGGGCGCATCGTCGTGGTCGCCGGCTTCCAGGGCCTCGCGCCGAACGGAGACACGGTCACCCTCGGCCGCGGCGGCTCAGACCTCACCGCGGTGGCGCTCGCGTCCGCGCTGAAAACCGGACGCTGCGAGATATTCTCGGATGTGAAGGGCGTCTACACCGCCGATCCTCGCATCGTGCACGACGCGCGCAAACTGGCCCGTATTTCTTTTGAGGAAATGCTCGAGCTCGCGGGCTCCGGCGCTCAGGTCATGCAGGCGCGCTCGATGGAGGTCGCCGAACGCTTCGGCGTCGAGATACACATCCGTTCGGCTTTTCACACTTTGCCCGGTACAAAAGTCGTCGCTTTTAATAAGGAGAAGCTCATGCTTGAAAAAGCTTTCGTCTCAAGCCTCGCCCTCGACAAGAGCGAGGTGCGCCTGACCGTGGTCGGCGTCCCCGACCAGCCCGGCGTGGCCGCACAGGTCCTCACCGCGCTCGCCGCCGACGACATCCCGGTCGACATGATCATCCAGTCCGCGCCGAGCCAGGCCGGCGTCAACGACATGTCCTTCATGACGCCGAAGACGTTCGCGCTCAAGGCGAAAAAGGCCCTGGAGGCCGTCGCGAAGAAGCTGCGCGCCGAGCGCGTCGACCTCAACGAGCAGGTGGCGAAGGTGTCCGCCGTGGGCACGGGCTTCCGCCACTCCCCGAAGATCGCCGCGAAGATGTTCACGGCCCTGGCCGATCAGAAGATCAACATCCACATGATCTCCGCCTCGGACCTGCGCGTCTCCTGCATCGTGGACCTCGCTCAGGGCGAATCGGCGCTGAAGGCGCTTCACAAAGCCTACGGCCTCGCGCGCGGGAAAAAATAAATGTCGGTCTTCGTCGCCATCGATTTCGAGACCGCCGACCAGGGCCGCGACTCCGCCTGCGCGGTCGGCCTCGTGCGCGTGGAGAACGGCGTCGTCGTTAAAAAGGCCGTCCAATTGATCCGCCCGCCTCGCCTGGAGGGAGGAGACCTGTTCAGCCCCGCCCCGGCGGAGTTCATGTTCACCTACATCCACGGCATCAAGCCCGAGCAGGTGCTCGACGCGCCGACGTTCGGTCAGGCCTGGCCCAAGCTCGCTCCGCTCCTCTCGGGCGTGGACTTCCTGGCCGCCCACAACGCGCCCTTCGACAGCGGCGTGCTGAACGCCTGCTGCGAGGCCGCCCGCCTTCCCAAGCCCGCGCACCGCTTCATCTGCACCGTCCGCCTGGCGCGCAGCACCTGGAACATCTACCCCACGAAGCTCTCGAACGTCTGCGAGCACCTCGCCATCGAACTCAACCACCACGAGGCGCTCTCCGACGCCCACGCCTGTGCCCAGATCGTGATCGCCGCCGAAAAGAAGGGCGTCAAGTTCTAGCGGAGACGCAGGGCCTTTACAGCGCGCTCCTCCATGGATAGGATTAGGAATCAACGTCCCGCTGGGGCCCGGAGGATACCGATGGCGAAGAAGATGGAACCGCTCGTGATCGCGAGCAAAGCAAAGGCGATCCTGAAGAAGGCCGGCTGCAACACGTCCGGCGACGCGCTGGACGGCCTGAACGGCTGGGCCTACTGGCTCCTCGAGCAGGCCGCCAAGCGCGCCAAGGCCAACGGCCGCAAGACGGTCCGCGCCCACGACTTCATCAACATGTAGGCGTTTCCCCGCCAGGGGATAAAAACGAAGCGCCCGGGAGGCGTTTATTGCCCCCGGGCGCCTGTCTTTCGGTGGGACCGAAAAATTAGTGTTTGCGGCGATTTTCGATGCGACGGGCGTCGTCCTGAGCCTTACGGAGCGAGTCGACGATCCGGTGCGCGGTATCGTGGACCCAGCGGCTCGCGAGGAGCCTCCGGGGGTTGATCGTCACCTTGGCGCAGAGTGCAAGCTTCATGGCGTCAGTATACCCCCGCGGCCCCAAAATGTCATTACATGGGTGTTACGTTTAGGCGAAAGTTTCCTGTGACCGGAATCACATCCGGGATTGACGCCCGCGAATTAGGCTGTTATATAGGAGTCTTATGCTCAAGAATCAAACCATCGCTGTGATCGGAGCCGGGCACATGGCGGGAGCCATGATCGGGGGCATGATCAAATCAAAGCTCGTCCCCGCCAGGAGCATCGTCGCCGCGCGGCGCAACCCCGAGGCCTTGGCCGAGCTCCAAAAGAAGTGGGGCGTGCGCACCTCGACCGACAACAAGAAGGCGGTCGCGGACGCCGACATCGTGATCCTGGCGGTCAAGCCGCAGATGGCCAAAAAAGTCCTGGAGGAGCTCGCCGGACGCATCACCAAGGACCAGCTCGTCATCTCGGTGATGGCCGGGATCACCACCGCCTCGATCAGCAAGGCCCTGCGCGTCGACGGCCGCGTCGTGCGCGCGATGCCCAACACGCCCTGCCTCGTGGACGCGGGGGCCACCGCCATCGCCGCCGGCGCCCACGCGGGCGAGCGCGAGCTCAAGCTCGCCGAGGCCGTCTTCGGCGCCGTCGGCCTCGTCGTGACCTTGCCGGAGTCCGCGCTCGACGCCGTGACGGGGCTGTCCGGCTCGGGCCCCGTGTACATCTACATGGTCATCGAGGCGATGATCGACGGAGGCGTCAAGATGGGCATCCCGCGGGCGATCGCGGCGAAGCTCGCCGCGCAGACCGTGTTCGGCGCGGCGAAGCTCGTCATCGAGACCGGCAAGCATCCGGCCGTCCTGAAGGACGAGGTGACGACCCCCGGCGGGACCGCGATCACCGCGATCCACGTCCTCGAGAGCAAGGGCCTGCGCTCCGTGCTCATCGACGGCGTCGAGGCCGCCACGAAGCGCTCTCAGGAGTTGTCGAGGCTGTTCGCTGAATGAGGCGCCTGGCTGCGACGATCCTCGCATGCGCGGCCCTCGCGGGCGCGGCCCGCGCCGAGTCCGAAGCGAACGATCCGCTCGATGACGCCGTACGCTCTCCGCGCGTCGCGATCGGCCCGCTTATGCTCACGGGCGACGACCACCCTAATCCGGAGCTCGCTGATTTCGCGGTGATCGTCGGGAGCTCCAAGCTTGACGTCGAGGCGCGCTGGGTGGAGAAGTCGGTGAAATGGCTTCGCGCCAAGGACGGCCTCCCGGTGCCGCGCGCCCGGCTGAGCATCACCGTCAAAGCCGCCCCTGAGAGGCTTCTTCTGCGCTGGCGCGGACGCGCGGTGCAGTTCCAGGGCGGGCCTGAAGGATCTTCCGCGGAAATATTCGTCCCCCTGCTCGACGGCGACGAGGCGCGCCTCGAGGTGGACGGCAAGCCCGCCTCAAGCATCAAGATCTCGCCACGTCCCGCGTCCGCGAGCGCCGTGAACGCGCGCCACGCCATCGATCACACCTGCTCCGCGTACCGCATCCGGGTCTCAGGCCTCGATGACGCCTATCTTTCGATGAGCTGCCGCATGATCCCGGTCGGCAGGATCGGCTCGGAGGAAGCCTTGCTCGAGGTCCGCTGGGCGGCCGCGGGCGTGACCTTGCCTGACGGGAGCGCGCCGCCCTTGACCGCCGATCTGCGCGACGGACGCCCGGCGCGCACGACCATGATCGGCCCTGACGGCAAGAGCCGCGTCGTCGAGCTCTCCGCGAACCTGCCGCGGCGTCTGCATCGCATGCGCCTGGCCTGGGGCGCGGGACCGTACGGCCTCTCGTCGAGCGCGCCCTCCGGCAACGGCCCGGCCGGCTCCCTCATGCTCTACGGGAATTTCCGGTTACGCACCGAGGACAACCTGTCTCTGCGCTTCTTCGAGGCGGCCGTCGGCCAAAGCCCCACGCAGACCTCGTTTTTCAACAATCTCGGGCTGTATTTCGCCTACGACGCCGTACGCGCCATCGACAACCGGATGCGGCTGACCGTCCTCCTCGGCGCGCAGATCGTGACCTTCGCTCCGCGCGGCCTTGCGCGCTCCGCGTACAACGAGGTGATCGCGCCCCAAGGCTTCGAGGTCTCCTACCCTGATGCCTTCGGCTACAAGAATAAATCGCTGTCAGGCGGGCTCTTCCTCCAGCCCGGCACCACGAAGCGCTACCAGAACATGTGGGTGCGCTACGGCGGCCGCTGGTTCGGCGAGCTCAACTACCTCTCCTGGCGCGCGAACAACCGCTACGCGACGATGTGGGGATTCTCCTTCGGCGCGCCTCTCGCGCAATTCTTCTAGGCTTGACGGCCCGTCCCTTACCTGTTATAAACTGAGTGTCGTCCACCCGGAACGCCGAGCTGGGGCGCTTCCGGTTTTTTATTTATAGGGGAACATGCCGCTAGGAAACATTAAAACCGCCACTTTGATCACCGCCAAGGAGCACCTCGAAGAGGTGTGCGTCGAGCTCGCCAAGTGCGACCGCCTGGCCTTCGACACCGAATCCAACGGCTTCTACGCGCACAAGGAAAAGGTCTGCCTGATCCAGATCTCCTCCCCGACGGAGGATTTCATCGTCGATCCGATCGCCTTCAAGGACATCTCAGCCCTGGGGCCCCTGTTCGCCGATCCGAAGATCGAGATCCTGTTCCACGCCGGAGAGTACGACGTGCTCTGCCTCAAGCGCGACTACGGCTTCACCTTCACCAACCTCTACGACACGATGATCGCCGCGCGCGTCCTGGGCACCAAGGAGCTCGGCCTGGCCGCCGCCATCGAGCGCCATTTCGGCCTCGTAATCTCGAAGAAGCTCCAGCGCGCCGACTGGGGCAAGCGCCCGCTGACGCTCGAGATGCTCCGCTATGCGCAGGGCGACACCCATTTCCTGATGCGCCTGGCCGACATCCAGAAGAAGATGCTCATCGAGAAGGGCCGCATGGACGACGCGAAGGAGTCCTTCGCCGACCTCGCCGCCCTCGAGCCCAACCTCAAGACCTTCGACCAGGACGGCTTCTGGAAGCTCGTCGGCCGAGACGACATCGGCGGACAGCAGATGGCCGTCCTCAAGGAGATCTGGCTGTACCGCGAGCAGCAGGCCCAGTCGCGCGACCGCGCGCCGTTCCGCGTGATGCCCGAGGACCTGATGGTGCGCATCGCCCAGGCCATGCCCGAGACGCGCGAGGCGCTCGCCGCGGTCCGCAGCATGTCGCCTTACATCCTCGAGCGCTTCGCCTCCGGCCTGCTCGCCGCCGTCGAGAAGGGCAAGGCCGCTCCGCCGATCACACGGCCCTCGGCCGCCGCGCCCGAGCGCAAGCGCCTCTCCGATCTCGAGTGGCGCACCTTCGAGGCCCTGCGCGCCTGGCGCAAGAGCCGCTCCGAGAAGGACTCCGTCGAGCCGGTCGTCATCATGACGACCGAGAACCTGAGAGTGCTCTCGATCCACTCCTGCCGCGACAACGGCGGAGATCCGCTAGGCCCCCTCTCCGACCTCAAGCGCAGCCGCTACGGCGAGGACATACTCAAGGTCATGGCGACCGTTCGCGCCGCCGGCAAAACAGCGTAGGCCGAGTAGGACCTAGGTCCCCTTTCCTCATAGGTATAGTGCCGACGCTTTAGCTCCCTCTCGGACCGGGTGCCCGACGTGGCTGACGGCTATACTGGTTCCATGAACCGACTCTCCCGCTTTTTCTCCGTCTTTCTCTCCCTTTCTCTCATCCTCGTCGCCCCCGGCCTCGCCCCGTACCAGGCCGCCGCGCAAACGATGGCCACGCGGGTGGTCGTTCCCGGCCGCCTTCCTACGGCGTTTGGAAGCGGCACTTCCTCGCCTTATGGCTCGGTCGTCGGTCCTTCGATCCTACCGTTCGCGAGCCTGCAGACGGGCCTGATCCCCTCGCTTTCACCCTCCGCCGCTCTGACGCCGATACTGTCCGCGCCTGTTGCCGTCAGCAACGCCGCCGTGCCGGTCAGTGCGGCGGCCGCGGCCGTTCCCCTCGCTCTGAAAGCCGTGATGCCTGCCGCCGCGATGACGGGCAAGGCCGTTGCGCCCGTTTCAGCTCTTGCCGTCCTCAACGGCGGCACGAACGCGCTGAACGCCGCCGCGAAGACCACCTCGGCCGACGCCCCGCGCGTCGCACTTGACGGCTTATTCGAAGGCTCGATCTCCCGCCCCGAAGCCCTCGCCGTGTCCGGCCGCTCCGCGGCCTCCGATTCGCCGCGCCTCTCCCCCTCCGAATCCCGCGGCCCGCGCTGGGTCAAGACCCTCCGCGCCCCGAACGACTCCCCGCCCGCGACCTCGCTCAAGCGCACCCTCTCCGTCGGCTTCCTCGCCGCCGTGATCCCTCTCGCGATCACGATGGTCGCCGTCGTGGTCGCCCAGCTTCTCGGCTACGAACTTCACCCGAGCTACGTCGGGCCGGCCGCCGCCAGCCCCTCGATCCTCAGCGCGCTTGCGATGTTCGTCGGCGCCGCGGTCATGGCCCCGGTCTCCGAGGAAGCCATCTTCCGCGGCGGCATGCAGGGCCGGCTCGCCAGGCTCTCCGCCAAGCTTCGCCTCGGCTCGTTCGTCGCCCCGGCCGTCATCACCTCGCTGATATTCGTGGCGCTGCACGAGACCGCCGACCCGCTTCTCTTCACGACCCGCTTCGTCCACGCGATGATCCTCAGCTACGTCTATCACAAGGAAGGCATCCTCGCCTCCATCGCCGCTCACGGCTTCTTCAACGGCCTCCTGTCACTCTCGGTCGTGTTCACCGCGCTCGGCCTCCCCTGGCTCGGCCTCGCGGTCATTCCCGCGGCGTTCTACTTCGCCTTCAAGGCCGCCAAGGTCGTGAAATCTCAGAAACCCGATATCGCCTCCGGCGCCCTGGCGCCGAAGACCATGTCCGGCGCGCTCGCGCTCCTGTTCGCGGCCATCCTGATGCTCGGCTACTTCTTCATCATGCCGAACATCTTCTGGCCTATCGGCGCGGTAGCGTTGCTCATAAACGGGATAGCGAAGCTCAAAAAGAACGCCTAAACAAAAGTGCGCTCGATTCGAATCGCCGTTTGTTTATTCCTAATCTCGGCATCATTGCCGATTGATGCCGTCGCACAAATCCGTTCCGTAAAACCGATAACGGGCACCCTGCCCCCCCTATCCGTCACGGGCGCCGGTCTCTCCTCGAGCTTCTCCACTCCGTTGCCGTTGTCGTTAACTCCGTCTCTTTCTTTATCCGTCCTGCCGTTATCCATCGCGGCCGCGCCGGCGCTCCAAGCCGTTACTTCGCCGGCAAGCATCAATCCCGCAGTCGTCACGCATGCCGTTCAGCCCCTGTCTCTGCCTTTACGCATCGAAACCGCACAGACCCTCACGCGATCGCTCTCCGACCTCCCCGTCTCCGCCGCCCCCCACGCCGCCTCCCAAAGCTTCTCCCTCCTCACCGGCGAGGCCCTCACCCGCCGCGACGAATCCTCCCCCGTCCTCTCCGCCCCTTCCCTCTCCGAGCGC
>CAZIBN010000024.1:0-47914 GCA_964537395.1 uncultured Elusimicrobia bacterium
AACGGCTGGCTCAACCCGATCGCGACCTTGCCGCACACGATCTACACCTACGCGATCTCCCCCTACGAGGACTGGCACAACCAGGCGTGGGCGGCGGCGCTGATCCTGATGATGTTCGTGCTTCTGGTCAACGTGACCGCGCGCGTGTGGCTGAGACCTTCCGCCGGAGCCTCGCACTGAGATGAATACCACTATGGAAATGAGACCGATGCCATTGCCGGCGGAGCCCTCTGTGGCTCCGAAAGAAATGTCCATTGCGTTGTCGGTGAGAGGGCTTCGCGCCGGCTACGGCGCAGCGCCCGTCCTCAACGGCGTGAACCTCGAGATCCGCGAGAAGACGGTGACCGCCATCATCGGCCCCTCGGGCTGCGGCAAGTCCACCTTGATCCGCTGCCTCAACCGCATGCACGAAGCCATCCCCGGCGCCACCTGCGACGGCGAGATCCTCCTCGGCGGGCGAAACGCTCTCGAGATCGACCCGGTGCTCCTGCGCCGCGAGGTCGGCATGGTGTTCCAGCGTCCGAACCCATTCCCCACGATGACCATCGCCCAGAACGTGGCCGCGGGCCTAGTGCTCAACGGCGTGCGCGACCGGGCCCTCATCGCCGAAACCGTCGAGAAGAGCCTGCGCCGCGCGGCGCTGTGGGACGAGGTCAAGGACAAGCTCAACG
Source organism: uncultured Elusimicrobia bacterium (assembly GCA_964537395.1). Lineage (GTDB taxonomy): Bacteria > Elusimicrobiota > Elusimicrobia > UBA1565 > UBA9628 > GWA2-66-18. Next base: position 672 of record CAZIBN010000024.1, read on the forward strand.
CCCCCGGCGTCGGGCTTTCCGGCGGCCAGCAGCAGCGGTTGTGCATCGCGCGCGCTCTCGCCGTGGAGCCGCGAATCCTGCTTCTCGACGAGCCCTGCTCGGCGCTCGATCCGATCGCGACGGGCCGCATCGAAGAGCTCCTGATTCAAATCAAGGACCAGCTCACCGTCGTGATCGTCACGCACAACATGCAACAGGCGGCGCGCGTGTCCGAGTATACTGTGTTCATGCTGATGGGCGAGATGGTCGAGTACGGCCTGACGCGCAAGATGTTCACCCAGCCGGCCGACAAGCGCACCGAGGACTACATCACCGGGAGGTTCGGTTAATGAAGCGCCAATTCGACGCCGATCTGGAAGACCTGCGCGGCCGCCTGCTGCGCATGGGCAGCCTGTGCGAGGAGATGGTCCATTACGCGGTCAAGGTCGTGGTCGAGCGCGACGATAAGCATCTTCCCGCGGTCCAGGACTGGGAGCGCCAGGTCAACGCCGCTCACATCGACATCGATGAAGTCTGCCTGCGCCTGATCGCCCTGCATCAGCCCGCCGCCGGCGACCTGCGCCTCATCGCCGCCGCCATCAAGATCAACTCCGACCTCGAGCGCGTCGGCGACCAGGCCGTCAACATCGCCGAGACCGGCGTCTACCTCCTTAAGGAACCGGTGATCAAGCTCGGCGACATCCCGCGCATGGTGGAGGTCGCCGCCGGCATGCTCAAGGACTCCCTCGACGCCTTCGCCCGCGGCGACGTGGACCTCGCGCGCGACGTGATCAAGCGCGACGATGAGGAGGACCGGCTCAAGAGCCAGACCTTCAACGAGCTGGTCACGCTCATGCAGCGCGACGCCTCGGCCATCCAGCGCGGCATGGACATCATCCTGATCGCGCGTAATCTCGAGCGCATCGCCGACCACGCCACGAACATCGCCGAGGACGTGATCTTCATGGTGCTCGGAAAAGACATCCGTCACTCCGCCGAGAAGATCTAGGGTTCTGTCCCGCTCATCGGAGCCTGTGATTTGATCTACAGCGATAGGTGATCGCTAGTTCCGGAACTAGTGATTATTATCAATAGCGAGCACAGCACGACTGGAAACTTTTTAATCGATCGGCATTGATTCCGGTTCGAGTCGGTTGTCCGAACCGTTATCGAAGGCTTCGCTCGAAGGCTTTTCGCGCGCGCGGCGTGCCGATGCGTCCGAGCGCCAGCGCGGCGCTCCAGGCGACTTCCTCGGGTCCCTTCTTGAGCGCCGCGACGATGGCGGGCACCGCCGCGTCGGAGGGCGCGCCGATGTTCCCCAGGGCCAGCGCGGCGCTCGCGCGCACGCGCGGGGCGCGGTCCTTCAAAGCGGCGGTGAGGGCGGGCACGGCCTTCGCCGCCGCGCGTCGGCCGAGTTCGTCGGCGGCCCGCGAGCGCTTGGCCGCGTCCGCGTCCTTGAGATAGGCGAGCAGGACCGGGAGCGGGTCGTTCGCCATCTTCCCGGTCCCTTTGTCGGAGACGATCGCGGCTCCGGAGGTCTCGGGGGCGGGCCTGTCCCCGAAGCCGGCCTGAGCCGGCGGCAGAAGCTCGGGGGTCGCTGAATCGCGATGACGCCTCACGCCTGAGGACGGCGCGGGCGCCCGTCCCACGGAAGCGAACTCGGCGCCCGAGGTTTCCGCCGCCGCACGCTCCCCGAAGCCCGGCGGCGCCGCCGGCATCGCTTCAGGTTTTTTCTCTGACGCGGACAGCACGTCGTCGATCTCCTTGAGGCTGGCGCGGTCCAGCGGGGCGTATGTCTCAGGCGTGGGTTGGGCCGCTATCGCCACCGTCGACGGCGCGACGACCGGATCCTGCGTGACGACGGGCTCATCGATCTGATTTTCCTCGGCGCCCGGGATCACGGCGCTGTCCTCCGCCCACGGCGCGCGCCCGGGCGACGGCGAGCCCGCGCAGGCCTTGAGATCTTCGCTCGCCGCCGCGGCGGCGTCCCAGCTTTCCGGCGGCGCCTCCTTGCCCTCGTCCTTCTTGAGCCAGTAGCGGCCCATGAGGCGCACCATCCCGCTTTCGTCGCTGAGCAGGCGGTGCAAGGTGCCTGAGGCCTCGGGGCCCATGCTCCCGAGCCAGTGCACGGCGGTGAGGCGCACGTGGCGGCACGGCTCCTCACGCAGGACCGTTTCGAGAGCCTTCATCGCCGGGAGGCCGACGCGGCCCATCTCGTGCACGGCCGTCATGCGCACCTGCCAGTCGGCGTCGCGCGCCGCATAGGACAGCAGCGGCAGGCCGCCGGGGCCGAGCGCGCCGAGGGCGGTGGCGGCGTGGACGCGCTGATTCCAATTCCCGTCTCGGAGCATGCGCTCGTGCCCGCTCGGCTGCGCGCCTGCGGGCAAGGCGAGAAGCAGCGCGAGCGCGATCATGAGAACGCCGCCCGCCACAGCGCGCGCGTCCCCTCTGCGCCGAGAAGGGCCAGCCCGATATGGAATGAGATCGCGAGCAGCACTCCGAGCCAGCCGAGCAGGGCGATCAGGCCGTCCTCCTCGAGCAGCCCGAGCGCCAGCAGCGCCGCGGGGGTGGCGCACACCATGTTCGACAAGGGGATCGGGAACGGGAGCGCGAGCAGGGCGCCGCACAGCGCGAAGGCCGCGCCGACGGCGCGCTCGTTGGCCGCCAGCATCCGCCAGCGCGGACGCGAGACCCTATCGGCGAGCGCGAAAAACCGGCGCGCGGCGCCGAGCAGGAGATGCAGGGTCTTGGCCTCGATGCGCCGCCGCCCGATCCAGTCCGGGAGATGCGGCTCGGTCCGGCCTCGGAGAAGCTGGACGCCCTGGAGCGAGATGAACGCGCCGAGCAAGGTCGAGAGCCCCGCCAGCGGGAGGGGCTGGAGGAAGGGCAGGGACACGAAGAGCACGATGAGCCCGAAGCCCGCGTGGTGCATGCGGTGCGTCAGCTCCGCGAGGGTCATCGGTCCGTCGATGGCGGCCTCGAGCGCGCGCAGATGGCGCTCGACGGCCATGGTCTAGCGAGCGGAGCGGACGTGGATCTCGAGCGCGGTCTTCCCGTCCGCCGAGTGGACCTCGACGGCGTCGCCGACCTTGATCGCCTCGATCAGGATGTCCGCGGCGGGCTTGCCCTCGGCCTCGCGCTGAATCTTGGCCGTTTCCGGCACGATGAATTCGCGCACGGACTTATCAGCAGCGCGGACGGTCAGGACGCCCTTGAGGACGTCCGTGTTGGCGACCTCGCCGTGGACCGTGCCGGGGAGCCCGGCATCGTCGGCGTCGGCGACGACCCTGGGAACTGACTTGAGATCGAGGGAGGCGAGCTCCTTCGTGCCCGGGTCGTAGAGGGCCTTGAGCACGAGCGCGCCGATGGCGGCCGCCTTCTGGAACTTGGCGGGCTTGCCGTCGAGCGTGACCTTGGTCTTGGCCGTGACCTTGAACTCCTCGGTGTGATCGGCCTTGTCGAAGATCGTCACGCGCCCGTCGCGGAACTTGGGCCCGTCGGAGCTGGGCGCGATCCGGGACTGGAACTTGAGGATCTTGCCCGCGGTGCGCGAGAGCTCCGCCTTGGCCTTCGGCGCGCCCGCGGCGAAGGCGGGCGCCGTGACGATCACGGCGAGGGCGATGGCGAGCAGTCGGCTCACGCGTTGTCCTCGACGACCGCCTCGGGCTCGGCCGGCTTGACCTTCTCCACCTGCACGCGGCCCTGGGCGTCCACCTTCACGCCGTGATGGCGCTTGAGCTCCTCGAGGATCTCCTCGGGCGAGAAGCCGTGGCTCCCGGCGCGGTTCTTGATGTCGTTGAGCAAGGTCTTCACGCGCGACGGGGCATCCTTGATGCGCTGCAGGCGCGCGGAGTAGGTCCAGGCGGCCTCGGACAAGGTCTTGCCGCCTGTCTTGCGGGGCTCGCCGCTGTCGGGCGGCAGGATCGCCGGCGCTAAAGCGGCCTCCGGGCGAGCCGCTCGCGTAGACGTGCGTCCGCGTCCGCCGCGCGAGCGGCGCGAGGACGGAGCGGCGGCGGGAGCGGGAGCGGCTGCCGGAGCGGCGGCCGCGGCGCGTGAGCTTCCGGCGCGCGAGCGCCCGCCTCCGCGGGACCGTCCGCCGCGTCCGCGGTTGTTGCGGGCGGGCTTGGTGCCGGCGGACTCGTAGCGGCCGGTCGCCTCCTCGGACATGACGGCGGCGTCGGGGTGCGAGGTCCAGATCGTGGCGACGCGCCCGAGGCGCTGGAGCTCGGCGGTCATCGCCGCGAGCGTCGCGTCGTTGGTCACCATGAGGAACGGGATGCTCTGGGGCAGGACGGCGTGCAGCATGCCCGCGTGCAGGCTCATGACGAAGTCGGCGGCGTTGGCGCCGCCCTTCGGCGAGGTCACCGTGCAGAAGTTCGGCAGGCCGGCCAGGGGCTTCTCCAGGTTGCGCGGCAGCAGGGCGCCGGGGCGCAGGAACACGCGCACGAGCGTCGAGCGCGTGACGCGGGCGTCCGGGGGCACGTGCGGATCGTTGTCGCCGTCGATCAGGAGGACGTTCTCGATCGGGGAGCGAGGCGCGCTGTAGGCCTGGGGATCGGCGTACGGCGTGGTTTCGTAGACGGGCGCGGGGGCATCGTTGCCCAGGGGCGCGGTTTCGGAGAGATCTTCAGCGGTCGAGTCGTGTGGTATGGTCATAGTTGTTATTCCGAAGTATAGCAATTAGCCCCGGCGCTATCGGGGCGTGGCCTTCTTCACGCGCATCGGCGCGAATTGATGCGCGATCCAGTCGTACAGGAAATCGGGGATCGCGGGCAGGAGGTACTTGCTCGCGTAGGACAGCTGCCACGGGAAGTGCACGACGCGTTGCTTCGCGTCGATGCCGGCGAGCATCGCGACGACGCCGTCGGGCGTCTCCATGAGGAAGGGCATCGTGCCCGGGTTGTTACGGTCGGTCATCTCGCTGCGCACGAAGCCGGGGCAGACGGTCACGATGGAGACGCCGGTGCCGATCATGTCCACGCGCGCGGACTCGAGGAGCGTGATCAAAGCGGCCTTGCTCGCGGAGTACGGGCCTGATTTCGGCAGGCCGCGAAAGCCCGCGAGCGACGACACGCCCGCGATGATCCCGGATCTCTGGGCGAGCATGTCCGGGATCACGGCCTCCATCCAATGGCAGACGCCGAAGACGTTCGCGTCGAAGGTCCACTGGACCGATTCCGCTTTGAATTCCTTCGCGCTCATCATGTCGCCGACGCCGGCGTTGAGCACGGCGTAATCGAGGCCGCCCCAGGCGGCCTTGATCAGGGCGTAGTGGGCTTTGACCTCGGCGGGGTCCGTGACCGAGCCGCACAGGAGCAACGGCTCTCCCCCCGCTTCCTTCACCAGCCTCGAGGTCTCTTCGAGCTGCTCCCGGCGGCGCCCGCTGACGGCGACGCGCCAGCCGCGGCGGCCGAGCTGGACGGCGGCTTCGCGTCCGAGGCCGGAGGTGGCGCCCGTGACGAGCGCTCTCGTGATCATGGGGAGGATTTTATCAAATCGGCCGCCGCCGATTCGATGGCGGCCGCGCGGATCCTGAGCAGCTCGGACCGGCCGTCCACGCGTACGAGGCGTTCGCCGCCGCGCCGCTCGCCCACCGTGAAGCCGCGGCCGTCGGGCGTGCGCGCGCGCAGGAGCGGGCGGTCGAAGCCGGCAAGCCCCTCGAGCGTGCCCGTCGCCCAATGGGAGGCGCGCAAGGCGCACAGCTCGCGCGCGCGTTCGGCCGGCGCGAGAGCCCAGGCTCCGCGCGTGAAGATCTCGAGGCCGCCGGCACAGCCGCCGGGGAGCAGGCGCGGCTCTCGCCACTGCGCGCTCGAGCGCAGCAGAAGCTCGGGGTCCACTCCGGTCGCGACGCGCACCGAGTCCCGGTCGGAGGCACGGAAGTAGGCGGAGCGGCCGAGCAGGCGGCGGCCGAACAGGCCGTCGAACAAGGGGCGCCCGGCCGCATCGAGCACGCGCACGCGGGAGGAATCGGCGGGGCCGAGGCCGTAGGCCAGGCCGGCTGCGGGCGGGGCGACGGGCGGCCCGAAAGCGAGAGCGCTCAGCCCGCTCAAAAGGAGCTCGACCGCCTCGGCATCGGCGAGGTCGTCCTGGCGTGCGACGATCCAGGGCCGCTCATCTTCCCTGGTGAGGATCAGGTCCTCGCGCGGACGGCGCACCTCGATGCGGGAGGGCTTGGCCCCGGCGGCCAGGTGCTTCGGAGACGACGCAAGCCAGAAGCGCACCCCCCCGAGCCCGATCAGGGCGAAGGCGAAGATCACGACGGAGACAGCGTGGATGGCGCGCATAAAGGCCCTGGCGTTCGGCGGGAGTCCGGGCTATGATAGTATAAGGATGGGCCATAAGGCCCATGCGCGCGACGCGATTTTGCCCCATAATCGCTATAATATCCGCAGGAGACTCCCGACCATGCGCAACGCCCTGATTCGGCTCGCGCCGTGCGCCGTTTTCGTGTCCGCCCTCGCATCCGCCCAGGTCATCAAGGTCGGCGAGTCCGCCACCAGCGTCGGCAGCACCGGCGCGTCCGCGGTCAACAGCGGTACCGGCGTCCAGTCCCCCTCCACCGTCGGAGGCCAGGCGGTGACGGGTCTTGGTCTTCAGAGCGGCGGCGTCGGCGGCGTTACGGTTGCGCCTATCCCGACCTCCGGCGCGGCGATCCCCGGTGCCGCGAATGCCGTTCCCGTCGTCCCCGGCGCCGCGCTCCCGATCAAGGCCGTCGGTACGCCGGCTCCGTCTGTCACCCGGCCCGTCGCTCCGAAGGCGAAGCCCGAGGCTCAATCCGGCGTCTCTCTGAAGATGCCCGTGAAGCCCTCCGCGTCCGCCTCGGATAAGGCGGCAGCTCCCGGCGAGAAGGCCGCGCCGACCGCGTCGTCGGCGCTCGACACGGCCGCTCAGGGCATCGAGCAGGGACAGAAGACGGAGGCCGCGGGCGGAGACGCTCAGTCCGTTCGCCGTGCGCTCGATCGCGCCTACGATACGTCCGCTCGCGCCGGTGACGTCGGCGGCGGCGCCTCGGGCGTGGCCGGCAAGTTCTCGAGCGCGCGCGAAAAGGTCGCGGGCCTCGTCGGCGTCGCGAACAACTCGGCCCCGGCCGATGCTCCCGTGCTTTACGGCTCGGCCATCAAGACCGCGCAGGAGACCTTGCCCACCGCCGCCGCCGCCGCCGTGACCAAGGCCGTGCTCTCGTTCGCCATGGGCAAGGCGAACTTCTCCCTCTCCGCGCTCGCCCAGGCCGCGTATAACGCCGCGACCACGGGCCAGACCTCGGAGGCTCGTCGCCTCGTGAAGTCCCTGGACAAGTGGGAGGAGCTGCTGGCCTCTCCCGGACGCCCGCTGATCGTCAACGGCGACCGTCTCAAGGCCGGCGTTGAGAGCGCGATCGCTGACGCGTCCTCGGTCACCGGAGCCAAAGGATCCACGCCCCGGGTCTGGGTCGTCAAGCGCGGCGAGTCCTTCGTCGCCGTCCTGCCCGGCTCGACGGTCGAGAAGGTCCCCGGCCTCGGCTCGTCTTTCGCGCTGAAGCTCGAAAAGCTCTCGGCCGCTCCCATGGCCGACGCGTACCGCGCCTTCGTCGCGCGCCCCGGCTTGCGCTCCGCGATCTCCGCGCGCGTACTGATGGGCGAATCCGTCCCCTCCGCCACGATCTCAACCGGCTGGCTGTGGCTCAAGCATCTGGTCATGCGCGCCTGGAGCGGGCTCGCCGCGCTGCTCCCGGGACGCGGCCTTCCGGTCGTCGCCAACGACGCGACCTTGCCGCGCCTGCGTGAGGCCGCGAAGGCCTGGCGCGAGGCCGCGCTCACCGGCGACGCGGCCGCGCGCGCCGCGGGCGCGCCGCGCCTCACGGTGTCCCGCGCCCGGGGCGCGTTCGCGCTGGCCCGCCGGGCCGCCGCCGCGCATGAGGCGCTGACCGGCCAAAGCGGCGCCGTCGGCCGCGTCGAGTCCCTGTCGTCCGAGTTCGAGGCCGGCGTCAAGCGCTCCGCCCTCTCCCCCGCCGATCGTCTGACCTCGGGGCTCGAGACGCTCGTCTCGGGCGACGGCGGCCTGCGCCACTGGGCGTCGCGCTACGCCTCCGACGCGCGCGAGATCGGCGCGACGGCGTTCGGCAGGATCCGCGGCACGAGCCCCGTCGTCGTGCTCGGCGAAGGCTCCGGCGCGCTCGCGGCGACGGCGCTCGCGGCGGCCTCCAAGGAGATGTCGTTCACCGCTTTCGGCGATACGCTGTGGGCGTCGGGCGCCGGCGCTTTCGGTGCCGTCAAGCTCTCGGCCGATCTTCGTTCGACCGAGGCGGGCGGCTCGCTCGCTCTCGAGACGGAGCGCGGCGATCAGAAGCTCGCGGCCTCGCTTGACGAGCTCGGCTTCGCGGTGACGCGCCAGGGCCGCGGCCTGAGCGCCAGGCTCGACGCGCAGACGATGTCCGCCGACGCGCAGGAGATGACCGAGCTCGCAGCACGGGGCGCCGCCTTGATCACCGGCGCGCCGCTGAAGGCGTCGAGCGCTCCGGCGGGCCTCGACCGGTTGCTCTCCGACATGAAGCGTTCGCCGAAGGACGCGGCCAAAACGGCGGCCAAGCTCGACGGGACCTCGCGGCTGTCGCGCGCGAAGACCGTGGGCTGGGTCGGCGAGTATGAGGCCGTCTCGGCCGAGAACCCGGCCGCGGGCACGCGCGTGATCGCGCTGCGCGACCCAGCGACCGGCCTCTCAAAGTTCGCCCGCATCGAACCTCTGCGCGTGAAATGAGCGGACGGCTCTCTCTTCCCCTTCTTTTCCTCCTCGCTCTGTCCGCGCGCGCCGAGCCGATCAGCGGCGCCTTCCGCGGGCTGACGCTGAGCCTGGGTCAGGGGCGTTCCGTGTGCGCGAAGGTCACGTTCGATCGCAAGCTCGCGGAATCGGGCGGACGGATACTCGTTCTGGACTCAGCCTTGGAGGGCGACGAGCAGGCCATCCGCATGTCCGAGGCCGTCATCGTGCGGCGCGGAGGCCTGACCAGCCGGGCGGGCGCCGCGGCGCGGCGTCACGGCGTGCCTGCCGTGTCACTCGGCCAGGGGCGCTGGGACGGGCGCGGCCCGGCGCTGTATCTCGATGAGCCGTCCTACGGAAGCCCGCAGACGGCCTCGGGCTATTCGTATCGTCCCGTGATCGGGGAATCGGAGCGGGCGCTGCGCGAGGGCGACGCGGTGATCGTGGACGCGGCGAGCGCCCGCGTGACCTTGGTGCCGCCGTCCGAGGCGGACGCGCGCGTCGCCGCCGCCGAGGCCGCGCGCGCCTACGACGGCCTGCGCGACGCTCAGGCGCTCGAGCAATGGCTCGCCGAGGCGCAAGGTGCCGGCCGCGGCGCGGCCCTGCTCTCCGAGATGGTCCCTCGTGCGGTCGCAGGTTCGATGCCTGCTGATGACCTGTCGCGTGTGCGCCGGGCGGCGGAGCGATCGGTCCCGGCCTCCGCGCGCGAGGAGATGCGCCGCGCCGAGGCGCTGGCTTTCGCCCGTGCGGCGCGCGAAGCCCGGCGCCGCGCCGAGGATTGCGCGGCGGACGCCGCGGATGCGACGGATGCGGACGCGCTCGAGCGCCTGGCCGACGAGGCACGCGTGTCGGCCGATGGCACGGCGGCCGTCGCCGGCATGCTGTCCCTGACCGACAACGGCGCGGCTGCCGCCGCGCGCGTCTGCCGCGACGCCGCGCGGTCCCGCGCGAAGTCCCGCGCCGGGAAGCCGTCCTCTTTCGCGGCCGCCGCCGCATCCGGCGGCGCCGACCGGCCCGAGGGCATCGAGCTTCCGGCGAACTCGTGGGAGCGCTTCGTCGACAGCAACGGCCTCGCGGAGTGGCTCGCGCGCATGGTCGACGACTCGTCCCTCGGCCTGCGCCGGAAATCCGAGCGCATCCGCGAGAAGATCTCGTCCGCGAAGCTCGATTCGAATTCCGTGGCCGGAGCCGCGGCGCTGGCGGCCGCGGCCGGGAGCGTGCTGGTCGTTGGAGAAGATGCGGCTTTGAAGGCGGCCGGCGCGGCCGATGTCCTCGAACGGGTCAAGGATGCCTGGGCGGCGTCCTGGACGCCCGGCCCTCTCGGCGCGCGTCAGCGCGCGGGACGCGGGCTCGCCTACGACGGCCGCGTGCGCGTCGAGAAGATCGTCCCGGCCGACGCGTCCGGCATCGTGTTCTCCCGCGACCCCGGCTCCGGGCGCCGCGAACGCCTGTTCGTCGAGGCGACGGCGGGCTCGCTCGACGGCGTGCTCTCCGGCGACGCCGAGATGGAGTCCTACTCCCTCGACCGCGCCTCGGGCCGGGAGCTGTCCCCCCGCTCGGGGTCCGCGACGTCTGTTCTCTCCGCGGCGCGCCTGGTCAGGCTTGCGCGCCTGGCCCGCGCCCTCGACGCGTGGAAAGGCGCGGGCGTGGAGGTCGCGTTCTCATTTTCCGGCGAGCGCCTGATCGCGCATCACGCGCGCGCGCTGGACGCGCCCCGCCCGGTGCTCCCCCTCAACGATCCGTTCGCCCCGCGCCCCGACGCTCAGTTCCTGAACATCAAGCCCGTCGCGCGCTGAAGAGCGAGCGAAGTTCCGTGAGCTCGTCGGCGCCGAGGAAGCCCGTCAGGAGAAGGCCGGCCGGGTAGGCGGCGAGGAGCACGAAGCGGGCGGGCAGGCCGACGCTGGCGGACGGCCACCAGAGCGCGGCCGTCCAGGCCGCGAGGATCGCGAGGCGCTTCCATTCGTACGGGACCGGGCGCGACGCGCGGCCCAGCGCCCAGACCGCGACGGCCATCGACGCGTAGGCCGCCAACGTGGCCCACGCCGCGCCCATCATGCCCAGCCGCGGGATCAGATACCAGTTGAGAAGGATGTTCACAAGCGCGCCCGTCCAGGTCGCCGCCGAGACCGCGCCGGTGCGCTTGTCGAGCATCAGGGGTGCGAGCATGACGAAATAAAGGCCGTTGAACAGGTAGGCGAGGGTCACGATGGGCACGACGGGAAGCCCGCTCCAGAACGACGGATGGATCAGCGGCTTGCCGGCGAACAGGGGCGCCTGGACGAGCGGGCCGATGAAGAAGACGATGGCGAGGAACGCCCACGCGCCGAGCGTGCCGAAATACGTGAGCACGCGCGCGACGATGGCGCCGGCGTCGGGCCGGTCGGCGCGCTCCAGGATGAACGGCTTCCAGGCCTGGTCGAACATCCCGACGAGCAGCATCATCCCGATGCCGAGCTTGTAGCAGGTGCCGTAGATGCCCGCCTCGGCGAGCCCGGACGCTTTTGCCAGGATCGGGCGGTCGGCGACCTGCACCACCATCGAGCCCACGCCCGCGACGATGAGCGGCACGCCGAACGAGAGCATCTCCTTAAGGCGCGCGCGGTCAGGCGCGCCGAGCCGCGCGACGATGACGGGTGCCAGCATCGCGAGGCTCGACAGCGAGGCCACCAGGTTGGCCAGGAACACCCCGCGCAGCCCGAGATGCATGTGGCGCACGAACACGTAGGCGAGGACGAGGTTCATCGCGATGCCGACGAGCTTGATGCCGGCGTAGGCGCCCGCGCGATGGGAGCCGCGCAGCTCCGCGTAAGGCAGCAGCATGGCCGCGTCGGCGGCGAGGATCCAGGCGCCGTAACGCACGAGGTCGGCCATCTCCACGGGCAGGCCGACGGCGCGCGCCAGGGGTGCGGCGGCCAGGCTGATCAGCACCGACGCGGCGAGCGCCGTGCCCACGACGGTCAGCCAGGCCGCGCCGAAGGCCGATTCGTCGGCCTTGCCGTCGCGGCGCCCCAGGCGCAGGTAGGCCGTGTCGAGGCCGAGCCCGTAGATCACGGTCAGGAAGGCGATGTAGGCGTACAGCGCCTGCATCGCGCCGTTGTCCGTGGGCTCCAGAAGATGAGAGTACAGCGGCGTGAGCAGGAAGCTCAGCATGCGTCCGAGGACGGTGGACAGGCCGTAGACCGCCGTTTCGCGCGCGAGGCCGCGCAGCTCCCGTAGCATGGCGCCATCCTATCAAAACCGTTATCCTATGGGTATGGTCCCCGAGAGCCTGGTTCTGATGGCCTCGCGCTTCCGCACCGAGCGCCAGCTGCGCCGCCTGTCGCGCCTGCCCAGCGCCGCGGGCGACAAGGTGTCCTTCGCCGTGCTCGGCGATGTGGAGCCCTCCCGCTTCTGGATCTACCGCAAGCTGTTCAACCGCGAGGGCGTCTTCCACGACCAGATGCACGAGCTCCAGGCCCAGCCCCTGACCTTCACGGTCCAGCTCGGGGACATGGTCAGCAAGGGCACCCGCTCGAACTACGAGATCTTCCTGCGCCACCTGCGACGCGCCTGGATCGGACGTCCCTACCTCACCGTGATCGGCAACCACGACCGTTCGCGCCCGAACGGGAAATCGCACTCAACCATGTACCGGGGCTTGTTCGGCAAGCCGAACTACCTCTTCGATCACGCGGGCGTGCGCTTCGTGGTCCTCGATTCGAGCGCCAAGCGCGTGACCCGCACGCAGCTCAAGTGGCTCACGATGGCGCTCGACGTTCCCGGCCGCAAGATCGTCTTCACCCATATGCCCCCGGTCCAGCTCAGCCTGTGGGGCGGCGTCGGGCGCGTGCACGAGCTCGGCGGCTTCATCGGCGGCTCACGGGAGTTCGCCGACATCGTCTCGGCGGCGAAGGTCAGCCGCGTCTACATGGGCCATGTCCACGCCTTCGGCGTGCAGGACCACGGCGGCGTGCGCTACGTGCTCACCGGAGGCGGCGGCTCGGCGCTGTTCCCCTCCGGCAACTCCGACAGCTTCCATCATTATATGACGGTCGAGGTCACGCACGCCGGCATCCGCGACCGCGTGCACTCGCTCGACGGGAAGGTCTTCGCCATCCCCCACGGCCTGGTGATCCTCCCCACCCACGAGCCGCGCAAGCGCCGCTGGTGGGAGCTAGTCTAAGGAAGCAAAGCGGCCGCGCCGCGTCCAGCCGGACGCCTTTCGCGCGGCCGGATCCTCGACGAGCAGGACATCGCTGTCGAGATCGCACCATTTGAAATAGCCGGTGCCCAGCGCCAGATGCACGCTCGCCGAGAGGCCGCGCGCGGTCTCGGCCATGCAGCCGATCATCAGGGGCAGGCCGGCGGCGCGCGCGACCGCGGCGATCTCGAGCCCGCGGGAGATCCCCGACTTCGCGAGCTTGATGTTGATGGCGGTCACGCCGGCGTCAGCGGCCCGCGCGGCATCGGCGGGCGTCGCCACGCTCTCGTCAGCGGCGACCGGCACGGGGCAGCGCCTGGAGACGAAGGCCAGAGCGGCAAGGTCGGCCTTGGGCGTGGGCTGCTCGAAGAGCTCCACCGACGCGCCCGTCTTCAGGACGGCCTCGACGAACCTGAGCGCGCCCGCCGGGGTGAAGCCCTGATTGCCGTCGAGCAACAGCCGTGCTTTCGGCGCTCCCTCTCGCGCGACCCGCACGCGCGCCAGATCGTCGGCCGGCCGGCCTCCGACCTTGATCTTGAGCAGCCGAAAGCCGGCGGCGGCGGCCTCGGCGGCGGCCTCGCGCGTGGCATTCGTGTCGGTAGACGCGGAGAGGGTGATATCGGTCTCGATGCGGCTCGCCGCGCCGCCGAGCCAGCCGGCGAGGCTCGTGCCGGCCTCGGCCGCCAAGGCGGACAGCAACGCCGCCTCGAACGCGGCGACGGCGGGGCTCAAGGCCCCGTGCCGCGTCCAGGCCTCGTCGACGAGGGCTCGCCAATCGCGGGCATCCCTGCCGCGGGCGCGGAGCGCCATCTTCTCGAGCGCCCGCCGCAAGGCCGCCGGCGTCAGGTGCTTCTGCGCGATCGAGGTGGACGCTTCGCCGTAGCCGGAGGCCCCGTCGCCGAGCTTGATGACGATCGCCGCGTTGACGGTGCGGTCTCGCCGGCCCTGGGCGGTGATGAACGGGCGCTTGAGCGGCGATTCGACGAGCACGACGCGCGCGGACGCGACCGCGGTTCTGATCACCGAACGACGATAGCATTCGCGAGGTCCGTCCGGAATGGCTATAATTGCGGCGATGATGACCTTATTGATGTCCCTTCTGCTGGCGGCCGCGCCCGTGCCCGCGCGAGCCCAATCCACCGCGACCTTGCGCGGCATCGACGTTTACCGCTCGACGGTTCTGACGGCCGACAAGGCCCGCGAGCTGTTCGGCCGCCGCATCAACGAGATCGTCCTGCTGCGCAACCAGCGCCGGCCGGGCTCGACCGAGAAGGCCGAGGCCATCCGCAAGGCGATCGAGCAGGAGGCGGCGAAGACCCCCGGCATCGTCGACGCCAGGCTCACGCTCACCGAGTACTTCACCTCCGTCGACCACGCGATGTACGTCATCTTCGACATCGTCGACGAGTCCGATCGCGGCCGCCTTGCGTTCGCGCCCGAATCGAAGAAGAATACCTCCGATCCTAACGGCCTGCTCGCCGCCTGGAAGTCCTACTATGATCTCGGCTCGGCGCTGTCCCGCCGCGGCCAGATGCCGGTCGACCGTCCTGATTGCCCCGGCTTCTACTGCTTATGGGGTGCAGCGACGCCCGAGCTCGCTGTCTTGCAGCAAAAATTCGTCGCGGGCGCCGCGGCCAAGGAGCGCGAGCTTCGGACGGTGATGTCTCATGAGGCGGACGCCGACAAGCGTGCCGCGGCGCTGTTCGTGCTGAGCTACGGCACGCGCGGGGAAAAGGTGGTCGAGTCCTGCCTCGCCGCCCTGAAGGACCCGTCGGCCGCCGTCCGCGGCGCCGGCCTCCAGGTCCTGGCCGATATCGTCAACCATCGCAAGGACCTCCGCGTGGATGCGGAGATGATCACTCCCCTTCTCGACGATCCGAGCGGCTCCGTGCGCGGCAAGACCCTCGGGCTCCTCGTGCCGATGGCGGACGACGCGGCTCAGAGCAAAAAGATCCGCGCGGCGGCGCCGCGCCTCATCGAGATACTCAAGCAGACGGAGCCGAGCAGCCACGACCTGGCTTACACCGTGCTCGGCCAGATCTCGCAGAAGACCTTCGACCGCCGCGATTACGCGAGCTGGCAGAAGTGGGCCGCCGATAGCGCCGAGGGCCTCAGGAAGTGAAGCCTGCGATCAAAATGACTCCCCAGGTCCTGGGGAAGACCGCGCTATCGACGGTGCTGATGATCTGGGGGATGTACTACCTGGTGACGGGACGCAGGGAAGCCAACATGTCGCGCATGATCACGGGCGCGATCCTCACCTTGGCCAGCGTCTTCGTCTTCGTCCTCTAGCGGCTAGCGCCGCGATTCGATCTCACGGCGCATCTCGCCCTCGAGGTCTTCCATCTCCTTCATCTCTTCCTCGATGACGTCGACGATCCGGTAAGGCGCCTGGGGCGTCAGGACCTTGGGCTTGGTCGTCGGAGCGGGCGGCAGGTCCACCTGAGCGGGTGCGGCGGGCGCGGCGGCTGGCGCCTCGGTTGGACCGGCCGCGACAGCGGCCGGCGCGGCGGCGATGGCCGATGCGGAGGCATTTTCGCCGCCCATCCATCGTCGTGCGACGGAGGACTTCACGGAGAAGTTGACGCTGGTGATCGTGAGGCCGTCGGCGGCCTTGCGGGCCATCGAGGTGTTCACGCCGATGATGGCGCCCGAGCGGTCGATGAGCGGGCCGCCGGAGTTCCCGCGGTTGATGCTCGCGTCGGTCTGGAAGGCGTCCTTGCCCGCGACGCCGCCGAGGTCCGCGATCACGGTGCTGACCACTCCCTGGGTGAGCGTCCACAGGCCGCCCTGCTCCGGGTGGCCGATCGCGACGACGGGATCGCCGGGCTCCACGGCCGAGTCGTCGCCGAGGTCGAGCGGGCCCGACTTGAGCCGGGTCTCCGGCTCGAGGATCGCCAGGTCGAGGCCGCGGTCGAAGCGCACGACCTTCGCGACGATGGGGTCCTTCAGGTCTCGCTTCGTGTCGCCGACGACGCGCTCGGGCTTCTGATAGACGCGGACGGCCGCGAAGGGCCGGCCGGTCTTGTCGTTGATGACCACATGTGCGTTCGTGAGGACGCGGCCGCCCTCGATGATGCTGCCGGTTCCGAGCTCACCCGCGCCTTCCTTCTCGGCGGCGAGGATCAGCACCACGGAGGGCGCGGCGCGCTGATAGATATCCTTGGCCGACATCGTCTTGGCGGCCGGGGCCTCGGCGGCGGGAGCCGGCGCGGGCGTGGCTAAGGGTGCGGCTACGGGGCCGACGATCGCGGCGATCTTGTCATAGGACTGCGCGGCCTCGAGATGGCTCCCCGCATCGGCGGCGGCGAGCAGGCGCGTGACCTCCTTGTCGCTATCCGTGGAGAGCTTCCGTCCTCCGCGGACCGCGGCGACGGCGGTGCCGCGATAGTGATATTGGTTGTTGTATTGGACCTGAGCAAGGTAGGAGTTGGCGTCGCTCCACCAGCCGGTATTCTGGAGCAGCTCGGCGTCCGGGCCGGCGGCCTTGGCGTCGGCGTCGGTCTCGCGCCCGGCGGTGACGAGCCCCGCCGCAACGGCGCGGCGGCGGCGTGAGGCCGCGAGGCTCTTGAACGAGACCTGCAGGAGCGCCGGGCGCTCGAGCTTGGCCCAGCGGGCCTCCGACGGCGCCTTCTTTACCATGTCGCGGTAGTCCTCGTCGGACATCGTGAGCACGTCCTCGACCGCGGCGCGCAGGGCGGTCTCCCGGGCGGCATCGTCTGGCGCGGCGGCGCGGGCGGAGACCGTCGCGAGAAGAAGAACGGCCAAAAGAGTGGTTTTGATCATGCCTCGACAATACCAAAAATCGGGGCTACACTTGCACCCATGAACTGGGCCCCGGATGACGCAAAAAAACATTGTCCCCAGGAGGAATCGAACCTCCATTGCCAACTTAGAAGGTTGGAGCTTTATCCATTAAGCTATGGGGACTTGCGCTGATTATACAACAGCTTGAGCCTCCGCTCCGTCGGGCGCTTGCTACAATATACAGGCATGACCCCCACGGACAAGGACCCCCTTCCCAAAGAGTACAAGCGCGTCGAGACCGTCGACGATCTGCGCGGGCTCAGCGGCCACACTTTGGCCTTTCATCCCGAGTTCGCCCGCCATTTCATCGGCAGCGTGCCGATGTACTGCGTGGACGGCAAGTTCCTCACCTATTTCGACCGGGAGGTGATGCATTGGCTGATGGCGCCATCTCACTCGGCGTTCGGGCTCCCTCAGGACCTGTCCTTCGTCGATAAGCTCATCCCCGGCTCGAATTTCAGCGCCGACACAGAAGTGCCCGGATACGCCCTCAAGGAAGGCCGGCCCTACCATCACTGGCTCGAGGAGGATATCCTGAGCCATCTCTCCAAGGCGCTGAAGACCAAGCGCGTCAAGCCCCTGCGCGCCTACCATGAGAAGTGCGCCCTGGAAGTGACCGTGCGCCCGGGGCACATCGACATATCGCGCTGGGAGGAGTACATCGGCTGGAGCCGCGGAACGTTCGGGGCGGACAGCTGGCTGATCGAATTCTCCGGCGCCTTCCGTTCGTTCTTCGCGTCGAGCCCCCTCGCCATGCCGCTCTCGTTCTACGTCAAGGACCGCCTCATCGGCGTCTACATCGGTGGCGCGCTGCCGCATCAGTACGAGATGTTCACGCACGTCTGCGACCCGGAGTTCGCACACTACAGCAAATTCATGATCATGGCGGCCCTCGACTACGGCGTGAAGAACTACAAGCGCGCCTATACCCTTCCCGATTTCTACGAGGACGAGGAGATCATGCAGAAGGACTGGAAGACCCTCTGGAAGCTGCCCAATAAGACTTATTTCTGCTACGGCGCTACGTTCAATGTCGTCCCCGCCCAGCCCGTGGCCGGCAGCCCGTCCCTGGAACTCGCTAAGTAGGGATTTCTAGCGCTCGTTCCGCCGCGGCTTGACGTAGATACGGCCGTCCTTGACCTGGATGCTCTCGATCTTGCGCAGGATCTCGGCGGTCTTCGGCTTGCGATAGGCGTTGCGGGCCAGGTTCTCGTTCTTCAGCTGGTCCATGAGCGCCTGCGAGACCGGCTGGCCTTTGAGCGTCAGCGATTCGGCCGTGACGATCAGCACGCCGTTCTCCATCGTGATCTTGAACGTGGCCGAGCCGTTGAGGAAGCGGCCGGCGGGCAAGGGGAAGCCGATCTTGTCGAGAGGCAGGCTCACCTGCCCTCCGATCTTATCCCCCTCCACGGTGATGCGCAGCATGTCGCTGACGCGGTCGGTCGCGTCCGATTTGCGGGCGAGGAGCGCGTTGATCTCGTCGGCGCTCAGGACCAGCTCGGGGATCTCGCTCGAGTCCCGGAGGCTCGTCCGGAACGCCTCGACCCGCTTCTCCAGCGCCTCGTAGTCCGCCGTCGCCAGTTCCGCGACGGGCATGGGCGACGCGGCGGCGTCCGTGTAGGCGATGATCATGCTTCGGGCGTACAGCGCGAGCGCCCCGGTCGTCAGGACCGAAGCCAGCAGGAGAACGCCGGCGACGACGGCGGCGTAAAACAGAAAGCTGCGGGGCTTCTTGGTTTGGGGCGCGGGAGCCGGTTCGTTGGTCATGTTTATTTATCCGGGCCGAGAGCGGTCTCGCGGCACTCTTTGGCCGCCGCGGGCGGAAGCGAGGAGCAGGAGCGCGGGCCGCCCCCGCCTTCGGTGGAGAGCTCCTTGAAGCAGCGCACCGAAGCGCGTCGCGTGATGATGCCTGAGCAGGCCGCCAGATCGCCGGACGCCTTGGCCTTCACGTACAGGCAATGCTGCGTGGGCTTGGCGACGTCCCGGCAAAGCTCGTCCTTGTTGAGCTCCTCGGCCAGATCCTCCAGGCAGAAGCCGCGCGTGCGTTCATCGGGGATCTTGCGGCAAAGAGCGGGCTCGCTGCGTCGGCGGGCGAGGCTGCGCAGGCATTCGCCCACGTGCCCGGCTTTTGGTCTATAGCAGGCGGCCTCAGGTTCATCGATCATCATGACGGCGAAGGTCTTGTAGTCGCTGTCTATGGCGGTGAGGTCGTAGGGTGCGTCCTTGGCGTTATCAGGCAGGACCTTGCCGTCCACGGTGAACTCGGTGATCACCGCCTGTCCGCTCCAGATGCAGCGCGCACCCTTGGGGCACGGAGAGTTGATGAACTTCACGATTCGAAGCGTGGCCCGGCCGCCCTCGATGCTGGCGACCTCCCCCTTATTAAGGCGGAACTCCTTGCCGAGCTCGATGGGAATCGTTTTGGCGGCGGCAGAGGCTTGAGCCGCGAGGAGCAAAAAGAGAAGCGCTGCGGTTTTCATGTCAGCTCCTTGGCGGCGACGAGCTCGCCGATGCGGCGGCGCTCGGACATCGAGAGGAAGCCCACCGCCACGAAGATGAGGGCCAGGGACGCCCAGTCCGCGAGGCTCGGGAAGCGGCCCTGGAAAAGGAAGTAGGAGATCAAGGTCGCGGTCGTTCCGGCCACGAGAGAGGTCAGGCGATTGACCAGCCCGGCGAAGGTCGCCGTGCGGCCCTTGAACATGAAGATGAACACGGAGAAGAAGGCGACCATCCCGTAGACCGCCCCGGCGAGGTTGGCGGGGATGACGGCCGTGTGCGGCGCGGCCAGCGCCGCCTGGAACGCGGCCACGGGCGCCGCCGTGGACGCGCTGCGGTAGAGGGCGAGGGCCGCCAGCGCCATCGTCACGCTCGCCGCGATCTGCTCGATGGCGAAGAACCACTTGTTGTTGAGCGACGCGCCCTGGGGCCGCGTGTTCTTGTAGTAGTTCATGATGTAGATGCGCGCCGAGTAGGCGCAGATGTAGGTGGAGAGCACCGTCATCGCGGCGGCGTTGTGGAGGAAGTCGAAGTCCTCGCCCTTGGCAAGGAAGACCTGCGTGGCGGCCGCGGCCACGGCGAAGACGACGCCCGCGTTCTCCTGCCAGTAAACGGTCTTCTTGAGGATGCCCTGACGGATCTGCGCCTCATCGACCAGACGGCTGATGACGATGACGCTGGCGCGCATGATGACCATGGCGACCATGACCGACTTGAGCAGCATGTACATCAAGGTCGTGGTCGGTATGACGATCGCGGTGCAGATGCCCGAAGGGATGATGTAGGCGTACTCCGGGGGTATGCCCGCGACCCCGGACTTCTGCCAGCCGCAGGCGAAGATGACGATCAGGCAGATCAAGGAGCCGCCGAGCGTGCTCCAGATCAGGAACTCCATGTCCGTCATCGCCGGCATGAAGACGGCGGCCTTGCCGGTGAAGCATTTGGTGGCGACGCCGAAGAGGACGTAGAAGAAGAAATATCCGAGGCAGAGCTGGATGAGGCGTCCCGTCGAGCCCTCGGTGGTCTTCCACATGGCGGTCAGGGCTTGCCGGGGTACGGGCGGAGCGTCTCGCCCTCGGAGCGGGCCACGAGCACCGCGATGAGGAGGTCGCCGGTGACGTTGAGCACCGTGCGGCACATGTCGAGGAAGCGGTCCACGCCGAGGATGAGCAGCACTCCCTCGGGAGGCACGCCGACGGAGGCGAGGATGGCCATGAGCATGGGCAGGGAGCCGCCCGGGACGCCGGCCGTGCCCACGCCGCCGAGGATGGACAGCAGAAGGACGGTGCCCTGCTGCGGCAAGGTCAGGACGACGCCGAAGCATTGCGCGAGAAAAAGAGCGGTGACGCCTTCGTAGAGCGCCGTGCCGTTCTGGTTGGCGCTGGCGCCGACCGTCAGCACGAAGCGGGAGATCTCGCGCGGCAGGCCGAGGTCCTCCTCGCCGACGCGCATCGACACGGGAAGCGTGGCCGAGGATGAGCTCGTGCCGAAGGCGGTGAGCATCGCCTCCGAGATGCGTTTGAAGAAAAGCCGCGGGCTGAGGCCGCCGAGCGTCTTCACGAAGAACGAATAGGTGACGAACTGGTGGAAGGCGAGCGCGCCCACGACGACCAGGGCGTAGCTCAGGAGGTGGCGCAAAAGCCCGAAGCCGAACCGGGCGGTCAGATTCAGAACGAGCGCGCACACGCCGTAGGGCGCGATCTTCATGACGAGATGGATGAAGGCCATGGAGGCCTCGTTGACGGACTCCAGAAGCTTGAGCAGAGGCTTGGCCTTCTCTTTCTCCACGCGGATCAGGCCCAGGCCGAAGAGCATGGAGAAGAACATCACGCCGAGGAAATCGCCGGTGGCGGCCGCCTTGACGGGGTTGTCCGGCACGAGGGCGAGCAGGCGCTGTGAAAAATTGACGCTGTCAGCGGCCGGCAAGGCGGGCATCTTGCCGGTCTTGAGCATGGCCTCTCGGACCTCCATGGGGAAGCCGTCGCCGGGGCGGAAGACATTGACGGCGACGAGGCCGGTGAGCACCGAGAGGCCCGTGATCAGCAAGGTGAACCCCAATGTCTTCAGCGCCACGCGTCCGAGCTTCGCCGCGTCGCCCATCTCTGCGACGCCCAGGATGAGGGAGCTGACCACCAGCGGCAGCACGGCCATGAGCAGAAGGCGCAGGAACAGGCGCCCGAAGGGCTCGGCGGCGTAGTCGAGGAAGAGGGTCAGGCCCTCGGGCGCGGACGGGAATACGTTGTGCAGGATCAGCCCGGCGGAGGCTCCCGCGACGAAGCCGATGAGGATCTTGCGGTGGAGAGGCACGGCGCTATCCTACAAAACTGGCCTCGTTCGGTTTGACGATAACATCGCGTTCGGCGACGGGGCTCCAGCGGCCCTTGCCGGCGCGTGCGCGGGCTTCGAGGCGCGTCCGCCCCGCTTGCGGAGACCAGTCGTGCCAGAAGTGTCCGTGCGTGTCGCGGCAGTCGAGCCATTCGTCGCCGTCGACGCGCACCTGCGCCTGCCCGGCGCCGACGGCGGTGAGACGGATCGAGTAGTGCCCGGGCAGGACGATCTCGTGGACCTGGGGATAATCGATGACGGCCTGAAGGGCGCTCTTAGGAGCGGCCTTCCTCGTGACGGCTTTCTTTGCGGTGATTTTCTTCGCGACTACGATCTTTTTCGCCATGAACGAGAGATTAGCATTTCATTTTTTTCAGTTTCTATGATGGCCGCCATGCGCGGCGGCGCCGATCAGTTCGTGCGCTGGCCGCGGCGGAAGTCCCAGGGCGGGACGGGGTTGGGGTCGGCCCAAAGGCCGAGGCGGGCGGCGCGGGCGCGCTCCTGCTTGCGGCCGAGCTCGCTGAGATCGGGATAGTAGCGCTCGTACCACCAGGCCCAGCCTTCCTCGACGAGGAGCTCGTTGAGCGAAACGCCGCCGCGGCTGCGCAGCCGGACCCAGCCGACCAGGCGGCCGTAGGGGTCGACGTCTTCCACCTTCACCAGGACCTTCATGCCTTCGGCCGCGATGAGCTGTGAGGCGCGCTCTCCCGCCTCCACGCCGTAGGGCTGGCCGGGCTTGGTCCGTCCATGAGAGACCTCCGGCGCGTCGAGGCCGGCCAGGCGGATATAGTCGTAGACGGACTGGCGCGTGCCGAGCGCGGCGGTGTCGGCGTCCGGCATATGCTTGACCGTGAACTCGATCTCCTCGCCCGGAAGGATCCGGCGTATGCCGGCGGACACGCGGCGGCGGAAGACCCAGGGCGACTCCGGCCAGTATTGCCCGCCGCGCGTCTTGCCCGCCCATAAGCCCCGGCGGGCGACGATGGCCTCGTTCTCGAGCGCGTTGAGGGCCTCGTCCTTGTTGAAGAAGAAATTCCACCAGGCCCAGCCGCCGCGGAGCAGCTCATGCTGGAGCGCGCGGCCGTCGGGGAGCGTCACCCAGCCGACGAAGCGCCCATATTTGTCCACTTCCTTGATCCGCACCGTGACGATCTTGCCCGTAACGAGGCCGCGGACGAACGCGGCGGCCTCGTCGCCGTAGGGCTGGCCTTCTTTTCCGTGCTCGGGGTGAGCCGTTTCGGGAGCGTCCACGGCGTCGAGACGGATCTGGACCTCCCCCTTATCCTTATGGCTGACCAGGAGGGTGTCGGCGTCCAGGACCTTGGTCACGGGACCTGAGAACACGTCTCCGGGCTTGAAGTGCGGGACGGGCGGAAGCGGAACGCCGGGCGGGATTGGAAGCGCGGGAGCCAGGCGCGCGCCGGTCAAAAAGGCTTGGATATCCGCCTGAGAAGGAGCGTCGTTGAAGCGCTCGGGAGCCGCGGCCGACGCGGCGACCGCGAAGAGGATGATACAGCCGGCAAGCGCCTGCGACCTCACGATCCTAGGCATGTTCCGAGTATAGCACGCGAATCTCCCGATAACCATGGGTGAACGCGCGCATTTGCTTAGTTGCTATGATGGCGCCATGCGTAAGATCGGATTGACCGGACGCATCATCATCGGCCTGTTCGCCGGCCTGCCTGTCGGCCTCTATCTGGGCGCCGACGCCGTGGTCCTGGGCGAGATCGGCAAGGTCGTCATCCAGGCGATCAAGCTCGCCGCCGGCCCGCTCCTGATGTTCACCATCATCGGGGCGGTCCTCACCACCCAGGTCAGCGCGAAGGATGGCGCGCGCATGGGCTTTTTCTGCGGCGTCAACGCCGTGATCGCGCTGGCGATCGGCCTGCTGCTGTCGAACATCTTGAAGCCCGGCCTGCATCTCGCGGCGGCGGCCGCCAACGGGGGCGAGGCGGCGCTCGCGGCCGCGGCGGGACATAAGCTCGGCCTGTCGTCCTTCCTCGGCAACTTCGTCCCCCCGAGCCTCGTTCAGCCCTTCGCCGACAACGCGATATTCCCCCTCGTCGTCATGTCTCTTGCGCTCGGCCTGGCCCTGCGCAAGCTCAAGGACCAGGGCGAGGACGTCGAAAGCGTCGAGAAGGGCGTCGGGGTCCTGCGCCGGGCGATGGAGACCTTGCTCGCCTGGATCATCCAGGCGGCGCCGCTGGCGGTCTTCGGCGTGGTCGCGAGCTCGATCGGAAAGTACGGCCTCTCCCCTTTGAAGGGCCTCGCCGCCTATGTCGCGGTGGGGCTGCTCGGCCTGATCCTTCATCCTTTGATCGTCTATCAAGGCTGGCTCGTCGCGTACGCGCGTCTGCCGCTGCGGCGCTTCTGGCGCGAGGCGAGCGTGCCCACGATCTACGCGGCCGGCGCCAACTCGAGCCTTGCCACTCTGCCGCTGACGCTGAAGGCGCTCGACAACCTCGGCGTGTCGAAATCGTCCTCGACCCTGGGCGCCTGCGTCGGCACCAACCTCAACAACGACGGCATCATCCTCTACGAGGCGATGGCCGTGCTGTTCGTGGCCCAGGCCCACGGCCTGCACCTGAGCGTGGGCCAGCAGCTGTCCGCCGCGTTCTCCTGCCTGATCGCCGCGATGGGCATCGCGGGCGTGCCCGAGGCGGGCTTCATCTCGCTGGCGCTCGTGCTCGCCGCGGTGGGCCTGCCCGTCGAGCTCCTGCCCCTGTTGCTCACCGTCGACTGGATCCTCGCGCGGGCGCGCTCGGTCGTCAACGTGCTCGGCGACATGATGATCTCGATCCTCATCGACCGCGCCACGGGAAAGCGCTTTACCTAGGCGGCTGGTCGGCCCAGAGGCTCGTGTGCCCGTGATCGGGCCGTTCCCATTCCGCGTTGCGAGCCGCGAGGGCGTCGCCGAGATGCTGGCGCGGCTTCGGAATAACAAGAAGATCGCAGAACATCGCAGCAAACAGCTTCCGCAGCGTCTTGAGCTCGGCCTCGATCTTCCCCAGCTCGATGCGTGCGATCTGACCTTGATCGATCCCGCTGCGGCGTGCGAGCTGCGCCTGGCTCATCCGCAGCTTGCCGCGCAGCGCGCGCAGATAGAAGCCTGTCGGGTGCGCCGCTGCTTTCGGCGCGCGTGCGACATAGCGAATCAGTTCGTTGATCGCTTGAAGCTGGACGACGGAGCCGCGGGAGAGTCTTGGCATGCCCTTGTGTGAAGTAATGTATCAAAATACATTACTCCGAGTATGGGGTGCAGGGTATGCTCGTCATGCCGAGGCCGATCAGGCTGGCCGCCCCCCCCGCTCACCAGTTGGCTTGCTTGTAGTCCTTGAGGAACTTGCCGGAGGTGTGGACGCCGGTGTTGAGGCCGACGAACCAGGGATCGAGGATGCGGGCGGCGCCGTCGACGATGTCGAGCGGGGGCTGGAAGTCGTGGACGGCCTGCTTGCGCAGGGCGTGGACCACGGGATCCTCGTCGGTGACCCAGCCGGTGTCGACCGCGTTCATCCAGATGCCGTCGTTGATGTAGTCGCGCGCGGAGGTCAAGGTCATCATGTTGAGCGCGGCCTTGGCCATGTTCGTGTGCGGGTGCTTGTCGGTCTTCGTGCCGCGCGAGAAGATTCCTTCCATGGCCGTGACATTGACAATGTGCTTGTCGCCGGTGATGTGGCGCAGCATGAGCCCCTTGAGCTTGGAGGCCAGGATGAAGGGTGCCACCGAGTTGATCAGCATGACCTCGAGAAGCTCGGGGGTGGGCACCTCGGCCAAGGTCATGCGCCAGGTGTTCATCGTGCGCAGGTCCACCTGCTGGAGGTCGCAGTCGAGCTTGCCCTCGGGAAAAATGTCTTTGCCCGTGATCTTGTCGTCGTAGACCATGCGAATCTGAGACAGAGCCGCGGATTTCTTGAGCCCGATGCCCACCCCGCCGCCGTCGAGGGCGACGAGGGCGTTTTCTGCGGGCAATGCGGCGGTGACTTCGTAATGGCCGGAAAGAATGCTCTTCTCCGTTTGGGATAACCCGGACCAAGACAAGGCTTCATAAGGCAGAAGATGCTCGTAGAACGCGGTCGGGCGGCGCACGGTCTGGGCCGCGTTGTTGAGGAGCGCGTCGAGGCGGTCCTCGGTCTGGGTCAGGTAGCGGCAGAAGATCTCGACGCTTGGCGAATGGCGCAGGTCGAGGCCGTAGACCTTGACGCGGTTCCCCCAATCCTTGAAGTCGGGCTCGGCGGCGAAGCGCTTGGCGCCGTCATGCGGGAAGCGGGTCGAGACGATGACGCGGGCGCCCGCGCGGAGCATCTTGAGCGCGGCGTGGTAGCCGATCTTCAGGCGCGCGCCGGTGATGTAGGCGGTGCGGCCGTTCAGATCGGCGGTCTGGAAGCGCTTGGCGTAGTTGAACTCGCCGCAGTCCGGGCACATGTTGTCGTAGAAGTGATGCAGGCGCGTGAAATCCTGCTTGCAGACATAGCAGCCCGTCGGCTTGGACAGGTGTCGGACGGGCGCGTCGGGAGCGGGCAAGGCGGGCAAGGGGGCCGTGAACACCGGGGCCAGGCGGGCGGTGCGGATGCCGGAGGCGGCGCGCGCGACGCGGTCGGCTTCGACGGCGGCGAGCTTGGCTTCCTGGCGCTCGAGGCGCGAGATGCGGGAGCGCTGGAGGCGGGTCGGGCGGGCGAGCTTGCCGGCGGCCTTCATGAGGCGGATGCGCTCGTCCTCGCTGAGGTCGCGGATCAGCTCCGGGTCCGAAACGACGGATTCCAGGATGGCGAGGCTGCGTCGGATATCTTCGAGTTTGTCGACGGTGGCAGGATTCACCGACTCATTATACCACGGCGGGGTCGGCTTGGATCACGACGGTGCCCGCGATCATGTCGTGGAGGCAGCGCCGGTCCCCCCGGAAGACGAACAGGCAGTCCACCAGGAAGTAGCCGGGGATGAGGCTGAGCAGGCCGTTGAGGAAGCCGCGCTTGAGGACATTGACGACGAAGCCGCCGTTCTCCTGCGTGTCCTTCGTCACGATCCGGATGCCGAGGAGCTTTTTACCCAAAGTCTGGCCGCGCTTGGTGACCATGACGAGCTGGACGACGAGCAGGGCCAAGGAGGCGAGCACGCCGAGGAGGCGCAGCGGCTCGGGCAGGGCCTCGAGCGAGCCGGCGAGGTAGGGCACGGTGAGGATGACGCCGTCGGCGAGGGCGGCCAGAAAACGCTGCAGTCGGGTGGCGAGTTCCATGACGCCGAGTATATCAGGTCTAGGCTTTATCCGCTATGGGCGGGTGGTGGATGAACTGGAGGCCGTTGCCGTCGGGGTCCTTCACGTAGAAGGACCGCGCGCCGTCGCGGTGGGTCTTGGGCGCCTTAACGGCGTACGCCTTCAGGTGCTCATGCCAGGCATCCACGTCCTCCGCCTTGCGGAGGATGATGCCGAAGTGGTCGAGGCGGGTTTCCTTGCCGGGGGTGCCCGTATGAAGGGCCAGATTGTCCTGGCCGTTCATGGTCAGGTAAAGGTTGTCGGCGTCCGGGCGCCACTCCACCTGATAGCCCAATAACCCGCAATAAAACGCCTCAGCCCGAGGTAAATCCTCGGTGAACAGCGCAATGTGTCTTATACCCAACGTCGACGGAGGGAGTCCCATGGGGAAATGATATAATTTAAATCCGATGCTCGAGACCCTCATTCGAAACCCGAAATACATCCCCGACATCTATTCCTACCGCCGCCGCCGCACGCGCGAGGTGATGGTGGGCAACGTCGGCGTGGGCGGCGACAACCCGATCCGGGTGCAGTCCATGACGACGACGGACACGCTGAACGTCGAGGCGACGTTCCTCCAGTCGGTCAAGATGATCGAGGCGGGCTGCGAGATCGTGCGCATCACGGCGCCCACCGTCGCCGACGCGCAGGCCATCGGCAAGATCAAGGAAAAGCTGGTCAAGGCGGGCTTCAATCAGCCGATCGTGGCCGACATCCATTTTTCCCCCAACGCGGCCGACGCCGCCGCCGAGTTCTGCGAGAAGGTCCGCATCAACCCGGGGAATTTCGTCGACAGCAAGCGCTTCGCGGTCAAGGAATACACCGACGAGCAGTACGCCTCCGAGATCGCCCGCATCGAGGAACGCTTCACCCCCCTCGTGCTCAAGCTCAAGCGCCTCAAGCGCGCCTGCCGCATCGGCACGAACCACGGCTCCCTCTCCGACCGCATCATGAATCGATATGGAGATTCCGCGCTCGGCATGGTCGAGAGCGCGCTCGAGTTCGCGCGCATCGCAGAGAAGAATGGCTACTACGACCTGATCTTCTCCATGAAGTCCTCCAACCCCAAGGTCATGATCGCGGCCTACCGCCTGCTGACCCAGCGCCTCGACGACCTGGGCATGAACTACCCGCTGCATCTCGGCGTGACCGAGGCCGGCGACGGCGAGGACGGCCGCATCAAGAGCGCCATCGGCATCGGCTCGCTTCTGGAGGACGGCATCGGCGACACGATCCGCGTCTCGCTCACCGAGGACCCCGAGCGCGAGGTTCCGGTCTGCCAGGTGCTCGCCGCGCCTTTCCATAAGCGCGAGCAGGAGCCCGCGCGCGCCGAGAGCAAGAAGGCGATCTATCATTGCGCCGACTTCTACTCCTACAAGCGCCGCAAGGCCGACTATTTTCCCGTCGGGCCGTTCGTGACCGGCGGTCTGGACCTGGTCCGCGTGGTGACGAAGGTCCCGAAGATCATGACCGCCGACGCGATCATGGATCTGCACGAGGTGCTGCTCGGGCGGGCGTCCGGCGCAGACCTGGAGATTCTCGAATTCCCCGTCACCGACCACGAAGGCCTCGAGCGTCTGCGCGACATGCGCGTGAAGCTCTCGGGCGAGACTTCTCGCCTCGCCTACCTCGCGCGCGTCGAAGGCGGCCTTGAGCTTGCGCTCGACGCGGTCAAGATCGCCGACATGACGTGCTGGGCGACGCCGACCGAGCGCGACTACGCCGCCTACCTCGACGCTCTCAAGAGCACCGGGATGGCGAACCTCGTCGAGGCGGACACCGCCGAGCTCGCCCGCAAGTACGAGGCCGCCTCCCTTTATAAAGCCGTGCCGACGATGA
This sequence comes from uncultured Elusimicrobia bacterium, assembly GCA_964537395.1. Taxonomy (GTDB): domain Bacteria; phylum Elusimicrobiota; class Elusimicrobia; order UBA1565; family UBA9628; genus GWA2-66-18. The sequence continues at coordinate 29,282 of CAZIBN010000024.1, forward strand.
CCTCGCTGCGCGGGACCGACTCGGGCAAGCTCATCCGCGAGTACCGCGCGCTGGCCGCCTATGGCGGAACGTCCCCCATCCTGATTCGCGCTCCGCGCGAGAACACCCCCGACGAGCAGGTCATGCGCGCCTCGACCTTGATCGGCGGGCTTCTGTGTGATGGTGTCGGCGACGCGGTGTCCATCGACGCCGACCTTCCTTTCGAGCGCGGCCTATCCATGATTTACAACGTGCTTCAAGGCGCGGGCGTGCGCATCACCAAGACCGAGTTCGTCTCGTGCCCCTCCTGCGGAAGGACGCTCTTTGACCTTCAAACGACGACCGAGCGCATCAAGGCCCGCACCGGTCATCTGAAAGGCGTCAAGATCGCGATCATGGGCTGCATCGTCAACGGCCCCGGCGAGATGGCCGACGCCGACTTCGGCTATGTCGGCGGCGCGCCCGACGCGATCAACCTCTATGTCGGCAAGGAATGCGTTCAGAAGGGCATTCCCTTCGCCAAGTCCGACGACGCGCTCGTTGAGCTGATCAAGAAGCACGGAAAATGGGTTGAGCCGTAAGGCTCTCCCGCTCCTCCTCCTCGCCGCGGCCTGCGCCTGCTCTCCCCTTTACGGCTACCGCTCGTTCAAGGGCCACGTCGGCCTTCTCTGGCGCGAGCGCTCCATCAAGAATACGATCGCCGACCCCTCCACGGCTCCAGACCGCCGCGAGAAGCTGAAGCTCGTCCTCGACGCGCGCCGCTTCGCCGTCGAGCGCATCGCGCTCTCGCCCTCGCGCGATTTCTCATCCTGGACCCCTGTGGACGGCGCCGTCACCTGGCTGGTGTACGCCTGCTCGACGAACAGCCTGACGCCCGTCTCGTTCATGGGGTTCCCGTACAAGGGCCATTTCCGGCGAGAGTGGGCGGAGCGCGAGGCGGCCGCCTGGACGAAGAAGGGCTACGACGCCGTCGTCGTGCCGGCCTCGGCGTACAACACCCCTCTCCCGATCTCCGATCCGCTTCCGTCCACGGTCCTCGACTACGGCCCCGGCGACCTGGCGGAGCTCCTGATCCATGAGTTCACGCACGGGACGGTCAATACCAAGGATCAGGCCTTCAACGAGGCGATGGCGTCGTGGGTCGGCGAGTCCGGCGCGAAGCTGTTCCTGACCGAGCGCTTCGGCGACGCCTCTCCGGAGCTCGCGCAATGGCATGTCGATTCGGCCCGCGCCGAGACGCGGGCGACGCTCTTCGACGAGCTGGGCAAGCTGCTCAACGAACATTACAAGTCGGGAGGCGGCGAGCGCGAGAAGATATTCGCCTGGGCTCGCGACGAAGCCGCGAAGACGGGCCTCGTCCTTCCGAAGACGCTCAACAACGCCGTGGTCGCCTCGCACCATGTCTATCGCGGCGAGCCCGCGCTGTTCGACGCGCTGTTCGCCAAGAGCGGCGGCGACTGGAAAAAAATGATCGCCGCGCTGAAAGCCCTGCCCCGGCGGGACCCCTGGACGGCGCTGCGCACCGCGGCTTCAGGAAAGCCGGACTAGTTCTTGGCGGCGTTCAGGACGGCCGCGCGCTCGGCGGCGTACGCCTGGGCGGCTTTGGGGCCTTCGTTCAGCGTCACGTCGAAGCCGCCCGTCGGCGACGGCGAGGCGACGAGCGTCACGCTGGGCTGCTTCGGAAGATCCTCGAGCTTGAGGTGCACCCCGACGCCCGGGTCCATGGTCACGGTGACGTTCTTTCCCCGCGCCTTCTGCAGCTTGAACCAGGGCCGCGCCAACGCGAGAAAGGCCTCGTCGACGATGGCGGTGTCCTCCACGTGGAGGGACAGCGGCGCTTCGCGGCAGCCGAGGAGGTCCCGGCAGATGTCGTAGGGATCTTTGGCCATTCCCGGAAGACGGTCGGCCAGCCTGGTTTCGCCGGCCGCCACGGCGTCGCGCAATTCATCGGCGGCGCCGAGGACGACCTGGCGGACCTCATTGGCGCGATTCTGACGCAGGTTGTAGAGCATGACGCGCAGCGTCTCTTCCGGGGGCCGTGCGGCGGCCTTCGGGGAAGGAGCGCCGAAGGCCGTGCCGGCCGCAAGCAGCAGGACGCTGATGATCATGGTTGAAGTATAGCCGGGAATTGTTGCGGATTCAAGTATCCTCGAGGGTAGTTCGTCGAGATGTATAATAGCCCTGATGATCATCTTTGCCTTCCTTTTTCTGCTTGGATTCGCGATCACTATGATCGGCGGCTCGTATCTTATCCCCGCTATCCGCAGCCGGAACACCCGCAGGATCGCCCTGGCCGCGGCCGTTCCCTCTCTCTACTGGCTCGGATGTCTGGGCCTCTTCATCTCCGATCGCCCCGACTACACCCAAACCAAGCCCCAGGAATCAGCTCTGATCGGCCGCTGGACGGCCACGCCAAAAACGCTGGAAATGATGAAGACCAAGGGGCGCTTCGACCTCGCCGAGCACGCCGTCATCCTCGGCGCCGACCGCTCGATTGCCATGAAAAACATCCCGGACTGCTGGCGCGACTATCCGCCGCAACCGGAGAATATGGGTAAGCTCGGCAATTGGAACGGAACCTGGAATGTCGAACCGGAGGGAGCCGTTTGGGGATTGGAGCTCAGGGGTCCGGGGCAGGACGGAAAGCCGGGATGGGGCTGCAATGGTTGTCTTATGCTCATGCACCAAAAGCCGCCGTATGAGCTCGCGCTTCATTCCGGTGATGTGGATTCCCGCATCGAAATGATCTTTCAGCGTGAGAAGGAATGAATATGATCAAGCCCGCGAATCGCTATCCGATCCTCCTGCTCATCGCGCTGATGTTCAGCGCATGCGTGCGTATTGAAAAGAAGAAATTCGCAGGCCCCGGTACGGGTGCCGACCGAGCAACATGCGAGGCGAATGGCGGCAAGATAGAAAGGGTCTGCGGCGACGGATATCTCGCTTGCGTCGCGCCGTACCCGGACGGCGGGAAACCTTGCGCCGACAGTTCCGAATGCTTCGGGACCTGCTCCGTTCCCGCTTCCCAGTCGGTCTTCCCGCCCGGGAAAAACAAGGGGACATGTCAGCGATCGACTGTGCCTTGCGACTGTTATCGAAAGGTCATACACGGCGAAGTTCAACGCGCTGGAATTTGTCCGGCTTAGGATTCCTTTCGACTGTTCCCGGAAACAGTTGCGTCGAGATTGGGTTGCCCTACTTGGACGACTTTCGAACTTTCCTGACCAAAACTGCATTTATTTGCGGCTATTGATCAGATTGGCCTAAATCCCGCGCCCGCGACAGACGCGAAGGTGAACCAACTCAATACGCCGATGCCCGCAGCGACGAGGTACGGCGACCAGGATTTGCGCGACAATGGATTTTCCATCTACCACTTCCAATTCCACAACGCCGGACGAATCAACGCTGGATTCGATCAAGCGCGAAAAGTGCTCCGATCAGGAACACGGCGAAAACGGCGACGAACGCGCCCGCACTGACGCCCGCGACCGACGGGAGCTCAAGCTTTCCCAGATCGCCCCATCCCTCGATAGTTCTCTTCAAGAACTTCGACGCCTCCGCATAAGCATAGGAGCCGGCCACCAGACCGCACATGGTGATCACGGCAAGCAGTTCGCCCTGTCCAAGGGCGGCGGCGCTCGTGCCAGGGCAGTAGCCCGCGAACGCGAACCCCGCGCCGAAGATCAAGCCCCCAAGAATATTCGCGCCGATTTTCGTCGGCTTCACATGCATCTTCGTTCCGGCGAATTTATGTAAAGCAAAAATTCCAATCATGGCGACCAGGATAGCCGACGCCATGACCTTGACGACCGTGAAATCCCTGAGGAGGAGCTGATCTTCTAAGACGTTGTACTTCGCGACACCCCCTTTTTGCAGAAGAACTCCGAATATCGAGCCGAACAGTATCGCTTGGAGCGTCTTGCTGGCGGGCATCAACCCGGGCGCCGCATCCATTTTGGAATCCATGGCTTTGGTCAGTATAGAGCTCGAACGGCAAGCACGCCGCTGAGAAAGAAGCTGACCACGGCGAGCCAGGAAGAGACGCTCAGCTGAGCGGTTCCGCTGATGCCGTGGCCGCTCGTGCACCCCCCGGCCAGGCGCGCTCCAAACGCCATCAGCGCGCCGCCCAAGAAGCTGACCGCGGCGTAAGGCAAACCGCTGCCGGCGCCGTAGCGGTCCGTCCACATGCGAGGAAGTCCGCGCACGGCCCATTCACCGCCCAGGGCCGCCGCCGACGCTGAACCGAGAATTATGGCAAGGACAAACGTGAACTCCCAGTTAATCACAGGGGGATTTTTCTGATAGTAAGCGAGCTGCTTCGTGTGCTTGGGCGCGATGGCCATGCCGATGAACCCAGCGACTGTCGCGTAAAAGGATGACGCGCCGACCGGTTCTTCCGAGTAAAAAAAGGTGAGACAGACCAATACGCCGATCAGCGCACCCGCCACATACGGCGACCACGCCCCACCGCCATGGAAGGCCGCGCCCAAGGCCTCCGTGTTCATGCTCCCGCCCGCACGGCTTCCGCGACGGATTCATGGCTCACACGCTTGTTAATGATCGCGAGATCGAGCGTGCGTTTTTCATCCGGGCCCGAAACCAGCGGCTTGTCGAGCATTTTCCAGGCCGTAACCCCGCCGAGAACGTTGAAAACGTTCCGGAACCCCGCTCGCAGAAGAATGCTCGCGGCCAGACCGGCCCTATGTCCGACGCTGCAAATGACCGCCACAGGCTCATGCGGATCGAGCTCGCTGGCGAGGTCTTTCATTCCGGGAAGGAACCCGACGTACGCGTGCTTGGCGCCCCGTATGTGCCCTTCTTCGTACTCGGTGATGTCGCGCACGTCGACGATCCTCAATTTTCCGGACTCCAGGGAACGCGCGCTGACGCTGACTGTACCCGACATCTGAATGTCCAACCCCGCGTTCCGCCAGCCTTCAAAGCCGCCGGCAAGGACTCCGGCTATGTTGTCGACGCCGATGCGTTCCAGATTTAAAAATGCCTTTTCCATGTCTTCGGGCCGCTCAAGCACTAAATACACCGGCGCTTTCTCGTCGGCCACCCAGCCGCCGAAGACGGGGAGACCGTCGAGCCAGATGCTGAAGGATCCCGGAATATGGCCGCCCGCGAACGCTTCCGGCAAACGGGTGTCGATCACCATCCCTTTTTTCGATTCCCGCGCGAAATCCTTCGGCGTCAGGATCACGATGGATTCCGGGGCCGTGCTCAAGGGGATGCCGCCTTTGAGGTTCAACTTTTCCATTAATCGGAAGTAAGGCGGGCGCGGAATACGCTCCTTGATCTTATTTTCGATGAACTGCTCTTTGGAATTGATGAACGCGGGGTTGTAGCCGCGTTCAAAGCCGAGGGTCGATTCGTCGTATGCCGCGATATTCCCGCCGCAGACGGAGCCCGCGCCGTGAGCGGGGTAAAGCAGGGTCTGATCCCCCAGCGGCAATATCTTGTTATGAATGCTCTCGTAGAGGATCGAGGCGTTCTCCGCGGTCTTGCCGGGGTCGGGCAAATCCGTTCGCCCCGCCTCGCCGATGAAGAGCGCGTCGCCGGTAAAGACGGCCCAAGCGCGGTCCGGATTGCCCTTCATATAAACCGCGTAAGACACGCTTTCCGGGGTGTGGCCGGGAGTGTAAAGGCAGCGGAAGGTCAATTCGCCTATTTCAAGAGTTTCCCCATCGGCCAGCGACAAGTCGCTGTGCGCGGAATATTTATGCCTGCCCGAAACGATTTGCGCCGCGGTCAATTGACGAATATACGCCGAACCGAGAACGAAGTCCTCTTGGCGGTGCGTTTCGAAGACGTATTTTATTTCGAGTTTATTCTTTCGCGCGATTGCAAAATATTCGTCAACGTCCCGCCGTGGATCGACGATGATGCCGACGCCCATGGACCCGATCAAATACGCATTGTGCGCGACACCGGGGGTCTTGATGCGTTGAAAAAACATGGGATCTCCTTCGAATGTCCACGTGAATGGGTCGCTTCCCAACGATTGACATAGAATACGGCTGGGGGGATTCTCTTACTATTGAGCCTCCGTCATTTTTTCATGACGCTGGGCTGCTGATCAGCGGATGCCGGGCGATTTGCCGATCAAAATAACCCCTCCATCGCTGGAGGGCTTTTCAGCTCGCACCGGTGCGAGTTCGAGGCTCAAATCGGCTGTCCGTTGTTGGCAGCATTAGAACTACAAGGCCAATCTACCCGCGCCATGCCTCCAGCGTTACGCTATTAGCTGTGACGGCGGCGTCAGGAGGACCAAATGAAGGCAACCCCGAGAATGAAGAAAAGTTCGGCACCGAAGAACCGGAGCGGAGGGGACGCGGCTCAACAGCGCATGAGGATGCGGGACTAGGTCTCGAACTAATACTTGACGGAACAGCCGTACGGGGGCGCCGAGGGCGTCGACACGGGCTTTCCCGCGAGGGCCTCGTCGAGCGCCGCGGCCACGAAGTTCTTCGAGCCTTTGATGTCGGCCGGGTCCGGGCTGGCGGTGTCGTCGATGCCGCCCATGTAGATCAGGGCGCCCTTCTTGTCGACGACGAACATGTGCGGCGTCGTCTTCGCGGAGTACAGTCGACCCACATCACCGCTCTCGTCGAGCAGGATCGCCTTGGAGCCCATGCCTTCGGACTTCATCTGGGCCGCGGCCTCGGCGGGCGTCATGTGGCCTTCCTTGCCTTTCTTGCCAGTCGTGACGGTGTACCAGACGACGCCCTTCTTCGCGTATTTCTTCTGCAGGCCCTGCATGTTCTTCGAATCGTAGTGCTTGCGTACGAACGGGCAGCCCTTGTTGAACCACTCGAGGACGACGAGCTTGCCCTTGGCGTCGGAGAGCTTGACGGGCTTGCCGCTCTGGTCGGAGAGCGTGAAATCGGGAGCGGGCTGTCCGAGCTGCGGGGCGGCGTGAGCGGCGGCGGTCAGCGACATCAGCACGGCAACGAGGATCATCTTCATGGTTTTTCTCCCAAAGTCTCAAGCACGAGGCCCGGCGTTAAAATTTCCGGAAGGGTGACGGCCTCCCCTCCCTTCGGATAGACGATATAAAGTGGCACGCCCGCGCGTCCATGCCTGGCGAGCTCCGCCTCGATGACGGGGTTCTTGTCGGTCCAGTCGGCCTTGAACGCGGCGCCCTTTTCAAGCGCGGCCACGACCTTCGGCTGAGACAGGACGAGGCGCTCATTGACCTGGCAGGACAGGCACCAGGCGGCGGTGAAGTCGACGAAGACGGTCTTGCCGGCGGCGCGGGCCTCTTGAACGGCTTCGGGCGACCAGATCTTCCATAGCGGATCAACCGCGGCGGGTGCGGCGAGCAGGTGCCACAGCACCCAGAGAAGCCAGGCGGCCGTTGTGAACATCGGCACCGACAGAATATTCTTTAAAGTGATCATCCACGCGCCCGGGCGCGGCAGGCGCTTGAGCAAAGCGGGCCAGGAGGCGAGGACGGCGTAAGGCGCCGCCGTGCCGAGGCCGAGCATCGCGAAGATCAGAAGAGCTTCCCACGCGGGGCGCGTCAGCGCCCAGCCGAGAGCCGCGCCCATGAACGGGGCGGTGCACGGGGCTGCGACGACGACCGCGAACACGCCGGAGGTGAACGAGCCTCCGCCGCTGTGCTCACCGAGTGCCATCAGCTTCGTGCCGATCTCGAACACGCCGAGAAGGTTCAACCCGATCGCGATGAACAGGGCGGCCATCGCGCCGACGACCCACGGCGACTGGAGCTGGAAGCCCCAGCCCAAGGACGCGCCGGCCGCGCGCGCGGCGAGGAGCCCTCCCGCCAGGGCCAGAAAGCTCGTCACGACGCCGGCCGTGTAGGCGAGCGCGTGGAAATGGGGCGCGCGGCGTCCGCCGCCCGCGGAGATGAGGCCAAGCACCTTGATGGAGAGCACCGGGAACACGCACGGCATGAGGTTCAGGAGCAGGCCGCCCAGGAACGCGAGCAGAAGATTGCGTATACCGGCGCCGCCCGCGCTGATGGGCGCCAATATCCAGACCGGCGCGAGCCCGGGCCGAACGAGTATGCCCGAGAGAAGCTCCAGGTCGGGAGCGCCGGGCGTTTGTTGAAGCGTGAGTTCGGTGCGGGCGGGTGAGACCGCGACGGTTCCGCGCGCGCCCTCGAAGGCGCCGGGCTCCGCCGGGAAGAATTCGGCGAGCGGGTGGCGGCCGGCGATCTCGAGGATGATTTTCTCGCCGCGGCGAGAAGCTCCGAGCGCGGCCTCCGCGTCGGGGAGCGGCAGGCTCCCCCGCGCCGATTCGAGGAGGCCCGGCTCGGCCGCGACGGCGGTGAGCTCGGCCTTTCCGGGGATGCAGACCTCGGCGCACTCGAGCCAGGTCGCGGTCGCCCTCTTCACGCCCGCGGGCAGCTTGGCCGGTATTAGGACGGTCCCGCTGTAGCCGAAGCTCGTCAGCGGCCCGTACACGATGCGCTGGGGAGCCGGGAAATCGAGGATTCCCGGCGTCAGCTTGGTCGCCAGCCCCGAGTCGCCCGGGTTGATCCAGTAGGTGTGCCAGTGCGGCTCATGCACGAGCCGCAAAGCGGCTTCGCCGCCGGAGACGAGCAAGGTCGCCTTCACATGGCCGCCTTCCTTGGCGGAAGCCGGCGACGCGAGCGATCCGGACATTAGGAGCGAAAAAGTTATCCCCAGCGTTTTCAACGTTGGAAGCATTGGGGATAAGTCGGATCTTCGCGGCGTGTTCATCGGAGCCGTTAGTTCTTTTTGACGGGCACGACGCGCAGGTGCTCCAACTTCCGCCGTCCAGGTACGAGGCTCAATCCGTGAGCCGCGAGGACCCGGTTGCAGTCGGTCCGGTTGCGGTCGTCCCTTTTGTTCCATTCGAGGTCGAGCGCGTATTCGCCCGTGAGCCCGGTGTCGTCGACGACCACCTTCTCGCTGTTCCCCAGCCTCGCCGCGAAGCGGGCCATCGTCGCTTTGCCGAGCAGGCGTCCAGGGCCGGACACGTTGATCCCGGACTTGAGCGACGGGTCCCCCGCCTGCGGGCGCGGCGCGCCGGGCGCGGTGGACAGGGACAGAAGGAATACGTCGGCATCCAGCAGCTCCGGCGTGACGCTCACGCCGAAGGTGGACTGAACCGCGAGCTTGAGCGCGTCTCGGCCCTGCTCGATGCCGTCCGAGGGCGTCTTGAGGTGGACATTGAACGACTCGACCGGCGGATGTTCAACGATGACCTGCGTATCGCGGGTCCCCCAGATCCAGGCGATCGCCGTATTGAACGGCAAGTTGCCTATCTCGAGCATATCGTCGCCGCTGCTCGCGCCCATCTCTCCCATGCCAGAGGAGATCGTCAGCTCGAAAAAGGTCTTCCCTGTTTTCAGGCTCGATACGGTCATGTCCTCGCCGTTGAATCTGACCTTGGTCGGCGTGAAGCGTCCCGCGATCGCGTCGCGGACGTCGCTTTCCTTCAGATCATCGGGAGAGATCCTCGCGAGCAGGGTCCCGTCCTTGCCGATCAGGTAGCCGTCGGGGATGGGGTTGATCTTGTAGGCTCTGAACGACGACCTTGCCTCGTCCACGCCGACCCAGGACTTGAACTCGTGGGTCTTGAGGAACGCCGCGATCTTGTCGGCGGGATCGCTGGTCACAGAAATGAAGACGACGGGCTCGCCCTTGAGAGCGTCGATGAGGCGGTTCGTACGCGGGACGCCGGCGACGCAGGGCGCGCACGATATCGCCCAGAACTCGAGGAAGACGACCTTCCCCTTGAGGCTTGCGAGGCTCTTGATCTCGGTGACCGGGGCGTTGAAGACCTTGGCGATCTTGAACTCGGGGGCTTTCTTGGCCGCCGAGGCGGGTACGGCGAGAAGGAGCGCGAGCGCGATTTTGATCATCTGGGATTTTAGCTTAAAACCAGTATTGCGCAGAGAGCACGGCCTGGTTAGGCTGGCGGCCGTATTCGGAGATCTTGTCCCCCCCGAAGCGCCGCCACGCGGCGGTGAGCCAGAGGTCGGGCAAGGCGTTCCAGGCGAGGCTCGGGTAGGCGAGTGTGGAGCCATCGTCGGCGTTGACGATCGTCGCGCACTCGAGCTTGACGAGCGTGTGCAGATCCTTGGAGAAGGTCGCGCCCGCGTAGTCCTGCGCCACGCCCGGCTCTCGGCCCGCGCGCAGGGACGCGAGGTCGTAGCGCAGGGGATCGACCTTGCCGTTGCCCGCGTGATACAGCTCGATGACGAACGCCGAGTCTTTCAGAAAGGTCCACTTCGTGTCGGAGGCGAAGTTGTAGTCGTAGCCCAGGCCGGCTTTCCAGTACGGCGTGCGGTTGACGGGGTTGAACCAGGCCAGCTCGCCGTGAACGGTGCCCTCGAGCACGGCGCCGGCGAAATCACCGCCGAGGACGAAGGACGCGGTCGAGCCGGGGATCTTCCCGCCCATCACGGCCCCGTCCCAGCCCTCCCAGTTGGCGCGGCCGCGCACGAGCAGGGCATGCTCCACCCAGACGTCGCCGGGCGCCCAGGCGAGCTCCGCCTGGCCGAGCGAGCCGACGCCGGCGCGCGCGTACAGCGCGTCCACGCCCCGGCGCTCCGTCTGCTCCACGGTCGTCGGGTCGAACGGGTTCAGCACATCGGTCGGATTCCAGAGCTTCCCGCTGCCCCAGGCGATGCGCTGGCGGCCGGCGCGGAGGACGCCGCGCTCGTCCTCGAGGCCGACCCAGGCGCGGTAGGCGCCGATGCCGTAGCCGTTGGTCACCCCGGTCGAGACGGTGTGCTCCATGTCGAGCCAGGGCTTGGGCGGCGTGTAGCCGAACTGCCGGAACTCCGCCGTGCGGAAGAAGGAGCCCGCGGCGAGCTGCTGGTCGAAATCGACGTGCGCCTTGAATACGGATCTCTCGGCGTCGAGCGTGAGGCGCGCGCGCGCGGTGTTGAGATTGTAGGGCCGCCCGTCGAAGGCCGAGTGCGAGTACTGCCAGAAGTCCTTCAGATAGCCGCCGGCCTTCACGCCGGCCATGGCGGGCGTGACCGTAAGCAGGATGAGAAGACTAGCGAGAGCGGACTTCATCGGACTTGAGCTCCCCGTCCTGGAGGAGCACGACGCGGCGGGCGCGCTCGAGCACGGCGCCGTCGTGGCTGGAGAAAAGGAAGGTGATGCCGTGATCTTTGTTGAGGCCTTGCATGAGGTCGAGGAGCTGCGCGCCGGTCTTCGAGTCGAGGTTGGCCGTGGGCTCGTCGGCGAGCACGAGGGACGGGCGCGTGACGATCGCGCGGGCGACGGCGACGCGCTGCTGCTGGCCGCCGGAGAGCAGGTCGGGACGGCGCTCGGCGTAGCCTTCGAGGCCGACCCAACTCAGCACCTCATGCGCGAGCTGGCGGCGCTCCTTCGGGTCGACGCCCTGGAGCACGAGCGGGTATTCGACGTTCTCGATTGCGGTCAGCACCGGGATCAGGTTGTAGGCCTGGAACACGAAGCCGAGCGAGCGCAGCCGAAAATCTGACAAGGCATCGACGCCCAGAGTGGAGACGACGTGGCCGTCGTAGCTCACGGTGCCCTTGGAGGGACGGTCGAGGGTTCCGATCATGTTGAGCAAGGTGGACTTCCCCGAGCCGGACGGACCGGCCAGGGCCGAGAACTCGCCCCGGGAGATGGAGAGATCGATGCCCTTGAGCGCGGCGACCTTGGAGCCGCCGGGATAGATCTTGTGGAGGTTGGCGACCTCGACGATCTTAGACATGGCGGAGGGCCTCCGCGGGTTTGAGGCGTCCGGCGCGCAGAGCCGGCGGCAGCGAGGCGAGCAAGGTGATGAGGAACACGGAGGCGCAGGCGAAGGCGTGCATGCGCCATGCGGGGATCAGGTAGATCACCGAGGGGAAGGGAAGGAAGTAGGAGAAGGCCTCGCCGACGGGCAGGTGCAGGCCGTGCCGGCCGAAGTAGGCGATCACCGAAGCCCCGACGGTCAGGCCGAGCAAGGTGCCGGCGGCGCCGAGCACGAGCGACTCGGCGAGTATTAAGCGCACGATCCAGCGCGGCCGGGCGCCGATGGCCATGAGCACGCCGAACTCGCGCACGCGCTCGAAAAGGCTCATGAGCTGGGTGTTGAGGATGCCCAGCGCCACGATCGCGAACACGATGAAGAGCACGACGGTCAGGATGCCGTTCTGGAAAGCCTGTATGCCGATGATCTCTCGGTCGATCTTCTTCCAGCTGATCGCGCGGATGTTGCCCGCCGGAAGGTGCGCGTCGACGTCGGCGGCGACCTCGTCGGCGAGCTCGATGTCCTTGACGCGCGCGGCGAGCTGGTTCGCCTGGCCGGGGCGGCCAAGCATCTCCTGCATCGCCTTCAGCGGGACCCAGACGATCTGCCCGTCGAACGACTCCGAGCCGGTCTGGTGGAGGCCGACGACGCGGAAGGCCTCCGCACCCATCGAGCCGTCCGCGGCCTGGGCCATGATCACGACCTTCTCCCCCAGGCGCACGTCGAGGCGGCCGGCGATCTTGCGGCCCATGACGATGCCCTTGCCGTTGGGATCGAGGTAGGTTCCCTCCTTAATGTAGGAGGACATGTCGGTGAGCGTCTTTTCCTTTTCGGGCTCGACGGCGCAGATCAAGGCGCCCAAAGACGCGTTCGGCGCGGACACGAGCCCGGTCATGTGGATGCGCCGGCCCCAGACGGCGACGCGGGGATCGGCGTCCAGGATCTTCGCGGCGATCTCCGGGTCGGTCATGAACTTGTCGGGGAACTTGGATTCGTCCACGTCGCTGCGCTGGACGCGCACGTGGCCCGTGATCGAGCCCGTCGCCTTCTCGATGAGCTGGCCCTGCAGCGAGCGCATCATGCTCTGTCCGAACATGATCGCCGCGAGGCCGAAGCCCATCGCCGCCACGTTGATGAGGCTGCGCCGCCGGTTGCGCCAGACGTTTCGCCAGGCCAGGCGCATCATCTCAGCTGCCGCCCTTCTGCAGGCGCTGGTAGCTGAAAAAATCGTCGCCGAGCGGTATGTCGAACTCGAGCTCTTTGTAATGGAGAATCGTGCGCTGGCCCTTCTTCTTGGCGGGTACGCACTCCAGGCGCGAGGGGACGCGGCGGCCGCTCATGATCTTGACGTCGGAGAGGGTGATCGTGCGGATCAGCTCTCCCCGCTCTGAATAATCCAGCTCGTTGATCGGGATGACCGACTGATCGTCGTCGTACAACGCGACATCGGTCAGCACCTTGCCCCAGACCACGGGCGCGTCGGGCTTGGGCATCGCTTCGATGTGATAGACCGTGCGGCCCTCTTCCTTGGTGGTCTTCAGGAGCTTGTGCGTGTAGTCCTTGACGATGGAGTCGGCCTTGACGATATCCTCGTAGGTGAAGTCCGAGCCCTGCCAGGTCGAGTGCATCATGGTCGGCGGGATCTTGATGACGCGCTCCACCTTAGGAAGCCAGACCCACATCTCGTTCTTGCGCCGCAAGGTGGTGTTCCCACGCTCTTTTGCGGGCGCGAGGATCTTGATGAAGGCGAAGGTGCGGTCCTTGTTCCAGCCCTCGATCTCGAGCGAGCGCTTCCACTCGGGGGTCTCGATGGTCATGATCAGGCGCCCGTGGCTCGAATCGCCGCGCAGGGCCTTGTTCGCCTTGTCGATGAGGTCGTGGATGCTGGGTTCGACGGCGAATGCCGGAGTCGAAAGAAGCAGAGCGCAGAGAAGGGCCTTCATGGCCGCATTCTACTTTATAGGAGGGCGGGCGGTAAGACGCCAGAGGTCGAACTTTCCGGAAAGGCCTTTGAGCGGGATGGTGAAGTGTTTCACCGAGGCGACGCGGTGCGCGAGCACGGCCGCGCAGGCCGGGTCCTCGGCGATCGTGCTCGTGATCACGATGTCTCCCCCCTCGCTCTCGTTCTGCACGCGCGCGGAGACGTTGACCATCGTCCCGAAGTAGTCGAGGCTGCCGCCCGCGTTGATCGCGATGGCGGGGCCCTGGTGCACGCCGATCTTGAGCGCGACCGCCTCTCGCGGGGCCAGGCGAGCCGTCAGCTCGCCGATGCGCTCCTGCATGTCGAGCGCCGCCTCGAGCGCGCCCGCGCCGTCGGGGAACACCGCCATCACCGCGTCGCCGATCGTTTTGACGACCGCGCCGCCGCGCGCCGCGATGATAGCGGTCAGCCATTCGAAATGGTCGCGCACGACGCCGTAGGCCGTCGCGTCTCCGACGCGCTCGTACATCGCCGTGGAGCCTTTGAGGTCGGTGAACAGCAGCGCGAGGTTCTTGATGCCGATGTCGACGCCGGGCGCGAGCACCTCCGCGGAGAACAGGTCGCGGAACTCCTGCATCATCGTGACGAACGCGGCCGACGCCGCGGCGTCCTTCCAGCTTTCGTTCTCGATGCGCACGAGCGCGGGCTCGAGCGTCGGTTGAAAAAGAAGATGCACGAGGCCGGGCTTGAACGCGAGCTCGGCCCCGTCGGCGGCATGCGCGAGATCGATGGACACGGTGGAGGGGCCGCCGAGCGACGGCCGCAGCTGCACGGTCCGCTTCATCTGCAGAAAACGGACGGTGTAGGAGCGGGACTCGAGCTCGATGTCCACCGGCCGGACCGTGGCGCCGTCGAGGCGGAGCTGGGCCGCGGCATGGCGTGAGTGGACCGGGCTGCCGGCGCAGAAGATGGCGCCCTTCGCATCCCGGACGCTGGGGTGCACGGAGAAGCGCAGCTCGACCGAGCTGCCGAAGTCCACGCCATAATCGATGTCGCAGGAGCCGCAATGCGAGGAGCTCTTGAGGTCGGAGAGCTTGGAGAGCGTCTCCTTGGGCGCGGCGCAGTTCGGGCACAGCACCTCCCATTTCAGATCGAGCAGGCCGGCCTTGGTCGCGTAGAGGCAGGCGCCGAGCGCAGCGAGGCGCGGCAGGCCCCAGCGGTCGGCGAGCTCGAACGGACGCATACCTCTCAGCTCGTCGTCCGAGGAATCCTTGATGTGAGCGATGAGGCGCTCGGCGGCGGGCTTGTCGGCGCGCTCCGTGCGCAGCGCGGCCGCGCGCGCGAGGTAGAGGTCCTCGTCCACGGGCGTGACGGTGCGCGGCGGCGCCGGGAACGTGCCGACTTTCTGAATGGACTCGTCGATGCGAGCGTAGATCCCCTTCATGTCCGACATGGCCTTGCCGGCGAAGGCGCGCACGAGAGGGCGGGCCCAGGCCCAGCGCGGCGTGAACGCGCCGTACAGGGTGACCGAAGTCCCGCCGTTCTCGGGCTTCATCTTCAGGCCGCCCTGGAAACGGGTGAACGGTCCGGTGTGGAATTCCCGGATGACCTCGTAATCGCGCGCGTCGACGTAGTCGAAGGGCGCCTCCTTCCAGCGCAACGGCAGGCCGAACAGGCTTGCGCTGATCTCCTGGGTGTAGTCCACGGGGTTGGAGCCGGCGGAGGTCGTCGCGGGCAGGCCGAGAGCGCGGTTCAGGCGGTCGGTGTTGGAGACGAGCGGCCACAGCCCGGCGGGCGGGGTGGACAGGTGAAAGGTGTTCTCGAGCCGGACGGGTTCCACCCGCGGATTATAGCAGTCCGAATAAGTAAAATAGACGGGTGAAGCGTTATGCGTGCGTGCATGGCCATTTTTACCAGCCGCCCCGGGAGAACCCCTGGACCGGGACGGTGGAGCGTCAGCTATCGGCCGGCCGCGATCACGACTGGAACGCGCGCATCGCCCGCGAGTGCTACGTCCCCAACAGCGAGGCCCGGGTGGTCGATGGCGAGGGCTTCATCACGGACATCGTCGACAACTACGCCTGGATGTCCTTCAACTTCGGTCCGACCTTGCTGGCCTGGCTCGAGAAGGCCCATCCGCATGGCTACGCGCGCCTGCTCGAGGCCGATAAAGAGAGCGCCGCGCGCCTGGGCGGGCATGGCAACGCGGTGGCGCAGTCCTACCATCATTCGATCCTTCCTCTCGCCTCCCCCCGCGACCGCGTGACCGAGATCCGCTGGGGCCTGGCCGATTTCCGCAAGCGCTTCGGCCGCGAGGCCGAGGGCATGTGGCTGCCCGAATGCGCCGCCGACGACGCGAGCCTCACCGCCGTCGCCGCGGAGGGCGTCAAGTTCGTGATACTCGAGCCGCACCAGGCCGACGCAGTCCGCCCTCTGTCGGGCGGAGCCTGGAAGCAGGCCTCGGACGCGCTGCGTCCCGGCATCGCGTATCAGTGGACCGATGGGAAGAACGCGCTGGCCGTCTTCTTCTACGACGGCCCCTTGTCGCGCTCCGTGGCCTTCGAGCGCGCGATGAGCGACAGCCGCTCCTTCGCCGCCCGCATCGTGTCGCGCCTCCCGCCGACCGCCGAGGACGCGTTGGCCCTGCTCGCCACCGATGGAGAGTCCTACGGCCATCACGAGTCCTTCGCGGAGATGGGCCTGGCGCACTTTCTGCGCTACGCCCTGCCCGCCCAGGGCGTGGAGCCCGTCAACCTCGGCTGGTGGCTGGCCCAGCACCCGCCGCGGCACGAGGTGCGTCTGCGCGAGGGCGGCACGTCGTGGAGCTGTCCGCACGGCGTCGAGCGCTGGCGCTCGGCCTGCGGCTGCGGCGCCGTGGAGGGCGCGAGCCTGGACTGGCGCGCGCCGCTGCGCACGGCCCTTGAAGGCCTGCGCGACAAGTTCGACGCGCTCTACGTTAAAGAAGCGGCGGGGCTTCTTTCTGATCCCTGGGCAGCGCGCGACGCGTACGTCTCCGTGGTCCTCGACCGGTCCGAAGAGAATGTCACGCGGTTCCTTTCAGAGCACGCCCCCTCCGTCAAGGATACGCAGGCGAGGATCAGGACGCTGACCTTGCTCGAGCTGCAGCGCCACTCTTTGATGATGTTCACGAGCTGCGGCTGGTTCTTCGATCAGCTCTCTCGCATCGAGCCCGTTCAGGTGCTGCTCTACGCGGCGCGCGCCCTTGAGCTGGCGCGGGCCTTCGGCGCCGACTATGAGGCCGATTTTCTCGTCGCGCTGAAGGACGAGGAGGGCGTCTGGGAGAAGCTCGTGAAGACCCAGATCGTGACGCCCGACCACATCGCCGCGCACTACGCCGTGTCGCTGCTCTTCGAGGACCAGCCCCCCGCTTTCGTGCATCACCACCGCGCCGACAGCGAGCGCTTCACGCGCCGCGTCGAGGGCGGCGTCACCGTGGCCGCGGGCCGCGCCGCGTTCTCCGACGGGTGCACGGAATACACCTGGACCAGGACCTTCTTCTCCGCGGTGCTCAAGGGCCAGCGCGTGCAGACCTTCGTCTGCGCCGGCGACCTGCCCGACGACCGCTTCGACAGCCTGCTGCACGCGGCCGCCGGCGGCTCCGAGACGGAGCTTCCGCCGGGCCGCGTGTTCCTCCTGCGCGACCTGCGCCCCGATGAGCGCGAGAAGGTCCTGACGACGGTGCTCAAGCGCCGTCTGGCGCGCTGGGAATCCGCGGGCCGCGATCAGCTCGAGGACGCGCTGGCGCTCGCCGAGCAGTTCCGCGGCCTGGGACTGCCGCTGCCGCCGGGGCTTCTCGAGGAAACGAGCCTGTCGCTGGCGCACGCGCTGGCCGACGCCGCGCGCCGTTTTGCGGAAGACAGCTTCGGCGCCCTCGAAGAGCTCAAGCTCGTCATCTCTCGGGCGAAGGCCGCGGGCCTGCCGGCCTCCGCGGTCCGCGCCGAGCAGCCTTTTGCGCGCGGCGTGGAGCGTCTTCTGGCCGGGCTTGAGAACGGCTCGGCCGAGGCCTCCGCCGCGGAGCTGGCCGAGGCGGTGCAGGCCGCGGCCATCGTGGGCCTCTCCGATTGGCGCCCGGCGGCGCAGGTGAGGGTGTTCCGCTGGCTCAAGTCGCGCAAGCCCTCCGCTCCGGCGGCGCGCCTTCTGGGCGACCTTCTCGGGATCAGGCTTTAGAAGGCAGCGCGCGCATCTCCTCGCGCGCGTAATGCATCAGGGCCGGGGCGAGCAGGACGCCGGGCACGCCCATCATCGCCTCGCCCACGACGATCCCGATCAGGGTCATCCACATCGGCGTATCGATGGAGCTTCCGATGATCTGGCTGTTGAGGAGGTACTCGAGCTTGTGGATGATGACCAGGTAGGCGAGCCCGAACGTCGCGAGCTGGACCGAGATGGTCAGGCCCGCGGTGACGATGGCGATGTTGCTGATGACGTTGCCGACGATCGGCACAAGGCCGCAGACGAACGTGGTCAGGATCAGGAAGGTCTTGAACGGGAAGCCCATCGCGTGCAGGAAGATCGCGGTCAGGATCGCGTTGATCGTCGAGATGGTGACCTGCGCGCCGACCACGAGCTCGAAGCTGCGCACGAACAGCCGCACCCGGGTGTTGATCTCATGGCGCAGGGAATCGTACAGGTGGCCGCCGTGCTCGGGCTTGGGCGGCGCGAGGAAGCGCATCGCGGCCGCGAACATGCCGACGACGACCTGGAAGAAGCCGCGCGTGAGCAGGCCGCTGGTCTTGCTGACCGAGGAGAAGTTGTCCTTGACCTCGGTGACGAGCAGGTCGCGAAGCTCGAGCGCGTTGTCCACGGGGATGTCGAAGCCGAAGTCGGCGGACAGCGTCGTCAGCCGCGGCAGAACGGTGTCGAGCAGGACCGGGAGTCGGGACACCCCGACGCGGACGAACGCGATGAAGATCCAGCCCAGCGCGGTGGCCAGGATGGCGAACACGCCCAGCGCGGCCCATTTCGCGAGCCGGGGCCCGGTGCCCTTGTGG
>CAZIBN010000025.1:0-4628 GCA_964537395.1 uncultured Elusimicrobia bacterium
GTGCCCGAGCCGCCTAAGCGCAAGGCGCCTCTCCCCCCTCCTCCGCCTGCGGCGGCGCCCGCGGCGGAGCTCGGCTCGAAAAAATCCTTCGTCGGCCTGCTCGTCGTGTTCGGCGTCATCGCCTTCGGCTGGCAGTGGCGCCGTGCCGGCCCCGAGGATTGGGCGGCGGGTGCGGCGTTCCTCTCTCTGCTGCCCGCGGCGCTGACCTACGGCGACCGCACGAGCTCTTGGTATAAGGCGCTCAGCGTGGCCGGCTGCGCCGGGGCCCTGGCGTGCTGGGCTCACCTCGTGTTCGGCGGCGGCGCGTCCATGCCGGTCCTGGAGTCCGCCATCGTCGCGGCCCTCGGCATCTGCGCCTTGCTCGGGTCCGTCTACCTCGGCCAATGGGGCCAGGACCGCTCCGAGGCGCTCTGGGCGCGTGTCCTCGGGCCGCTGGCGGGGCTTGGGCTCCTCTTCTCGGCGCTGACCTGGACCGTGCCGGAAACCTCTCCCTGGGCGACGGCGCTCGCTGAGCGCGCGGCCGCATGGTGGGCCGCGTTCGCGGGGTCAGGCGGCGGCTGGCGCTGGCTCGGGACTGCGGGCGTGGGCGCAGCACTCGGCGCGGCGGTGCGGCTGAAGGTTCAGGCGCCGGCGGCGCCGGAACGCAAGCTCAACTGGAACAAATAAGCCTCGCGCTTCACCCAGCGATCAGGGGCAACGAATATTCCCGAAATCCTCGCATCTGGGGCCCCGTCCACCGCTCGAAGGAGATGACGAGTCCGGAACGCGCGAATTGGTGGCCACGAAGTTCCGAATCCATTGCCTGTCGATAGACCGAATCTCCTGGTACTGTCTGCCTCGGTACATGTCGATCAGCCTGCGAAACAGCGCCTTCGAGCATTCATCAAGACTGGACGAGAGGCCCGCGGCAATATCCGCGTCACGCCCCAGGTATGAGTAATCGTAGTAAAAGTGCTCTCGGTCATTCCGGTCTTGGAAATCCCTGATCGAGACCGTTTCGGGGGCACGGCACGCCTCGGCCGCGAACGCGCTTAATTTCGGGAGGACGTTCTCGAACGGCGTCAGCGGGTCAGGAGTGGCGGGTTCGAAGCGGCGAGGCGGATAGTAGGGGCCAGGCTGAGGAGACAGGTCGGCCGCCCTCTTGGGCGTTGAATACCTTTCGAGGTCTTCCGCGGTCGCTCCAGCGACCAGCAACAAATACTCAATTTGGCAGGAAGCGTGAATATTATCGCCGCCCCTTAGACCCATGGAACTCTTATCATACGGCTTCGGAAGACCGTCCAACTCCGCCTGAGTTATACTCCCCGGGTTATCGCACGAGCGTTGGGCTATGTCTAAATAGGCATTTCTTAGCCGCTCATCGTGATCGCGGCGGGCGATTTCGAGTTGCTCCCGAGCCCGGGCGTTGGTCCTCGCCTGCGCCTCGTCCATCTTTTGACGGAGGAGCTCTTCGTCTCCGGGAGAAATCTCGGATTCAGCCGGGGCCATCGCCATCATGCCCCGGTCTCGGCCGATCCAGCCTCGTTTGAGTAGGACCTGGGGCCAAGTTAAATGTTTCTCCTCGGATTCCTTTGCTTGAAGTTCGAACTGCTTAGCCAGATCGAGGTGCTTCTGCGCATTTGCGCCGATTTGCAGAGCAAAAGCGGCCGCACGCTCATATGCATGTTGCTCCGTTCGAAACGAGACCTGTGGTAGGTCCGAACGATAATTGAATCCGCCCGATTTACCCGCGATATCCACCCAATGAGAGGTTTCATGGAAAATATTGACAGCCAGATCTTCAGGGCTTGTGAATGCCTGTCCGTAGAATTCCATCACGCCATTCCCCCTCGTCCGGGCGGCCATGACTCCTCCGCCCACAATGGCATTATCCGACTGTTCCTTGGCCAATTCACCAGAATCGCGCTTGCGCCATTGCCCCGTGTCATCGTCGCGTTTTTCGTGCCGGCTGTAATGCGGAAGCCAGGGCTTGGCGACCATATTGAATTCGGCCGCTCTCGAGTCGCCCGTAAAATCCGTGACTGGTGGGGACAGCTGGTATGCGGTCATGGCTTCTCGAATGGCCTCATTGTGCGACCTGTATGTCTCCGCGATGGCCGTTTGATGTTTGACCATCAAGCTTAAATATTCTGAATCCGCGAGCGCCGCCTTCTGAATTTTATCCGGAGTCTCAAGCCGTTCCGCCAACCAGTCCGGCAGCAACTTGTGCGACTTCAGTAGATCCGATTTGATTCTTTGGTAACGCTTTTCTAGATCGTCGCCCGCAACCGTTTCCTGCTGTTCCGCGGTTGCAACTGAGGCCAGGGCCGTTGCAACCTTCTTTCGTGCCGTAGCGCTCGGGGGAGAAGGCTGGGGCATGAAATTCACCGGACAATCAGCTACTGAGCAATACCTTCCGGGCTGAGCACGCAGTGGGCTTGCCAATAATAGGACACACACCATTAGCGCTTTCATCGGCTAACCCCGATGACGACTGGCTGAGCGACCAAGTCAACATCGCGATGCTTCGAATCCAGCCTCGACGGATAGGTGCCCCAAAAAAACCAATCGAGCCATTGCGACCGGTTTTCCCAACGCGTAAAGATAGGATAAATGACGATCTCGCTGTGGAATCCGGCTGCAATTGAATATCGCCCGGGCCGAATGAATTTATAACGATCCAGTTTGTTGAATCCTGGGGGCGGAGTCGGGAACTTGGGCGGATTTTCAGCTTGTATCCAACGGTAGCCGTCGCCCATTCCGCCATCTTCCGTTCTGAAGCTCCACGCGACTATTCTGTAGGGCCGTAACACAGGGGTGATCGTCTCGAAGGTCTCACCGGGCTCGAGGTCCACATAACCAGATCCCTTCAACTTGCCTGACTCGCGCAGTTGTTTGATTCGTTCGTAATTCGGCTGATAGGGGTGAATGTTTCCTTCTGTTGATATCGCTACGCCCTTAGCGTTGCCGTAATCCCAGGATATTCCACCGTCGGGTCCCGGAACGGGAAGACGTTCGATTTCTTGGCCATCTGGATCGGCTACGGTCACCCATAGACTGCTCCCTATTCTTCTCAATTCCTTAGAATCTAGGAATCCATCGATAGAAAATACTGTGACCTCGCGACAGGAACGATTCTTAATCTGAGCCCGATACCACAAGTAATTGGGCTGGCCCAGCTTGATTTTCGCGGGAGTTGCCTCGAAGGTGAACTCGAGAGGATCGCAGCTTATGGCGTCCTGGCATGGTTGATCGCACGGCAAAATGACCGCGTAGTACTCCTTCAGGTAATTGCGTGCAACCCGATGGCCGCCGAAGATGAGCAGCGCGATGACGATCGCGCGCCTTCGTTCGAACAGCTTCTTCCCCCATTTGCGGAACGTCGGCAGATTCTCTTTTGTCATAAAAATAGAGGAAGCGCTTGAGCGCTTCCTCTGGATTCACCCGATTAAGGTCGGGTCGTGGATGCCCCGGGGCCTAACCCCGAGTTACAGAGCGTCCCTCTCGGGACTTGCCTAAGTATATAGCGGGAGTTCGCCGCGCGCCTGAGTCATTGGACCCAAGGTGCGTCTGGGCCAAATGTTGAGTTGAGGCGCAACGGTTGTAGCGGATCGTCTAAAATCAACGGCGAACATCTTTGGAAAATTCAATAATAGAATTAACTGTCCGGGCCGCATGCGGCAGCACCGGCTTTAGCCCAACACATAAAATTGCTGCGATCAACGGCATGCCGATCACGACCAGAAGCGAATCGCTTAATAAGAATCGAATGGGCTCCTCTCGCCCTTTGCTGCTCAGCGCATGCACGATTCTCATGATAGCGGCCGCGTGAGTAAGCACGAGCGCTATTTCTGAAGAGAGCAGCAGTATGAAGAGGAAGTCTTGGGCAGGGGTCGAGGTGCATTCCACATCGGAAACGATATTGCAGATATCCCGCTGTTGGAGTGCGTGGTGGATAGTGCCTGCCGTGAAAAAAGCCAGGATAAGCAGGCTCTCAATCATGACGATACGGATTGAAAAAGTTCGTAGCGATGATTTAAACAGCACCAATTTCATCACTGCGTGATGTGCCTGCCTCGTGCCGGCTACTTCTTCTTGCCGAAGAGGACGGACAGGACGGCGCCCGCGCCGATCAGCAGGCCGCCGATCAGGGCGAGTGCTACGAGCGGGGTTCCTCCGAGCGCCAGGCCGACGGCGAGGAGCGCTACGCCGCCGATGACGGCGTACTTCCCGTAGGTCCCGTACTTGGCGGTCGGGGATTCCCCGCCCGCGGTGGAGCCGTCGCCTTTGACGGGCGTGTAGATGGTGATGCCGTTGAGCGGCTTCTTGCCCTCGAAGTAGTAGTCCGTCCCCTCGCCGGGATTGGGCGTTCCCGCGACCGGCTCCTTCTTGGGCGGCTGCGGCTTCTCGTCGAGCTGGGGCGGCGGGCTCTTGCGCGGCTCGCCGCTGAACGCGACGAACTCGACCGGGGCCAAGGTCTGGATCGTGAAGCTCTGGTCGAAGGACTTGCCGGCGCGGGCCGAGGCGTCCTCGCGGGAGGGCGGCGCCGAGGGATCGGCGACGGCCTGGCTGCGAAGCGCTTCGAGCGTGTTCGACATCGCCGCGGGGGTCGCGGCGGCGGGAACGGCCAATAGCAGGACCAGAAGCGA